>JBDWQX010000179.1:0-21756 GCA_039986395.1 Cyclobacteriaceae bacterium
CAAAAGTTGGACCGATGTTAGGCAGTTCAATTTGATGTTTTCGACAGAAGTTGGCTCACTCGCTGACGGGGCAGAAAAAATCTATCTGCGGCCAGAAACAGCTCAGGGTATTTTTGTCAATTACCTGAATGTGCAAAAAACATCCAGAGTGAAGCCCCCTTTTGGCATCGCTCAAATTGGTAAGGCCTTCCGAAATGAGATCATCGCGCGCCAGTTCATTTTCCGAATGAGAGAATTCGAACAAATGGAGATGCAGTTTTTTGTGAAGCCAGGTACTGAAATGGAATGGTATGAGCACTGGAAAGAAAAGCGGATTAGCTGGCACAAGTCGTTAGGACTTGGAGAAGAAAAGTATCGATTTCATGATCATTTGAATCTAGCTCACTATGCCAATGCAGCTTGTGATATCGAATTCGATTTTCCAATGGGCTTCAAAGAGTTGGAAGGGGTTCACTCCAGAACTGACTTTGACTTAAAAGCACATGAGGAACACTCTGGAAAGAAGCTTCAATTCTTTGACCAAAATACGAATGAAAGCTACGTTCCCTATGTAGTGGAAACTTCCATTGGGCTGGATCGGCTGTTTTTAGCGATTATGTCATCTGCATATCAAGAAGAGAAGCTGGAAGATGGTAGTGAGCGGACAGTTTTACGAATTCCTCCGGCATTAGCTCCAAACAAAGTAGCGATACTCCCTTTGATTAATAAGGATGGTTTACCTGAAAAAGCTGAGGAGATACTTAATGAAATTAAGTTTGACTTTTCGTATCAGTATGACGTAAAAGATGCGATTGGAAGAAGGTACCGCAGACAAGATGCCATCGGCACTCCGTACTGCGTCACTATTGATCACCAAACCTTGGAAGACAATACCGTAACGATCCGTGAAAGAGACAGCATGCAGCAAGAGCGAATTTCTGTAGATGAGCTGATCACGACATTGCATGAAAAAGTGGACATGAAACATTTGCTAAAAACGCTAGCTTGATATTCATCTTCATTGTTTCAGTTTTTATCGTAATCCAGGGCGTCACACGATATCAAAAAACAGGCTCTGTATATCAAGCGATTTATTTGAGTAAAAAGCACCTACACTATCTAAACACATACTTTACTTTTTACCAAAAACTGCCCCCTGAATCAAAGAAGGTATTTAGTCAGAGAGTTGCCCGTTTCATCACAACCAAAAAATTCATTGCAAGAAACATCGACTCAGTAAGTGACGAGATGAAGGTGTTAATTTCAGCCTCTGCCATTCAGTTGACTTTCGGATTTCCAAAGCTTCAATTGAGCCACTTTAGAATTATTCTTGTTTATCCAGATGCATACTACAGTACGATAAATAGAACCCACCATAAGGGTGAGGTAAATCCCAGGCTTGGTGCCATTGTCTTATCGTGGAAGTCCTTTGTTGAAGGTTATATTCATTCTGATGGTCGGAATTTAGGGTTGCACGAAATGGCCCATGCCCTACGTTTGGAAAATAAAATCACAAATGAAGAGTACAATTTTCTTGATCCACAAATTTTGAAGGAGTGGGAGATTCGTGCTGCTCATACCATGAGAGAAATTGATGAAGGCCGAGAAGAGTTTTTCAGAGAATATGGAGCTGTGAACAGCGAAGAGTTTTTTGCCGTGGCTGTCGAGAACTTTTTTGAGCAGCCAGTTCGCTTTTTGGAAAAACATCCCCTCACATACACCACACTTTCGAAGCTATTGCGCCAAGACCCGGCTTTACTAGAAAAACCCTAATTTTTCAAAATGAATTGGAATCAACTGCTTTCCTCACAAAGAAGTGGCGAGTCAAAAATGCAAACGTCGGCAGACACTAGAAGTCGATTCGAACAAGATTACGACAGGATTATATTTTCCCATCCCTTCCGAAGACTTCAAGATAAAACCCAGGTTTTTCCTCTTCCAGAAGATGATTTCGTTCATACCCGTCTCACGCATAGTCTGGAAGTTTCAAGTGTTGGACGTTCACTTGGTAAAAATGCAGGAGCTTTTCTGCTCCAGAAATATCCTGAATTAGCCAAAGAGGGTTTCACGATTGGCGATGTCGGTGGTATTGTGGGTGCAGCATGTCTGGCACACGATCTTGGCAATCCTCCATTCGGCCATTCAGGAGAGGATAGTATTTCCTCTTTCTTTTTGAGCAATGAGGTCGGTAAAACGTACGAAGAGAAAGTGTTGCCAGAAGAATGGAATGACCTAACCACCTTTGAAGGAAATGCGCAGGGATTGCGAATTTTAAACAGTAAAATCAACGGTGGGCTCAAGCTCACTTTCGCAAGTTTGGGGGCTTTCACGAAATACCCATTGTCATCCTCATGTGAAAAGGAAACGGGTCGAAAAAGTCAGAAAAAGTATGGCTACTATCAGTGTGATTCAGGTCTTTTTTCACAAATGGCTGATGCAATGGGGCTTGTTAAGCTTGCCGAAAACAAGTGGTCTAGACATCCCTTAGCTTTTTTGGTTGAAGCTGCAGATGACATTTGCTACCACATCATTGACCTTGAAGATGGGTGTCGTTTGGGACTGGTTCCATTTGAGCAAGTAAAAGGATTGTTTGCTTCAATTATTGGAAATGCATTTTCTGAAGAGAAACTTTCCAAAATTCCGTCACTGAATCAGAAGCTCGGCACACTAAGAGCAATGACTATAAGCAAATTGATTTCAGAGTGTTCAGCTGCCTTTGAAAAATATGAGGAAGGAATGCTGGACGGCAATTTCGACAAGGCACTAACCAGTCTTATCCCATCTTCAGTGGAACTTGATGTTATTATTAAACTCTCCATTGAAAAGATCTATCAATCGAAGCAAGTACTGGAAAGAGAAGCAGGAGGTCATGAGGTTATTGATCAATTGATGGAGGCTTTCGCTGTATCTGCATACTCTTCAAAATTTGATAAAGCTAAGCCAAAACACATTTCGATTTTGCGATTGCTCCCAGAGGAATTTGCTGTGCAATTAGCCTCCGATCTTTCGGTCTATGAAACACTGCAAATTATCATTGATTTTATCAGCGGTCTGACAGACTCTCATGCCGTTCGTTTGTATCAGACTATCAAGGGGTATAGACTTCCTGTCTAAAAAGAGAGTTATTCTGGGATTTCCCAAAAAAGCATATAGCTGGCTGTGCTGTTCCGTTCGAGCAACTCCATACTCGTTGAGTACTTTCCAGGGGTATCGTCGACCTTAAATTTGAAAACCCCCAGCAAGTCATTGAGGCTTACAAAATCATAATCCCACAACTCAATTTTATTCCACCCTTCTGCCACTTCCAGTTCTTTATGGATCTCCTCAACATCACCAGTATCTACCCGATGATATTTTTCGCCCTCTGGCCAAATCTTTTGTCCATCAAACTTGAGATACATCTCATCTTTATCGATTTCGTCAGGTGTGGTGCACTGCACTGAAGTAATTATGATCTTAGGCATTTTGCTATAAACTAATTCAGTCATAAATATAGTTTTCTAATTTCAAAAAATGATATTCTGGATCGACTACAATGAATTTACAATCTGGCTGAGCTAACCATTTAGCAGTAATCTCGAACTGGTCGGATGAGTGGGTTCATTCCCTATTCGCTCTTGGAGAACAACAAATGTGAATCATATCGTTACCCTCTTCTAGTTACTTAACCTACTGAAAACCTTGCCTCTACGGCTTATCCTGTTACCTTTGCGCACTATTTTAAAATGTGGTATAAACTCTCAAATATTATCCTTCGTTTCCGAGTGACTTTGATGGTCATTCTTGTGTTAATCACGGTCTTTATGGGCATGCAGATTCAGAACCTTCAATGGTCTTTTGATCTTGCAAATATTGTCCCAGATGACGATGTAGACATGATCTACTTCAAGCAATTTCGAGAGACTTTTGGTGATGATGGAAACATCATGGCATTCGGTGTAAGAGATAGCGCCATTTACAAGATTGATGCTTTCAGGGAATTCTCTAAGCTTACGGATTCTATTGCCAGCAAAGATGGGATCACGAGTGTCATAGGTATAGCTAATCTTCAGAAGTACGAGAAGGATGGTAAAAGTGGATCCTTTAAATTAAGAGACATCTTTGAGTCAGTCCCTGAAAGTCAGGAAGAACTTGATAGTCTATTAAAAGAGGTTGCAAAACTCAGGTTATACAGTGGCCAATTAATCAACAACTCCAATGGAGCAACACTGGTCCTAATCACCGTGGACAAAAATGTGCTTAATTCAAAAGCGCGCGATATTCTAATCCCTCAGGTTTTAGCTGAGGCTGAGGCCTTTGAAAAGGAGACTGGAATTGACATAAGAATTGCAGGCTTGCCGTACCTAAGAGTTACCAATACGGCAAGGGCCAAGTCGGAACTTATCATGTTCACGATACTTTCTTTGGCCGTGACAGGAGTCATATTATTTCTGTTTTTCAGATCGTTCAAGGCTGTAATCTTTCCCATGGTTATCATTGGTATCGTTGTTGTGTGGGTGCTTGGGACCCTGGCACTTCTGCAGTACAAAATCACTATTCTCACAGGTCTGATTCCGCCAATTATCGTGGTGATCGGCATTCCAAATAGTGTATACATGCTCAATAAATATCACCAGGAATATCTGAGCCATGGTGATCAAATGAAAGCCTTGCGGAGAATCATACGCAAAATTGGTGTAGTCACACTCATCACCAATCTAACTACCGCAGTTGGTTTTGCTGTTTTGGTTACAACACAAATCAAAATTCTGGTTGAATTCGGAATCGTTGCCGGGATCAACATCATGGCAACCTTTATTGTGAGTATCATCATGATTCCTTCCGTTTTCTCACTTTATAAGCCACCATCAAAGAAGCACCTAAAGCATCTGGATTTTCATATTATGGACAAGGTGCTAACCTTGATTGACTTCATTGTCCGCAGATTCAGACCAGTGGTATTTCTGATTACCATTGGAGTTGTTGTGATTTCGGCGATAGGACTGAGTAGAATTCAAGCTGTTTCATTTATGGTAGATGATCTCCCTGAGGATGATGTAGTTAGAAAAGATCTCAAATTTTTTGAGCAGAATTTCAGTGGAATTATGCCTCTTGAAGTGATCATCGATACTGGAGGTAAGAGAGGAGTGCAGAACATAAGAAATCTTCGAAAGATCGAGCAACTCGAAACGTACCTAAGCTCGATCGAATTTATTTCTGAGCCCATCTCCGTCGTTCGATTCGCCAAAGGGGCAAGGCAAGCTTTTTACAATCAGAATGAAAACTTCTACTCCCTTCCTAATTCTCGAGACTTGGGCTTCATTATGAAATACCTAAGTACGGGGGAGACTGAAGAGATTTCAAAATCATTCATTGATTCAACAGGGCAGTACACAAGGGTCTCCTTAAAAATCGCCGATATTGGATCTGTAAAACTGGACTCCCTGGTATCACAGGTTGTTCGACCTCAAATTGACTCCATTTTCCAAAACACGAAAATGAGTGCCAACCTTACTGGCACTACACTCATATTCATTAAAGGGAACAAGTTCTTGATCAAGAATCTTCTAACCTCGATGGTTATTGCATTTATGATCATCGCTGTAATCATGGGCTTACTATTTAAGAATTTTAAAATGATTGTGATTTCAGTCATTCCCAACATGATTCCATTGCTCATCACTGCGGGGCTAATGGGTTACTTTGGCATTCCGCTAAAACCAAGCACCGCACTGGTTTTCAGTATTGCATTCGGTATTTCGATCGACAATTCAATCCACCTCCTGGCAAAATACAGGCAGGAGTTGTACATCCATAAGTTTAATGTTTCAAAAGCTATTAGTGTAAGTATTCGCGAGACTGGATCTAGCATGATCTACACCGCAATCATTCTGTTTTTCGGATTTATCATCTTTACCTTATCTGAGTTTGGCGGAACAATAGCCTTAGGCAAACTAACGGCAATTACCTTATTTGTGGCGATGCTCACCAATGTTGTACTGCTTCCGGCACTCATCTTGCAATTTGATAGTGGTAAACGAAGCAGCAAATCACATCCACTTATAGAGGACGTACCAGAATTGGCTGAAGGTATCGATGATGATACTGATGAATCAAGTAAGTAGTTTTTAATCTTCCCTTTTTCCGTGAAATATTCAGAATACAAAAAAGTTAGTTATCCAGAAATCGCCAAGGAGATTCAGTCTTTTTGGGAAAACGAACATGTATTTGATCAATCGATAACATCAAGGGAAGGCAAGGAAACATTCACTTTCTACGAAGGCCCCCCATCTGCAAACGGCACACCTGGTATTCACCATGTGATGGCGCGAACTGTAAAGGATCTTTTCTGTAGGTTCAAAACACTCCAAGGTTTTCAGGTAAAAAGAAAAGGTGGTTGGGATACTCACGGGTTGCCTGTAGAACTACAGGTGGAAAAAGAACTTGGCATCACCAAGGAAGACATCGGAAAATCAATTTCGGTAGCTGAATACAATGCCAAATGCCGTGAGGCAGTGATGAAATTCAAAGATCAGTGGGACGATCTCACCAAGAAAATGGGGTATTGGGTGGACCTTGATAATCCATATGTCACCTTTGAAAAAGAATACATTGAGTCAGTCTGGAACTTGTTAAAAAGGCTCTTCGACAAAGGGTTCTTATACAAGGGATATACTGTACAGCCTTATTCGCCAGCTGCGGGTACTGGTCTATCCTCTCATGAATTGAACCAGCCTGGAACTTACCAGGATGTTAAAGACACTTCCGTAGTTGCTCAGTTTAAGGTAAAGAGAGATGAGAGATCTACGTTCCTTTTTGACGACGAAAATGAAGATGTAAGAATAATTGCCTGGACTACAACCCCGTGGACACTGCCAGCAAACTGTGCGCTGGCTGTAGGAGAAAAAATACGTTATTCGAAAGTTAAGACCTTCAATCAATACACTGGTAAGCCTATTTCAGTCATTCTTGCCACCGACTTGCTCGGGAAGTTCTTTTCGGAAAAGGCAAAAGATTTGGCATTAGCTGATTTCAAGCAAGGCGATAAACTTATCCCTTTCGAGACTACAGGAGAATGGATCGGCAAAGAGCTTCTGGAAATCAAGTATGAGCAACTGATGGCGTATGTCACCAACGATGACTTGGAGGAAAATGCGTTCCGCGTTATTGCAGGAGATTTCGTGTCGACCGAGGATGGTACAGGAGTTGTTCATACCGCCTCAGTCTTTGGTGCCGATGACTTTAGAGTAACTCAAGCTGCTGGGGTTCCATCTGTAATGGTCAAAGACGAAAATGGCCAAGATGCACCACTCGTTGACAAACAGGGAAGATTCGTTTCAGAGGTCACCGATTTTGCAGGTCGCTATGTAAAGGAGGAATACTACGACGATGAAACTCGTCAACTGCCAGACTTCAAGCCGACGGACGTTTTGATAGCCATCAAACTGAAAGAGGACAACAAAGCATTCAAAGTAGAAAAATACGAACACTCTTACCCGCACTGCTGGAGAACGGATAAGCCAGTCCTATACTATCCGCTAGACTCCTGGTTCGTAAAGACCACTGCACTAAAAGATCGCTTAGTTGACTTGAATAAAACAATCAACTGGAAGCCTGAATCTACGGGAACTGGTCGATTTGGAAATTGGCTCGAAAATCTAGTTGATTGGAATTTGAGCAGGTCCAGGTATTGGGGAACTCCTTTGCCACTCTGGGTGACGGAAGACCGACAGGAAATTAAGTGCATCGGAAGCATCGAGGAACTTGCCACAGAAGTAGACAAGGCTGTTGAAGCTGGTTTTATGAAAGAGGCAATATCTGATGACCTTGACCTTCACAGACCGTATGTAGACGATATTTTCCTGGTGAGTGACACAGGTAAGAAAATGACACGGGAGCCAGACCTCATCGATGTGTGGTTCGATTCTGGTTCCATGCCATACGCTCAGTGGCATTTCCCGTTCGAAAACGAAGATATTTTTAATGCCAACTTTCCTGCCGATTTTATTGCAGAGGGTGTAGACCAAACCAGAGGATGGTTCTTCACACTGCATGCGATATCGGTGCTTCTCTATGACGATGTTGCTTTCAAGAATGTGATGGCGAATGGTCTGGTGCTAGACAAGGACGGAAACAAGATGTCCAAGCGGTTGGGGAATGCCATCAATCCATTCGACACGCTCGGGGAGTACGGTGCTGATCCTACCCGTTGGTACATGATCGCAAATGCCAATCCCTGGGACAATCTCAAATTCGATCTCGACGGGGTAATCGAAGTTCAAAGAAAATTCTTTGGAACACTTACGAATACATATTCATTCTTTGCTCTTTACGCAAATCTCGATGGGTTCCAAATGGATGAGATGAACATCACGTCTGTTGAAAAAAGACCTCGATTTGACCGGTGGATACTCTCGGAACTCCAGATTCTGATTAGAGACACCACGGCATTTTACGAAGAATACGAACCAACCAGAGCAGCTAGAGCTATCCAGGAGTTTGTAAATGATCAACTTTCTAATTGGTACATCCGTCTGTCAAGGAAAAGGTTTTGGAAAAGTGAAATGAATGCGGATAAGCAAGCTGCCTATGAGACGCTTTACGAGTGTTTGATGGTGACTGCACAATTAATGAGTCCGATTGCACCTTTCTATTCTGATTGGTTATACAAAAATCTCTCGGACGGTATTCGGGAAAAAGCAAAGGCAAACAACACACCACTCAAAGAGGATTCTGTCCATCTTTCGACATTGACCAAAGCTGAAGAAGACAAGATTGACAAAGATTTGACCAAAAGCATGCACTTAGCTCAAGGGGTCTCTTCTTTAGTGCATTCGCTGAGGAAAAAGGAGAAGATCAAGGTTCGACAGCCATTGAGTAAAATACTGGTTCCTATTTTAAAACCTGAAACCAAAGAGTTAATCGAGGCAGTGGAAGAATTGATTTTGAGTGAAATCAATGTGAAAGAGATAGAATATATCAGCGACGATTCGGGAATTCTTGTTAAGAAAATCAAACCAAATTTCAGGAAACTCGGACAAGAGCATGGCCCAAAAATGAAAGAAATTTCCAGTGTCATCAACGGCTTTGGAAAGGAGGAAATCTCGAAGCTGGAAAGTGCGGGGATTTTCGAAATTGAGGTTCAGGGTGAAAAGATCAGTCTTACATTGGAAGATGTTGAAATTATCTCTGAGGATATTCCTGGGTGGTTGGTCGCGTCCGAAGGTAACTTAACTGTTGCTCTGGACATTACGTTAACAGACGAATTAAGAAAAGAAGGTCTCAGTCGAGATGTGGTCAATAGGGTGCAAAACCTAAGAAAAGATAAAGGTTTAGAAGTACAGGATAAGATCGCAATCAAGTATTTTACGGACGATGTATTGCTCAAAGATGCAGTCACCGTCTTTGATGATTACATAAAGGAAGAAACGCAAGCACTCTCCCTTCAATTCTCAGACAATCCATCAAATTTAGAAACATTTGATATTGACGGAATCGAGTTGAAAGTACAGGTAGAAGTGTCCAAGTGACATCAATAACAAACCAATGAAAAACCCAGCGCTAAAATATTTTCTAATTAGTCTAATCATTATCATCATAGATCAGGTTGTCAAAATGTTGGTTCACAACAACATGACGATGGGATCAAGTGGACAGATCAT
This sequence comes from Cyclobacteriaceae bacterium, assembly GCA_039986395.1. Taxonomy (GTDB): domain Bacteria; phylum Bacteroidota; class Bacteroidia; order Cytophagales; family Cyclobacteriaceae; genus Ekhidna. The sequence goes on from JBDWQX010000179.1 coordinate 9,621, forward strand.
GATTTTTGGATCATGGTTTAAGCTACACTACTTGACGAATCCTGGGATGGCATTTGGGCTCAAGCTGAATTTCGTTTATGGCAAACTGATACTTACGGTTTTCAGAATTGGAGCCATGTTCGCGATTGGGTATTACTTGTATTCACTTGTGCAAAAAGAAGCGCACAAAGGATTACTGTTCTGCATCGCGCTTATTCTCGGCGGAGCGATTGGTAATTTGATCGATAGTATTTTCTACGGTGTCTTGCTAGACAATGCTCCTTTTGACGCACCATCCGCTTGGTTTCACGGTCAAGTGATTGACATGTTTTACATCGACATTTGGGAAGGCTATTTACCAGATTGGCTACCACTGTTAGGAGGTGATTACATGGCACTTTGGCCAGTTTTCAACATTGCTGACGCTTCTATTTTTGCATCCATCTGTATCATTCTGGTGTTCCAAAAACGCTTTTTCAAAAAAGAAGAGGAGGAAGATACTCCAGAGCTTGAAGAGGCCACTAGCACCTAAGCATTTGAAAGTTTTTCATATTCTCAATGGGGATGCACTCAAAGATCAGTTTCCAGCTAACTCCATCGCTGGAGAAATCTTTATTGCACGTGAGTGTCTGGTGGATGGTGACGTTTCAGGCGAGACGCTACCAAAACTCATCGAATCGCGACTTGCTTCAATGCATGAAATGTATGGAGTATCACGGGAAGATTATTTGCAGAAAACAGTATCGGAACTTGGTAAAATAAATGACATAGAAGGAGGGGAGGTGAATCTTTGGTTTGAAGATGATCTCTTTTGTCAGGTAAATTTTTGGTTCTGCTGCAGTCTTCTGAACGAGAAATCAATTTCTGCTTTTCTAGTAAGGCCAAGTGCTCCGCACCGATATGGGTTTGGTGGTATGGGCCGAAAAGATCTTCTGAATGCATTCGAAACCAGGAAATTGCTAACCGCCGAACAAGTTTCACAATTCGCAGAACTTTGGCGGGCATATCAAAGCAAGGATGTAAGTATGTCATCAGTTTCAAATCACCTATTAGATGAGTTTGACTTTCTGAAAGAGGCAATACAAGCGCAGATAGATCGACGATCGGATGCCAGAACGAACACTTCGAGAGTTAATGACTGAACTTGGAGATCAGGATTTTGCTCTTATTTTCAGGGAATTTTCAACACGATTGCCAATTTATGGTTTCGGAGATCTACAGGTCAAACGTCTGTGGGATCAGCTTAAACAGAATTAATTTGCTTGGTATATTTGGGGAAATCCTAACCGAATGGCCAAATCAAAAATTGACTTACGCTCACTAATCATTGAAGCACTTCTGATTGTTTTCACTGTCTTGCTAGCCTTGGCTCTGAGTGAATGGCGGAGTAGCATCAAGCAGGAGGAAACCAAAAGAGCGGTTCTGGAAAACATAATTCGAGAGATCCAATCCAACAAGGAAGATTTGGAGAGCAAAATGGAGTATCATCTTGAAATGTCGAAGAAACTAGGTGAGTATGTGAACTCGGATAGTCTTTGGTCTACCCTGACATATTCGTCAGGTATTGAGGCAATGATCCAAATCATGAACAAAGGCCTTCAGAACCCAACCCTTCAGTCGGGAGCTTGGAGAAGTGCCGAGCTTAGTGGTATTGTTAACACATTTGATTTCGAAACAATATTAATCCTCTCATCCGTCTATCAGGTCCAACATGAAGGCCCTGAAAGCACCTGGAAAACAATGGCTGCTCATTTCGGAAACCCTTTTTCGTATGAGCCAAAAAATGCCAAGTTACTGGCGAGAATGCTTCAGCTTGGCTTTGGTGAACTTTATTCGCAAGAGCGAAGTCTGGTTTACTCCTATCAAAATGCATTGGAAGCGTTGGCAGAGGCTAAAGAGTAGTCGGTATTTTTTGAGAGTTAATGTACTTCTAAGGCAACTATTAAATCAGACAGCGTTTGTGGAAGACAACATACTCTCCATTAGCTGGACTTAAGATTAGTAAGATTCTGTTTAGCTACTAGATTGGTACCATCGCTCACCAGCCCTAATTCCAGAAAGCATCACCTTTAATCTTCCTCTTTTATTTCTCAATCTTGCAATTACGCCCAGAATCATTCTCAGTAAACTTTTATTGAAGAGATAAACAATACGATTTGAGATAGCGTACTTTCTAGTGAAGTAGGATACGTTCCTTGCATAGTAAAATGCTTTGAAATTTGACTCAAAGTCAAGAGCTGGGTGGTATAGGAACTTTTTTTTACTAGTCAAGGGCAAAGAGTAGTCAAGATCATTTATAATACTTTTAGGCAACATATAAATTTTACCCCCAGAACGAGGAATTTGTGATGTGAATACCAGATCGTCTACATAAAGAAAATAATCTCCGTCTGGCAAGTTGATTGTGCCCATCAGTTTTTTACTGAAGAACAAACCACCATAAAATCCTGCATTGCAAACGATCGACTCAGCTTCTACAATCTTCCTGGAGTAACGTCTCCTTCTAGTATTGATACGGTCAACAATCATTTTTGGAAGGCGCTTGTAGTGAAATCCAAGAAATGAATTGGGAGTTGGTAGAAGGTTCAATTCTTTCTTATAGGTGATGCTTTTGTAGGCAAATTGCGATGTGCGGAAAGACATCAGAGATGTTTTGTTCGCAACCAAGCTCAACTTCTTATCATTCCAAAAATTTAAAAGAACACACAAAGCATCGGGCTCTGGCAAATTATCATCATCCAAGAGCCAGATGAACTCATTCTCAAGCGTTAGTGCAAATTTGATTCCAGCAGCGAATCCGGCCGCAGCTCCACTATTTTGTTCAATTACAACTAGGTGATGCGGTTTCCCAAATGGTTCGAAATCCAAATTTGCTCCTGATCCATTTGACACAATAACAAAGTCACAAATCCAATTCTGCTTAGCTAGTGAGCTAGCAACGTCAATAAAAAACCTCCGCTCAGCGTAGGTAACAATTACGACAGTTATTCTAAATTCGTTGAGGTGGTCTGAGCTCATCTACAATTCAAGATAACTAAAAAACAAATTTGCATCCAGTACTGTTTATTCACATACCCAAAACCGCGGGAACAACGCTTAACCACATATTGAGTCATCAGTACGGTTGGAGATTCATGTGGCTCAGAAGTGATATCTACCAGAATGAAGTCAGTCGCATACTGCCAGCTGACATTTATTGGGCTATGTCCGCTCACCAAAAGAAACACTATTCTGCATATGCAGGCCATCAAACTTCCGAGCTGATTCCTGAATTGCCATATAGTAGAAAAATCATGCTGTGTAGAAACCCACTTGATCAAATACCTTCATATTACGCTCATCATCGCCGACATTTCTCTGACTCTCCAAGCAATCTCACAATAAGAAAACATGAGAAACTGAAAGATTTTCTTTCTAGCAGGTCTGATTTCTACCCCAACCCTCAAGTTAAAAACCTTTTTGGGAATCAAATAGTTGAGCTATCAAATGAAGAAATCGAGCAGAAAATAGAGAAGCTAGTGTCAAAACATATAGACTATTGTGCCCCAACAGATCGATTTCATGATTTCGTATTGGTCTTAGCAGAGAAACTGAATTGGAGAAAAAATACTTCCTACAAATCTCTAAATGCTTCGCCATCAACGATTAAAATTAATGACAAAGAAAGACGAATTATCGAAGATTCAAACCTACTAGATTTCTACCTCTACAACGAAGTTTGCAGAAAATTCGAGATTTTGTTCGCAGAACATAAAATAGATTTCGACACCACCGTTAGCATTAACTCGTCCAAAAATCTTATCCAATTCAAGGTGAGAAACAGAATTCAGCAACTCATTACCTCACATCAAACTGGTTTCTCCCTGCGGAGAAAGTAATCTGCAGACCCTTTCATATAAACTCTTTGACATTTGTACCGCCAAAGCAGTCCACGATCATTTCTATTTACTATGTGCCTAAGAAAAAAAACAACCATTTTGGCCAATCCTTTTGCGAAAGCAAGCCATTGGAGGAATGATGATCTTGACATCAACGGAGCTGAGAAACCAGCTAAGTACAATTGCTTATACCTTTCTTCTTCCTTAAGTGGATGATCATGTATTGCTAGAGCATTAGGACAAAATTGGCTAACCGCTCCCAGTTTTTTCATTCTTAAGCCAAGTTCATAATCATCCCCAGCATTATACTTGAGTTTCTCGTTGAATCCCCCGGCCAGATTGATCAAATCTCTCCATACGGATGCATTGGCCATATAGAAGTAGTAATCAGAAATTATTTCTTTTTTGGTGAAACTGACGCCGAAGAGTTGACCTGAATCTTCCAGCCAGCAAAGAAATTCTGACGAATCCCTTTGCTCTGCAGGTGAAATACCAGGTCCAAATACAATCAACTTATTGTTGGAACTGTCTCGATGGGCATCAAGATGCAATTTGAAAAGATCATGGCATGGTACAAAATCATCTGCAAGAAACAAGACAATTGAATAATTAGATCTCTTCAAGCCTTGATTTGCCAAGCTTGCGCGGTTTCCTTCCGTGACCACATCTATGGTGATTGGCACGGTATGCTTCAGGTCTTCATAAAAAGCGATCCACTCTTTTTCCTCATCCGTGAAAAGAACTAGAATCAACTCAAAGCAATCTTTATCCAATGACTGATTTAGGATTGCCCTCGCTAATTTCTTAGATGGGACATGTTCTGCATCTCGCGCGATTATCACCGACAGCTTTTCCATTTTATCTACTTCGCCTCCTCAGTTAAAATTTCTGGCTTTCCTTCAAGCGTCTTATGGACCGGGCACCGATCTGCAATTTCAATCAGACGTTTCCGTTGCTCAGGTGTAAGGCCTCCTTTTAACGAAATCATTCGCTTGATCTGGTCAATCTTGCCTTTTGAATCTTCGCTATTTTCTCCATCCACTTTGTGAATTTTATCATGTGTGAGTCTAACTTCGACTTCCTCCAGCGGAATCTTTTTGAAGTCAGCGTACATCCGCAAAGTCATCGCTGTGCAAGCTCCCAAGCCAGAAAGCAGATACCCATAAGGTGTTGGTCCTAGATCATCTCCTCCCACACTTGGCGGTTCGTCAGCAATTAAATGATGGCGTCCTGCGGTTACTTCAGTTGTGTACCCCTTCCCACCAACTCGTGTCCAAACTTCTCCCTCGGGGGCTTCTTCAGCTTCACTTTCGATGATGTATCTACTCGCCCAACCTGCGATAACAGATCCCACATATTGCGCATCTGCATCCTTCATCAGAAGATGATCGGCACCGTCCAAAGAAACAAAGCTCTTGGGGTGCATTGCTTCAACAAAAATCTCCTGAGCACTCTCAATTCCTACGGTAGCGTCCTGCGGGGAGTGCAGCACTAATAAAGCCCGACTTAAATTCTTGATAACTCCTTTCTTCTCATTCTCTTCCAGATCATCAAGAAATTGCTTTTTCATTTTAAATGGTCTTCCTCCAATATTGACTTCTGCCACTCCTTTTTCCTCTAACTCCATTTTTCCTGAAGCAAGTAAATGGGAAACATGCGTAGGAGAAGATGGAGCCCCTACAGTTGCCACTGCCTTGACAGCAGGAAGTTGACTCGCAATATGAAGTACCGCAGCACCTCCCAGGGAATGACCCACCAGAATCTGCGGAGCTTCATAGTTTTCTTGAAGGAAGTCATAGGCATCTTTCAAGTCCGATAGGTTTGACGTAAAATTCGTATCCGAAAAGTCTCCCTCGCTCTGGCCAAGTCCTGTAAAATCAAACCGCAAGACCCCCATCCCACTCTGAGTAAAAGCACGAGAAATATTATCGACAGATTTTAAGTTCTTGGAGCATGTGAAGCAATGTGCAAACAATACATATGCCTTCGGCTTTCCAACCAAGGGGAAATCAATTCTTCCTGATAGGTCATTACCGTCGGTATTCTGAAAGGTTATTTTCTGAAATCGCATGAGAGTGGAGAGGTTTAATTATCTTGAACAAGAAACTGATTTGGTTTAATACTGTCCTTAAGCTAACGGGTTTTGAAAAAATGAGTAAGCTTTCTACCATATTAATATTTTTCTTTTTCGCTGCATCATCTGCAAGCGGACAAATGTTGAAATATGATGTCGTCAAAGGAACCAAAAAACTCGGAGACATGACTGTAGAAAGGCGTTCCTACAACAATGAGATTGAATACCACATCAAAAGCAAAGTGGTCTTTCGAATACTCTTCTCATTTACAGTGGATTTTGAGTGTACATCATTTTATGTAGATAACCTTCTGGAAAAAGAGTCAACAGTTAGCAAACTGAATGGGTCAAGCCAAAAAGCTTCGGAGATAATAAAAGATGGAGATAATTATTCTCATACACTTAACGATTTGACTACTACCGAAGTGGGTCCGATAGATTACACCATAGCAGCAATCTACTTTCAGGAACCTTATCCCCAACAAAAGGTGTATTCTCCTCAGTTTGGGCAGTATCTAACATTTGAAGCGGTTGGAGATCATGTGTACAAGATGGAGTCTCCAGATGGAACAAATCTTTACACGTACATGAATGGAATCTGCACGGAAGTAAAGGTCTCTAGAGACTTTGCTACTTTCTATTTCAAGATGGCACCCGAAACATTGTATGCTTTAAAAAATGGGCTTGATTCTGCCGACATCGGTAACTAGTATATCCGATTTTGTGCTTTTCACGATTTCCTAAAATTAGACTATGACTTTTTCTTGATTAAATAGTGGCAGCCTCACAGTAAATGTGGTTCCTCTTCCTTCTTCGCTATCAACAGCTATGCTTCCCTGGTTTACTTCTAAAAACTCTTGTACAAGTTGTAAGCCTAACCCAAGACCTTTTTCTCCTGTCGTCCCATACGTAGATTTTTTGGCATGGAGTCCAAACAACGTTTCAAATTTCCCTTTTGGAATCCCAACTCCAGTATCACTGACAGCAATCTCAGCAAACTGGTCAGTTGCTTTAACACCTACCGTGACAGTTCCTTCCTCAGGTGTGAATTTTATCGCATTGTTTACCAAGTTTCGAATAATTGTGTGTGTCATGTTACTGTCGGCCCACAATTCCACTTCTACCTCTACATCAGCTTGAAGCAGGATTTTTTTCCCGGAAGCCATGTTCTCAAAAGTGTTTAAGACGCCTTCCACTAGTTCTTTTGAGCTTATTTTCTCAGGTACATTTGGAAAATGTCCCTGTTGCTGCATTGCCCAGTTGAGCAAGTTATCGAGCAAACTCGATAGCCTCCCCACGGACGTTTCCATTTCATCAGCAATTTCAATAAGCTGATCTGTGTCCTTAGATTCCACAAAGTAGCGTATCAACTGGCTGACACCCATAAAGGAATTTACCGGACCTCTCAAATCGTGAGAGATGATGGAAAAGAACTTGTCCTTTGTTGAATTGAGTCGTTCGAGCTCTCCCTTTTGCTCCGTTAACAGACTTGCCTGACTTTCCAAAAGCTCGTTAATACGATTCTTTTCTCGATAATTCCTAAGTGTGATAAAGGCGAAAATTCCAGTTATCAGCAAAATGGCACCTAGTCCTACAGAGACCACTTGCTGGTTTCTTTTTTGAACAGAAAGAAGATCCACTTCTGTTTGTTTTTGTCCCACTTCAAAATCTGTACGCAAATCCGCGAGGCGTTGAGTTGTTTCCTGATCCTGAATGCTATCCTTATAAGCAATGTACTGTTCTTGATAATTGAGAGATTTTTCGTAATCTCTTTGCTCCTTGTAGAGCTTTGAAAGAAGTAAGGATGCGTCTCTCACTTGCTCCTTAAGATCTTCCTCTTTGGCCATCTCCAAGCCAATCGCCGTATACTTTATCGCTTCCCTATTCTGATTTTGTTCCAGGAAGATATTTCCCAGTTGGTTGTAATAGTCTGCCATTCCATACTGGTCACCGAGTGGTTCCAACATTTCAATGGCCCGGAAAAGATCATTCTTAGCTGTTTCTAAATCACCTTGTTTCCAAAAAACCAATGCACGATTTCCGATGGTGTAAGCCTTCCCTATTTCTAATCCTATCTCTTCGAAAATCGGCTCAGCTTCGTTGTAATAGGTCAAGGCCGTATCAAGATTGGATACGGAATAATAACTAAAGCCAGTATTTAGCAAATTGATTGCGAGAACTTGATTGTTCTCTGTTTTTCGAAGTACTTCAATGGCTTTGGACTTGTATAAAAGAGAGTTTTTTGTATCTCCATTTTGAGTATAGGTTGATCCAATTTCTGTGTAAGACTTGGCTAACTCATCATCATTACCTATAGATGTAAATATCTCCGTGCTCTCAATAAGGTATTCCAAGGACTCTTCTAAATCACCTTTCTTTCTTGAAGCCACTCCAGAGCTTCTCAAACCAAACCCAATTGACTCATTGTCATTTAAGCTTTTAGCAATTTCAATAAGCTGTAAAGAGTATTCTATTCTCACATCTGGATTTGATACTAAAGTGGAGATTCTCTTCAGCAGAATCACCTTTTCACGTGGGCTAATTCCTTCTTGATTTAAAACCTGAATCAAGCTATCTGCCCTTGCCTGATTTTGCGTGTACGAAGTGGTTGGTAAACAAAAGAAGATAGCAATAACAACTACTATCTTCTTGAAATTACCAATTGTATTTCTTTTAACCATCTTGATCAACCTGAAGTTCAGGATCCAAATAGAACTGCCCTTTACCTTCGACAGTGAAATAAATTTTGAACAGTTCAGTTCCTGTAACGGATTCAGATGCTGTAGTTCCTGTCCACTCATTGGCATTTGATGGTAATTCAGCAAAAGCGTTCACTTCATTTTCCTGTTCGAAAGAATCAAAGGTCACTGTCGTCCCATCTTGTGAGGACGGTGTGAATTTTATGGTTTTGTTGATCCCTGTTACTATATCAAATGTCTCACTATCTCCAGGTGTAATATCATGATCACCATTGTCATCGGTTAGTACTACAGTAGTAGCAACATTTTCTTGAGTGATGTTTACAGTATCAACTGTAACTGATACATTAATATCTGCCATGTTATGGTTTATTAGTTTGGTTAAAAAATTGACTTATGGAAAAGTAATCAATTTTATATACTACCAAATGACGGTGGAAGGATAGTAGTTAATTCTTAAAGAAAGAATCGACAAACTCGACTTTATTGAAGATTTGTAGGTCATCCACCTTCTCTCCAACGCCAATATATTTTACAGGAATCTTAAACTGATCGGAAATTCCAATCACTACACCTCCCTTTGCTGTGCCATCCAGCTTCGTTATTGCCAGTGACGAAACGTTTGTAGCTTTGGTGAATTCCTGAGCTTGAATAAATGCATTCTGACCTGTGCTTCCGTCTAACACTAGCATTACATCATGTGGAGCTTCAGGTATAAATTTTTGTACCACATTCTTGATCTTTGAAAGCTCATTCATCAAATTCACTTTTGTGTGCAATCTTCCTGCAGTATCTATGATCACCACATCAGCGTTCTCCTCGCTCCCGCGCTTTGCAGCTTCAAAAGCTACTGCGGCAGGATCCGTGTTCATTCCCTTAGAAACCACGGGAACTCCGACTCGTTCTCCCCACATAATTAACTGATCTACCGCCGCTGCTCTGAAAGTATCTGCAGCTCCTAGAATTACATTCTTGCCAGCAGCTTTGAATTGAGCGGCCAACTTTCCGATTGTTGTGGTCTTCCCAACCCCATTGACACCTACCACCAAAATCACATAGGGACCATCAACTTCCGGAATACTAAAGTCTTCCAAATCAACCGTATTGTTCTCTGACAGAAGTCCAGCAATTTCTTCTCGAACTATTTTATTCAGTTCACTTGTATTCAGATACTTGTCCTTGGCGACTCTGGCTTCAATACGATCAATCACTTTTACCGTAGTTTCAACACCAACGTCAGACGTTATAAGCACTTCCTCTAGCTGGTCCAATACTTCAGCATCTACGGTGGATTTTCCAACGACCGCTTTATTAAGCTTCGAAAGAAAATTCTCATTGGACTTCTCGAGTCCCTTATCGAGCGTTTCTTTCTTCTCTTTACTGAAAAATTTTAATAGACGCATAGGCGGCAAAAATAGAGTGAAAAGCATAAAAAAGCCGTTCCGATAGCTATCGGAACGGCTTTCCTTAATTTTTTTTGAAAAGTTATCTAGCGAGTGCGTCTTTTACATCACCCTCCATTACCATCTCTTCTCGATAAGAGTACGAACCATTCTCACCTTTGATTGCTTTGATAACCTTTGCGTATTTTGCTCCGCCTGGTTGCTTTAGTGTTGCTACTACCTTCTTTGCCATCTTACTTAATTTCTTTGTGAAGTGTATATTTCCTCATGATCGAATTGTATTTCTTCAATTCAATTCTATCAGGAGTGTTCTTTCTATTCTTAGTGGATATATACCTGCTTGTCCCAGGCAAACCACTGTCTTTGTGCTCTGTGCACTCAAGTATCACTTGTACTCTATTACCTTTCTTGGCCATTTCTGTATTCTTCTTTTGAAAAAGGAGTGCAAATGTAGAAAAATTAGTAATCTAGTACAATAGTTAATAGTTAAATAGTTAATTCTAAACCTTAGAATCTGACTAAGTAACCATTTACCGACTAGTCTTTATCTAAGTCAGGTAGTACGAATGAATCCAATGGACTTGGCTGCTTCATCAACTCTTCAATCTCTTCACTGGTTCTCGGTGCCAAATCAGAAAGTAGCTCAAATCCATCCTCCGTAATCAGCACATCATCTTCGATGCGCACCGCAATTCCCCACCACTTTTTATCGCACTTTGCACCTTCGGGAATGTAAATTCCAGGTTCAATGGTAATCGCCATGTTAGGCTCTAAATATTCATAATTTCCTTTATCATGAACATCAAGACCAATGTGATGACCCAAACCATGAGGATAATACAAGTGTTGCTGATCAACGCTCTCAATAATTCCTAACTCAACCAGGCCTTCATTGATAATTCTCTTAGCAATGGCCTCATTCAAATCTCTCCCGATATTCACTCCTGGCTTGCATGCCTGAATGGCGGCCTCCTGAGCTTTATAAACCAAGTCATAGATGGCTTTCTCCTCTTTAGAAAATTTACCATCAACAGGTATGGTTCTGGTGACATCAGCAGTGTACCCATGATACTCAGCTCCCAGGTCCATCAAGATCATCTTGTCACTGGAGATCTCTGGTTTGTAATTTTCGATGTAATGAAGGATGCAACCATTGTTCCCTTCACCCACAATTGAGGGGTAACCTTCATATTCAGATTCATATTTCTTGAAAATGAATTCATGAATTCCCTGCACTTCTCTTTCACTCAGACCTGGCTTCATTGCTTTCATCACCTCTGCCTGAGCAATACAAGAGATGTCTACTGCTTTTCTAAGTAGAGCAAGTTCTTCCTCCGTCTTTATTCCTCGTAAATCCTTCATGATCTGATCCAGTGTTTCCATATCCAGATTGTTAGCAGTAGACTCAATGTCCAGCGCACCCTCAGTTGGATATCCAGATTTTTTCTTGAACGATGCAATCAAATCGAAGAGGTCTCCTTCGGTGTTGGTGTCCCTCACATCATTGAAAAAGTCGTAGAAGAGCACTTTATCAAAAGTTGAAAAATCGATATTGTACGCTTCGAATTCAGTATTGTTAAAGGCCTGATTAAACTTCAGCTTTTCCTTTACTCCTCCAACGCCTAGTCTTCTCCCTGTCCACAATTCTGCCATTGCATTCCTGGGCTGAAGGAACATGATTTCATTGTATTTCCCTTCCGGTCCTTCTTGATCTTCCTTAAAAATCATTAGCACAGAATGTGGTTCTGGGTATCCTGTTAAATAATAGAAATTTGGATCTTGATGGTAGATGTAATCCACGTCATTTGCTCGATTTCTTACAGGGTTTGCAAAGAAAACTGCCACCGAGTTTGCTGGCATTTTCTCGCGAGCTAACACACGTCTTTCTTTGTGAAATTCTACGGATAGAAAATCCGAAGGCAGCTCTTGCGCATAACTTATGAGGGTGGCAATGAACAACAGAAGAGTAAGGGATCTTTTCATTTCTACTAATTTTTGGAGAATAAATATACCACTGGCTAATTTGAAAAATGTTCGTTTTTAAATAAACGAGTAAATCGTTATTTAAATGGCAAAAAAAATCCTGTCTCAAGTAGTGAGACA
>JBDWQX010000180.1:0-13391 GCA_039986395.1 Cyclobacteriaceae bacterium
ATAGAAGGAGACAGTGGTCTTTGGTTCAATCAAATCGCCCCATTCCCACGTTTTGCTTCCCCATCTTGAACTAAAACTAACCGCTTCAGCTGGAAATAGATGAACACTTTTGGCCAGCACATCTGTCGTCAGTTGCTGTACCAATGAAACATCACCAATGTAAATGCCACGACCGTGAGATCCCACAACCAAGTCATTCTCTCTTGAATGGATTACGAGATCATGAATCGGAGTGTTTGTCAAGCCCTTATTGAAAGCCTGGAAGGTTTCCCCTCGATCCAATGACACGTATAGGCCATGATCCGTCCCGACGTAGAGAACGTCTTCATTGACCGGATCTTCTTTGATTACATTAACTGGCTCCTTGGGCAGGCCTGTTCCAATTCTAGTCCAGGACTTTCCGAAATCTTCACTGACATAGATCATTGCATCAAAGTTGTCCCAGCGGTAGCCGTTGAGTGAAGCGTAGACTTTCTCCGTTTTATGATTAGATGGAGCAACCTGACTAACCCAATAATCAGCTGGAAGTGAATTTGATATCTTGTCCCAATCTTGTCCTGCATTTTTCGAAACATGAATCAAGCCATCATCACTACCCACATAGATAAGTCCGAATTGCAACGATGATTCTACTATTGTTGTCAAGGTGCCATAGCTCACATCTCCTTTCTTTCCGCCTTTCGTCAAATCTCCAGAGAGCGTTTCAAATTCATCTCCCTTGTTCATCGACCGATGGAATCGGTTACTTCCAAAGTAAACAATGTCTTGATTATGTGGTGAAAGAGTGATTGGGGCTTCCCAGTTCCAGCGGTATGGAGGATCTCCAAGTTTGTGTCTTGGCGTTATTCTCTTTCTGTCTCCAGTCTTGGTGTTAAGTCTAAAGTAGTTTCCAAATTGAAAACCTGTGTATACCGTTGAATTGTCTCTTGTGTCCACTGCGACTTGCATACCATCGCCACCCATTATCCGTTCATAAGGATATTTTCCTTCCTGTAGCCAATCTCGTGAATACTCATAGTCGCTAGGACCTTTCCAAACTCCGTTGTCCTGAAGACCTCCATACACGTTGTAAGGCTCATCCAAATCTACATTTACGGAGTAAAATTGGCCGACAGATGGAGAGTTGCAATTGATCCAGGTAGCTCCTGTATCGAAACTGATGTAAACTCCCCCGTCATTTCCCAGAATCAGATGCTTAGGGTTGTTGGGATTTACCCAAATCGAATGGTGATCAACATGCACATTTCCTTCGTTGATTGACTTCCACGTTTTTCCACCATCTTCGGAACGGACGATCGGGACTCCCATAGTGTACAATACATCCGGATTTTGACCATCTACCTGAACTTGACCAAAATAGTAGCCGTAGGAAAAAATCATACTCTCAATGTAGTCTTCGTGAGTTTTCTTCCATGTCTTTCCAGCATCATCAGAACGATACATTTCACCACTCTTAACAGGTGAATCAAACAACAGCGAGTTCGCATCTTCAAGATAAATGACCAGATCTTGTGGCGTCACTTTACCAGCTTCGACATCCTTTCTGATGTCTACTGCATTGTACTCCGAGGGAAATCTATTGTCATCTAAAAAAGTATTGATCGCTTTGTTTTCCAAACCTAAAAAGGACTCCTTGGTCATGCTCCTTAGTTGGTCCTTTGTTAGACCATCATCTTCGTCTTCTTCTTTTTCTCTTCGGTCCTGATTATCAAGAATTGCGTAGACAATATTTGAATTTGAGGGGGCAAACGCCAGCCCAATTCTTCCCGTACCATTTGTGTCAGGGAAACCAGAATTGTCTGCAATCTCAGTCCAGGTGTCTCCACCGTCCTCGGAACGGTAAATTGCTGTTCCAGGGCCTGACTCTTCAAAATTCCATGCTTTCCTGTCTTTTTCCCAAGCTGCTGCAATCAACGTGTTTGGATTGTCTGGGTGAATAGCCAAGTCAATGATGCCTGTTCTGTTGTCAACAAATAAAGTCTTGCTCCAAGTCTTTCCTCCATCCGATGTTTTGAAAACTCCACGTTCTGTATTCTCGGAATAGAGATGTCCAAGCGCCCCAACCCAAAAAGTATTCTGATCTGTAGGGTGAAGGATAATTCTACCAATGTGGTGTGTTTCCTGCAGACCCAAATGTTCCCATGATTCACCATTGTTTGTTGATTTGAAAAGGCCATATCCAGAGTATGAGGACCGACTAGCGTTGTTCTCGCCAGTGCCCACATAGATGGTATTGCTTTTCCAATCAACAGCAATATCTCCAATTGTCATCACTATTTGGTTGTCGAAGAGAGGTGTAAATGATGTGCCATTATTCGTAGTTTCCCACAGCGAACCTGAAGCATAAGCCACGTAGAAATGCGAAGGATCTGCTGGATCTACAGCCAGGTCTACAACCCTGCCACTCATGACGGTGGGGCCAACATTTCTAAATGGAACATTCCCAACCAGTGAGTTCTTTTCTAAATTCAATCTGGTTTGAAAACCTTGCCATCTTTCTGCTGCGGAGGTGGATGGTGGAACGGGGGTAGTTTTTTTTCTACGTTGTGCTTGAGAAGAAAATGCAAGCAGAACTAGGATAATGGTTAGGTTCAAGATTCTCATGGAGACGATATTTTTTGATACGTGAGTAAGTATATAAATTAAAGCCTGTTATAACAACCCAAAAACCTATGAAGAACCTCAAATGGATTTTAGCGGCAGCACTTGCAAGCTGCACAGTATCCGCAGAATTTGATTCAGATACAGTACCTCCGACAGCAGATCATTCCCTTACCTCGAGTCAGACGCACAATAAATTCAGTAGAACTATTGAGCCAATCCTTAAAATTGATGCTGGTGATATAGTGGACATAAGTACCGAAGAAGCGACTGATGGACAACTTAAACTGGGTTCTGATACTTCTGATTTAATGAAGCTTAGTTTTGATCCTATACATCCCCTTACAGGACCTATTTATATCAATAATGCTCAACCAGGGGACGTAATTGCGGTAACGCTTCACAAAGTAGAAATGGGGGAATGGGGTTGGACAGCCATTCTCCCCGGCTTTGGGTTTTTAGCAGATGAGTACACTGAACCTTATTTGAGGACGTGGGAATTGGAAGGAAAAAATACGTTGAAATTTTCTGACAACATTACTATTCCCCTAAGGCCGTTTCCTGGTGTACTCGGAGTTGCTCCGGACACAGATTCGTTGCTTTCGACGATTCCGCCACGAGCAAATGGCGGTAACATGGATGATCCGAACATCGTCGAGGGAACCACGGTGTACTTACCCGTTTTTGTAGAAGGCGCACTATTTTCTATTGGTGATGCTCACGCCGCGCAAGGCTTAGGCGAAGTTTGTGGCACCGCAATTGAGGCACCGATGCGATTTTTAGTGGAGATTAATCTCTTAAAAGGGTCAAGTATTCAGGAGCCGCAGTACGAAAATGATGAGGTATATGCCGTCACAGCTTTTGCCACCACCATCGATGAGGCCGCAAAAAAGGCTACTCGATATATGATTGACTACCTGACGAAGAATCATGGCCTAACTGGCAACGATGCTTACATGCTTTGCTCGTTGGCTGGCGATTTGAAAATTGCTGAAGTTGTAGATGTTCCACATATGTTAGTTACTATGTCTATTGATAAAAATGTGCTATCCAAATGATTAAGATTTACCACAATCAGCGATGCAGCAAGAGCAGATGTACGCTTGATATTTTAAAGGAAAAAAGTGTTGAAATGGAGGTGGTGGACTATCAAGCGAATCCACCAAGTAGCGATGAACTTAGAGATATTTTGAGAATGCTTGACATGAAGCCACTGGATTTAATCAGAAAAGGTGAAGAGATATTCAAGGAGCATTTCAAAGGGAAAGATCTCACGGACGAAGAATGGATAGCTGCCATGATCAAATATCCAAAATTGATCGAGCGTCCAATTGTAGTTCACAATGGGCAGGCTGTTATTGGTAGACCTCCAGAAAATGTGGAGAAAATTTTATGAAAGCTGTTCTGGTTGAAAAAATCGGATCCATTGATGATCTGGTTTTACGTGAACATTCGCTGCGACCACCGAGGGCCGATCAGGTCTTGATCAAGGTTGAGTATTCGGGTGTAAACTTCCCAGATATTCTGATAGCAAAAGGACTTTATCAATTTCAACCCGAACTCCCGTTTTCTCCAGGAGGCGAGGTTGCAGGTACTATCATTGAGATTGGTAAGAATGTTAAAGACTTGAATATAGGAGACCGAGTGGTTTCAGGAACGAGTTGGGGAGGCTTTGCTGAAGAAGCATTGGGATTCGCGTCTAACACACACAAGCTTCCCGATGAAATTTCTTTTCGAGATGGGGCAGCAACCTTGATGACCTACGGAACCGCAATTCATGCGTTGAAAGATCGAGGACAGCTTCAAAAAGGCAACGTACTAGCTGTTCTTGGTGCTGCAGGAGGGGTGGGCTCGGCGGCAATTCAAGTAGGTAAGCAACTGGGAGCTAGCGTTATCGCCTGCGCTGGAGGCGATGACAAATTGTCTTTTTGTAGAAGTCTGGGCGCGGATGATGTCGTGAACTATTCAAAACAAACTATCAAGGACAAGCTCAAAGAACTTACAATAGGAAATGGAGTTGATGTAATTTTTGATCCCGTTGGCGGAGCTCTTTCTGAATCTTCTTTTAGAGCAATAGCTAGGGGTGGACGTCACTTGGTCCTAGGCTTTGCGAGTGGCGAAGTACCAGCTATTCCATGGAATTTACCTTTACTAAAGAGTGCTTCCATCGTTGGAGTCTTTTGGGGTGGGTTCTTCCGTAGTGGGCCAGAGTTAAATGCAGCAAACATCCAGTTACTCTTTAATTGGATGAGGAAGGGACAGATTACTCCCACGATTGATCAGGTCTTGCCGCTCGATCGGGCTAAGGATGCTTTATCTAAGTTGGAAAATAGAAAAGTGAGCGGAAAGGTATTGCTGTCTTGCTCGCTTTGAGATTACTGTTTTAACGCGAGTAGTTCATCTAAATCCAACCTGCGAGTGTACATATCCAGCGAGCCATCCTCTTTTGTTGGCCATTGATCTCTTGGTCGATCCCAGTACAGCTCAACTCCGTTACTGTCGGGATCATCGAGATAGAGTGCTTCTGAAACACCATGATCAGAAGCACCCGTCAAGGGATAGTTTACTTGCATTAATCTTCGTAGCATGTCAGCTAAATCAGTGCGATTTGGAAGTAGAATAGCTGTATGAAATAGACCCGTCGAATTTGAGGGTGGTTTGTGCCCACCCTTACTCATCCAGGTATTCAAACCAATGTGATGATGATAACCGCCAGCAGATATAAATGCAGCGCTATCACCAAAACCTGTCATGAGTTCAAAACCCAGCAGTCCACAGTAAAAATCAATCGATCTTTGTAAATCTGCCACTTTAAGATGTACATGACCGATTCTAGTTCCAGCAGGTATTACATACGGTTTAGTATCTATCATTTCATCGGTACATCAATCACTAAAAGTTTGGCATCAGAATTTGCTACCAAGTCGAAGGTACTTGTACCGTAAATTCCCAACGCATCGCGTTTGCCCAATTCCTGTCCATCGATACTGACTCTCCCTTCAAGAACAAATAGGTATGCACCGTTCCCTTCCTTATGGACTTCATATCGTGCAGAAGTGGCTTCATCAAAATCTGCAAGCGAAAGCCAAGCATCCTGATTTACCCAAAGTGCATCGTTGTTGTCAGGGGCGACGACCGTTTGGAATGTGTTTTTTCTCTCCATCGCGTTGAAAACTCTCTGGTCGTATCGAGGTACTATGTCCAACTCTTTTGGTAAAATCCATATTTGCAAGAAGTTCACTTCATCCTCTTTACTATAATTGTACTCAGAGTGAGTCAAACCAGAGCCTGCACTCATGATCTGTACCTCGCCAGTTGTTATAGCTTTTTCTGTACCAGTGCTATCCCGATGAGCAAGAGCCCCACTCAGTGGAATGGAGATTATTTCCATATTATCGTGTGGATGCGTTGGAAATCCGGCTCCACCATCCACGATATCGTCGTTAAGCACCCGGAGTTTTCCAAACTGAATACGCTCAGGATTGTAATATTGCCCAAAACTAAACGAGTGGTTACTCTTTAACCATCCGAAACTAGCCTGTCCTCTTGTCTCTGCTTTGTGTAAGATTGTTTCCATCATTTCGTTTTTTACATTTATATCTATTTATACGTAAGTACATTAAATGTAGTTACATATAAATAAACATAAAAAACTGCCTGGTAAGGAGGCAGCTTTTTTGGCAATTACTTCTTCTTCATAAAGTAGTACACAATCGCTGTTATAATACTAAACAACAGAGCGAAGATGGTCCAGATCAGTTTCCCTCCCGTTCCCATTTTTTGCTTCGTCCACACATCATAGATTACCCAGATGGCACAAATGATTGCAACAACATAAAGTATATTTTGCATAGTAGTTTGGTTTAAGTGAGGCAACAATTTAGCTTGTTTGCTTTACTTTTATCACCTTCAATTCAGCGAACGAACCTATATTTTCGGTCAGGTGATTGACTCCTAAGTTGGTAATGATCAAAACTTGTGTCTAAGCATTACTTTTATCTCTGATGCTACATTGCCCTGAGAAAGTTCCAAAGAAGAACCCACAGTCCTGTCTGACGTGGTATTTCTGAATTCA
Organism: Cyclobacteriaceae bacterium; assembly: GCA_039986395.1. GTDB lineage: Bacteria > Bacteroidota > Bacteroidia > Cytophagales > Cyclobacteriaceae > Ekhidna. The sequence continues at coordinate 6,677 of JBDWQX010000180.1, forward strand.
GTTCGAGCATATCGTATCCAAAGTGATGTGTTTCTTAAGGGGTCACATCGAATCATCAGATAGTTACGAACACCCGAACCAATGTAGGCAGGAATGGAGAATGCGTACAACACATCATTCTCATATACATATTGGGCATTGTTGAAGTCTTCTGAATCAAACAGCGCCATTCTGCTATAGACCTTAATTTTCCAAACAGTGAAATTCACATCTTGAATTATTGCGATGCCTTTTGTGAAACTTTGACCTAATCGTACGGTGCTGCTCTGTACCCTGGTCTTTAGATCTAGCCAAGGTTGCACAGCGTAATCAATAGTGAAAATGTAGTTTCGTTTGATTTGTTCTTGAAGGATATTCACGTTCTCTTCAGCTACCGAAATTTCTCGACTTTGCTCTCTCAGCTGTACATACATTGAGATCTGGCGAGTAGGATTGTAAGTATGTCGTAGCAAATATTCATAACCCTGTGAAGGAGCTTCCGTCCTAAACTTCAACCACGGGAATGAAAATTTATCATAGTATGCGTTTAGCTTGTGCTTTCTACTTGGTTTGAATTGAAGTCCCCAGTAAACGCCAGTTTCATTAATTGTTCGCGAGTTTTCTGAGAAAGATGTTGCGTAGAACGAATGAAAATTGCGATCATAGTTGCGAACAAGAAAACTAGCATCAATGAAAGGGGACAAACTGGCCATCAGTCCTGCAATGGAGCCAATTCCGCCTGATTTCGAGCGAGCACTTTCACCGAAGAACGAAAAATTCTGCCAGGAATAACTTGCGTTAACTGAAGCTACGTAATTGTGATCTCCGTTGAATTCAAATTGGTTGTAATTGTTGGGACGTTTTTGCACCGCAACGGAATAGTTCGTGTTTAAGCCAGCGAGTCCGATGGTTAGTCTTCTGGTCGGTTTAAACTCAAGAGTTCCTCCTATCGATTTTTCATTCAGCTGATCCTTGGTAGAAAGTTCACTTGCCGTGCGGTGAAGGCCGGTGTTTTGTATTGAATTGACGAACTCTTCCAAGTTACGATCGTCTGAGTTTAGCCCGGGGTTTGAGGCTTGCTTGACATTTCCATCCTGTTGTATGTTGGAATAGAAAACAGTCATTGTGAAATTACCTATCGATTTGCTCAGTCCCAGACCTCTAAAAAAACCGGATTCTAAAACGGAGGAATATGGACGAATCCCTAAAGTATTCCGTTTTACAGCGTTTACTGTTTCAGCCCCTTTTCCTGAGCTAAAACCAGCTCCAAAAATCAGCCCCTGACCTACCTGCATCTGGAAGTCTCCAACCATGATTTTATCAAAACCAAGTTTGTGTTCGAAGAACAAATGATAGGAATTGAAATCAAATCCCTTTTGGCCACTGGCAAACTCAAACCTCTCGCCAGCGTCTTTTTCAAAAGTAAAACCAATGCTAAAATCGTCCTTGTGACTAGTTCTAAACCTTCCATAGATTTTATTTGCGCTTCCACTGTACCTTGATGGCTGACTTGTGATAGTGTCAGTGACCTGGGAATCTTCATCCCTAACATAAAAAGTATCAATGGGAAACGCCTTTGTATAACCTAGCTGCTCTTCGATTCTTCTGGTCCATCTCAGCAACATGTAATTGTTTTCCTCTGAAAGGATCCTTTGAATGAGAGGCCTCGTGTCGGTTTCTGATTCCCTGACTGTGACAAAAGGTTTGATTGACCTTATGGTCTCAATATCAAAGGTCGAGATGGACTGGAGTTCATTGAGAGATAGGAGTTTTCCATTTGCTTCAATATGCTCGAAGAAATGATTGATTTGATTGGGACTGAGTATGTATAAGGAAGCAAGCTCATCTGGGCTTGACTTGTTTAGATTGATCTTGTTGGAGTAAAGAAGAAACAATGATTCATAAACATCTTCATAGGAGATGTTCTCATCTTGAATTTGAAATAGGCGTTCAGCGAATTTTTCTATATCAATTTCTTCGTTTTGAGCAATTAACTGATACGAAATCGAGAAGAACAGAATGATGAATACTTTTTTCATTTCTGAAAGGAGTAACCCAAAGAAATCTCGTGTATCGCTCCTAAATTATTATCATTCAGGTAAGCGTAATCAAACCGTAGTTTCGCTGGATGAAATCCAACGCCGAATGCGCTTAGGAAAGGCCTCGTGCTGATGCCGGTTCGGACAAATACATTCCCGACTATCTGATATTCAAGACCAACCTTAAAAACCTCATCAAACCCATGGTCTTTCTCAATTTCGAGATTGAGAAAAAGTTCGGTACTCGGTCTGTATGATATTCCGGTTTTCATGACAACTGGTACTTTTTCACCAGTTTCCTTTACCAGATTAGCCTGATTGAGATTAAATATGTGTGCACCAAAAAACAGATGCTTTGTTATTTCTGCAATTCCACCAAATTCGATGGAGACTGCTTGTTTTGTACCAATGGAAGAAATCTGATATTGAATGAAATCGACGGACGCACCTAGGCTAACCATTTGAAACTTGTTTCCAAGACCCAAATGAATGCGCTGTTGACTAAATAGATTATCCCCAAACTTGTAGAAACCCAATCCTGCATTTCCAAATGATGAGTGATAGATGGCACCAGCACCAACGATCTGAAATTCCTTAATACCAAACCTATTTTGATAGCTGCCAAATACCTGGTGGCTTTCTATTCTTCCGAGCCCACCAATGTTATTGAAGAGGCTGTAGGCATCTGCAATAGTCACAGAGGCTCCTGCCAAACTTGCATGTCTGGCACCTAAATTGAATTTTCCGTCTTGTGAGTGGGTGTAGAGGCTAAAAGTGATGAAGAAATGGAAAAGTAATTTCTTCATAGGTGCAAACTACCCAATTGATCGTATATTTTCAATAAATGTCTGCGAAGGAAGTTTAAATAGTATGCGCTTCATACCTATAATAATGTTGTATGTTTTTTGCTATGTATCGACTGCACAGTCGACTTATACGAATGGAACACTGAGGTCTAGTGGCAAAATTGAGCTTGGTTTGAAAGTTGGCAAATGGAAGCACTTCTATCCTGATGGGAAACCAAGTGCGGAATTGAATTATAAAAATGGACTGTTGAACGGAGTTCAGAAGTACTATTCAGTTGACGGAAAATTGATTGCTCAAGAGTATTGGAAAGACGACTTACAGGTTGATTCTTCCTGGTACTATTATCCCAATGGGCAATTGGAGAAGAAAGGAAATTTTGTCGATGGTTTGTATGATGGGTATTGGGTCTTCTACTTTGAGTCAGGCCTTTTGAAGAGGAATGGATCTTACAAAGATGGACTCCCGGTTGATAATTGGATTTTTTACTTCGAGAATGGAAAGGTCAATCAGGAAGGTGTATTTAATGATGGCAAAGAAACGGGTTTGTGGAAATACTATGACGAGAGTGGTCTGCAGACGTATGAGGGAGAATGGAAGCAGGGGAACGAGATAGGGCAGTGGTACTTTTTTAAAAAGGGTAAAAAGAAGAAATGGAAAAATTTTGACTAGAAAGCTGATAAAAAATTGATGAAGAAATTAGTTTGGCCCTGCTTATTCTGGGACAGCTCAAACCTGAAAACTGAATCGTGAATAACTACAAGGTCAAGGCCCACGCCGAACGCATATAGGTACTGATCATCTAGCTTATCGCTACCTCCGTAGTTTGGGTATCCCTGCGCATACCCCTGATCAAAGAATACTTTACCATAGAGAGCAATTGGAAAAGTTTGAAATTGTCGTACGGGCATAAATCGACTTATATCTTTTTTTCTAGAGAAAATTTTCTTCTTGATATCATTTTTCTGAATAAGATAAGTACTTCCTTCCACTACATTGAGCTCATAACCTCGTAGTGAATTTTTCAGAAATCCGATCGAGAAATAGTTGAAATAACTTCTATCTCGAGGTAAAGAGATGACTCCTATCAAGTTGCTTGCATGGTAAAACTCATTTCCAATTTCCCGAAATCTAGCAGCGCTAAAATTAAGAGTCCAGAAATCAACGTTGTCATTACTGAGTCCAAGTCCAAATTTCGTAATAGCAGCAGTGTACCATTCACCATCTAAAGGATAGTTGCGATTGTCTCTCTTGTCCCATGCGTACGAGTATCCCGCTCGAAAATAAGATTGTTTTGTAGTGCCATCGCCAAAATAATTGGGATTTAGCACCGCGACCGTATCAGTGATAGTTGCACTTGTGTGTCCAAGGTTTAAAAAATGAAAGGAGTAAAATGAATTTCTATAGCTATGTGTTACCCTGCTTCGATACACTGTTCTCAACAAATCTTCGCCCTGAAGAAATCGCCTGACATTGTCACTTGTTACGACCGCCAAGTTCTTGGCTTCTTGAAAGGCAAAACTGAAGGACAATCCGTGCTTTTGGGTTTTCTCAATATAAGGTATCCGGTAGAGTACACTTAGCCTGCTTGTGAAACCGAATTGGGCAGTAAGTCTCAATAGTTCTGAACGACCTCTAAAATTAAAATGGGACAGACGCATTCCGTAGTTTACCCTACTTAGATCTCGGTTTCTATTGGTCCACCAGTCATTGAAATTTCTATCTATAAGTTTGAAGATTGGAATTGGATAAATGTACCAGCGCTCTTGAACCGTGAGCTTTATATCTGCCTGACCGCTGGAAATTGGCTCAATGCTGAAAGTAACTTCGTTGAACAAATTCGAACGATAAATTCGGTTCCTATCCCAAATGAATATGCTATCCAGCTCGAACCTTTGGTATTGTTTTCCTTCTTCGAGACTAAGTTCACGAGTAATGATTTGTGACTTTGTTTTTCGGTTTCCCTCAATCTTAATCTTATTAATCGTAATCAGTTCTGTTGAGTCAATTGTCTGAGACCATCCCGAGCAGAAATGAAGAAAGAAGAGCGAAATGAAGTAGAATCTTTTCAATTGATCGTGCTAAGATTATTTAGTTGCTTCAATTTCAGGTGGCAGGATTGCAAACAGAGTGAATTTTAACTGTTCATGCAAATTTGATTGGTACTTTTGTTTCGTGAAGAAAGTCATTAGACAAATTTTCATTTTACCCATTCAGCTGTATCAGGCTATTATATCACCTTATTTTCCAAGTGCCTGTCGCTTTACACCCACATGCTCGCACTATGCAAAAGATGCAATTATCAAACATGGAATACTCAAAGGAACCTGGCTGGGTATCAAGCGAATAGGTCGGTGTCATCCATGGGGAGGGAGTGGACACGACCCAGTGCCGTAGCCTAGAATCCAACATAGAATCCAAGCGTTGCAACCCTCACGCTAAGGTCAGCACCTTGAAATCTAGTATTTCTTAGTTCAACACTCATGGTGCTTTTTGTGCTGTTAGATATTGTGTAGCCTGCGGCGTAGTGAATGCCTAGCCCCACTCCGTTTAGGTTAAGGGACTCCGTGACACTAGAATTGAGGCCAACTCCCCTGGTAACAAATGATTCCCTATTTGCACTATAAGCAATGGTTGGACCTAGCTCCACAAATAGATTGTTGAAATATAACTTGGGACCTGCTTGAAGAATAAAATGAAAGGTCTTAACATTAATTTTTGTGAAGCTGAGGATAGTAAAATCTTCATCAAATGTTTGCGACATAAAGTCAAGTGCAACGAAAATTGTTGATCGTTTGTACGTTGGAATTTCTGCTTGAAGACCGATGCTGAGACCCGCAGCTCTATCCAAATCCGTGTCAATTTGCTCTGTGGAAATGAAGATGTTGTTGTGCGTGTTTCTAACGTTGATTCGTAATCCGAACTGTTTTCGTTGAACCTTGAAGCAATCGACTTTATTGTAACCATTGACAAGATGTACCATAAAGATCTTCGAGTAGACAAGAAAAGACGAATTGAATAACCAATCACATCGCTGTCCATATATGCTGGAAAGGGACTCTTTGAAATTCTCCTCGGAAAGCTCAATGTTTTCACCTTGAAATCTGATAAAATAGTCGTCGTATATATTGTAGAGAGATACGTCGCCTTGCACAAGTTCAACAACAAATCGCTCCTCTCCTCTCCAAAACTGCCTTACGTACTTGATTTTTTCGTTCTTAAACTCTGCTACTGTTGAATTTTCTATGAGTTCGAATTTCCCATTGCCTACCTCATAATACTCATCAGTTGCTTTGTAGTATATGATGTTTTGCACAGAATCGTATTGTACTTCACCTGTCAAAACTGTCCCATCTAATAATTGGATGTAATCCTTCTTGGGAGGAGCGGGAATTGAAAGATCGATATTTTGTGCACTTACGATGCAAGCGGTGGTGAAAAGTAGTGAGAAAAGAAATGCTTTGGACATCATATTTTTTTGTATTCTTCGAATAGGCTTTAGATAAGCCTCAAATATCAGGCAATATTACCTAAGGCATTCGAATGACTTGCTACACTTTCTACAACAGAAGATCTACAAAGTGACCTATAGGTTCTCCAATTCTTCTTTATAACCACCACTTAAAATCGGAAACCGATACCATGATCTGGGATCGATATTGAAATCATCAAAATGGAAGCTAGGTGCATAACGTTCACGTTTCCATTGATTTCGTGTCCACAGTTGAAAAAATTTCTTGACCCAGCCTTTTGCTTCAGACTCATCGTACAAATCCTTGAGTAAATCGTACACTTGTCTAGGAGACTTGCCATTAAGAATTGCTTCCAACTCAATCTGCTTCAGTACATCGTAGGGCATCAGATCTTCTTCATCGGTCTGATTCTGATTGTTG
>JBDWQX010000181.1:0-12629 GCA_039986395.1 Cyclobacteriaceae bacterium
CTGGGAAGGAGTGTTATCAATTTGTTATTGAAGATATTGGAATTGATTCTGGCAAATTACTGTTTCTGGATGATAGACTGGATAACATTGAAGGAGCACAAGGTTGTGGATTGAACACAGTTCATGTGACAGATGCTGATCGACAACTACGAGAGATTTTTAAGAATGAATAAAGAACAAAAGACGAAGCTGATTCAGCTCGGACTTTTCATTGCCACGCTTATCACCACAACGCTTGCTGGTACAGAGTGGATGTTTAGTAAGTATCTGATTTTAGGAATTACCTGGTCAGATTTTGTTGCAGGATTCGCCTTTTCTGTCCCATTTCTGGGGATCCTAACTGTACACGAATTCGGTCATTATTTCACTGCCAGATACCATCAAATCAAGGTTTCCTTGCCTTACTATATCCCATTGTGGTTTGGATTCATGCTTAGCCCTTCCCTTGGTACAATGGGAGCATTTATTAGAATTAGAGAGCACATAGATAGCCGATTAAAATACTTTGACGTTGGTGTCTCGGGTCCAATTGCTGGCTTTGTTGTGGCACTTGGGGTCTTGTATTATGGGTTTTCTAACCTTCCACCACAGGAATATATCTACGAAATTCATCCAGAATATGAGCAATTTCAATCAGTCGACGAAGCGATCAATGCCTCAGAAGGAATTGTGATCCATCTAGGAGGGAATCTTCTCTTCGATTTTTTTAAGACTCATGTTGCTGACCAGGATTTACTACCTCATGAAAATGAGTTGATGCACTATCCTTGGTTGCTCGCTGGCTATTTGGCCCTTTTCTTCACAGCTCTGAATCTCTTACCTATTGGGCAACTGGATGGAGGACATGTCTTGTTTGGGCTGTTTGGCCCCAGGAAACACGGAATTATTTCACGTGTTCTGTTCACAGGATTTGTTTTCTATGCCGGGCTTGGTTGGGTAGGAATTGATGATTTGCAGGACAAGTCCTGGGAGAGCCTTGGAGACTTTTTGTTATCCATCGGTATGTATTTGGTAGTTGTATATTTTGCAGCGTACGGTGTATTCAAAGAGAAAAAAGACCGACTGCTCTATGCGACGGTTTTGCTAACTGTGCAGTTTCTACTGAATGCTTTTACCGGTTGGGAAGGTTATCAGGGGTGGTTGTTGTTTTCTGTTCTAATTGGACGGTTTTTGGGGGTTGATCACCCACCGGTTACCGAGGACCAGGAACTAAGTATGGGAAGAAAAATCATTGGGTGGATTGCCCTTGTGATATTTATTATCTGCTTCAGTCCCGAGCCGCTTGTTCTTGAGATTCCCGTAATTCAACAAACGCCATAATTCCGCCTAGCATATTCCTAACATTGCTGAACCCTTGAGAAATCAAGTATTTTTTAGCACGATTCCCACGTGGCCCTGTGTTGCAGTGAATCACTACTTCTTCAGTTTTCAAGTGCGAGAGGGCGTCAAGGTTTTGAGGCAATTCGCCAAGGGGAAAACACTTCGCTCCAATGTTTCTTTCAGCATGTTCCCATTCTTCTCGAACGTCGATGAAATGGAATTCAACACCTTGATCTAGTCGTTTTTTTACTTCCTGGCAGGTTATGTCTTCACTCATTTTAGAATGATCTTTTGAACTTTGTGAAATCCTTTTAGGTGAATTTTCAACAAATATACGCCCTCTCTGAATTTTGAAATGTTGTGTGAGACCTGCTTTTTCTCGGCAAAGAGCACCTTCCCACTTAAGTCAAGGAGTTCAACTTTTTCATACTGCTGCTGGATCGTGAAACTACCTTGTGTGGGATTTGGATAAACCGATATTTCGGGTTTGGGCTCGCTCCCGAGAACAAAATCAACACCTTCGCGAAAAACTGGACGAATCATCAAAGCCCCATTCAAACTAATGTTTTGGATCCACTCACCGTCTTTGTTTTCGAAAATGTATTGAGAGGCTTCTGAATTGCTCCTATCAAAACCAATACCAATGAAGTCATTGATAAACTGTTGATAAGCCACATAGAAGGTATCACTTACTACCACAGGCCGATCCAACTCGTAGCGAGTAAAGGAATTACGACTGGCATTATTCTCGACGGTAATCTGCTCTGCCGTTCCAGCGATTTCGGGGGAAAGACTCCTCAGGATTTTCAATGTCAGGGTAGGGGGCGTCTGTAGGATGGGAGAAATGTTGGGAAAATTAATGTCCACGTGAGTGATCGTATCCTGTTGCTCGACCCAGAATTTAACCGCTACCTGCCCATTGCGAATATTAGTGCCAGCAGCAAACTCTGCAGTACCATCGTCAAAGGCATAGTAGTTATGGAGTGTGTAGTTCTGCTGAATGGTATCATTTACACGGAGATCAACAACTGATCCATCCAGAACAGCGTCGTTTGATTTTAGGGATATTTTGGTTTGGAGAACAACAGAATCGAAAGCTGTGATACTCGAAAAGTCCACATCCTTGAGGTTAATAGGCATAAGGTCAGCATCCAGTAGCGTTATGGTGTCTTTTTCAGATTGAAGTAGCACCGAGTAGGCCCTGTCTGTATCTGCGATGAGGACGGTATTGTCATTAGTGTTTGTAAGTGAGTACGCGACATCAATGGGATACAAGTCTGTTGCATCTAAGTTACTTACCTCAATTTTTTGATTTGCGACAAATCGATTGTCAACATTGAACTGAACCAATGGGACAGCGGTGAAAGGTGCCAAAGGGGAGGTCAAATCTCCAGAAAATGCGCGGTCTAGGTATCCATTGTCGACGTTTGATCGACCTTCATTCAGGTAGATCCAGTCAACATGCCAAGCATCGAAGGGTCCATCCAGGTCTCCGTAAGACTGAAAGCGAAAGCGAAAATCCTTGCTGAGAAAGGCGGTGGTAACCTCAATAATTTGCTGTGTAAAGGCAGTTTCGTCAAGGCTTTCGCCTCCTTCTGCATGCCAAATGGGAATCCAGGTTGAATCACTGTTCATGAAATGGAGAACCAGGGAATCTCCCTCTTCGGGTTTTTCCACATTTCCGCCAGCTTGCCAGAAGAATGAAAAGTAAATGTTGTCACCAACCGTTTTCCCACTTAAATCAATGGATGTTGAAACCAGCTCGTCAGCCAAGCCAGTTGCTGAATTGTCATTTGAATAGAAAGTTCCGTTTTTATCCAACCCATCAAAGGTGGCAACATTGTAGGACGGTGGGTTTATTGCCAATGTTGAATTAACAAATACATTGGCGCTGAGTGCGAGTTCCCACTGTAGGCTGGTATCGATTCCCCAGATACGAACACTATCAACGGTAGCACTAGAAATCGAAAAATCGTCCCAGAAAGGGAGATCAGCTGGTTCTACAGCCTCAGCACGTGCTTGCATGGGAATTTCTTCACCAGAACTATGAAGAGGCTTCACAGTCAATTGAGCGAAGGAAACGTGCAGGAGGAATAGTAAAACGCTATAGAATGTGATCCTCATTGATTGTCCAGAATTGTCGCACCAGTGCTGAGTGAATCAGGCTGGTAAACCCACAAATCGATCGGATCACCAATCTTCAATATTTTTTCTGCCTTTGGATACTGTTGCTGAACACTTCCTGCTGATACATCTCGAAACTCCATCACATCAAGCCCCAGCGAATCTTGAACAACGAAACCTGCTTGTGCGGTTCTTGTGCTTCTTATTTTTCCAACTCTCAACCCAGATCCAATAATCACAACTTCTGCTTCTTCTTGATCTAAACCGATAAGGTTTGGGGATTGAAAAATCGTATTTCCGAACCCGTCTCCAACTACCAAATCAATGGTAGATCCTTTTTCTAGATTTTCTCCCTCCAATACAGCTCTTCCCTCAGTCTTTGCTTCCAGAATAACTCCAAAAAAGTCATCGGGAACAAACCTGATCTTACCTAGTTTCAAATCATACGATTTTAGAACCATTTGTGCACTTTTCAAGGAAAGGTCCTCCACTCTTGGCATTCGAACCAAAGGAGGGCTTTCCGCATTGAGAGTAACGTATATTTTTCGATTTTCTTTCACCTTGGTGTTTGGCCTTGGTACTTGCCTCAAAACCGCCAAAGGCTCGAACTCAGAGGAATAGCTACTGTCTGCTGTTACCTCAAAGCGTAGATTCCTACGCTCAAGAAACTCAGTGAGTTCTGCCGGAGTCATTCCAACCACATCGGGTACGGTAATTGTCTCTCCATGATTGGTCTTTATTGGGAGGTAGACATAGAAGAGGAAGACAACCAATAAAATTGACGTTCCAAGAACGACTCCTACATGCAGCAGCAAATCTTTGATTGATGTCGGTTTCTTAAAGGACATTAAGTAGTATTCTTTTCGGGATAAACCTAATTAATTATCGGCGAATGTACAGTCTTTCTATTTCGTTGATTTGCTTACCAGTGATTTTCACAAAATAAAATCCTTCTTCGGAAACAGTGCCTAAATCGAATACTTGATCAAGAACATTGATATACTCCTTCGAGTAGATAATCCGTCCTGAAATATCCATAATCTCCACGATTACATCGTCTCTCTCTGCCAATGAGAAGGCAACATTGAAATTAGAAATGGCTGGGTTGGGGAAGAGCCTAAAACTATTTTCCTCCAAATCTATTGGCTTGATACCCACGTTGATGTCATCAATGTAAATGTTGTTTCCATTCCCATTTGTAAAAACAAAAGCAAGCCTGATCTCATCGTTCCATACGATGGAAGACTTTAAGTCAAGTTTAAACTCCTTCCAGTCTGCCTCGGATTGTGGCACCCAGGGGGTATTGGATTCTGTAACTGCTAGGGAATCGGAGGAAGCGTTGAAGAGTTCAAATGGATAAGATTCTCCGCAATTCACAGACATCAATACCTGGAGACGATCGCTAAAACCTGTTCTTTCAGCATAGGAAACTTTAAAGGCTAAACCTGCGCTATCCAGACTACCCACGTTTAGGCTTGGACTTATGAACCAGCTTTGTGCGCCAATTTCTGCAGCGTTGAATGCGTCCACATGCAGTGCCCAGTTATCACTTACAGGTGTCCTCTCCCAGTTCTGAGCGGATTTGGAAAATGAAGTCCAGCTATTAGATGTTTCAAAATCAACAAGTAGTGGATAAGTATCAGTTGTTAAGTTCCTTTCAATTGAAAAGATTGCTGCGTTATTTGTGAAATCATCATCGTTAGATCCATTTACCATGATGATTGAAAGGATTATTTCATTGTTCCCATTTGTCAAGTCAACATCAAAAGTGATAGTCTGAAACTCACCTGAGTTAAGAGATAGATCGGATTCAGTCTGGATCATAGAGGTTTCTGCTGTGGTAAACCAATAGGTCAGACTCGTGATTTCTTCAAATCCAACGTTTCTGATTCGGAAATTTGCGGAAGCGGTGCTCCGACACGTTAATATCGGCGATTCAGCCTCAAGAACACTTACATCCCTGGCGTTCAAATTTGTCTGTAAAATTGAAATATCGTCTAGGTATATGTTGTTTGCACCACCATTTTGACCGATGAAGGCGAATTGCACTCCATCTGAAAATGCAAAAGGTGTGATATTGATGATGGTGTCTTTCCACTCTGTTGCATTCTGAGGTGTGAACGAATCGTCTGTTTGAGTGGCAGTGGCAAGTGCTGGACCATAGCTATTGAAGAGAAAGTCATCTGAAAAGGTAATGCCGCAATCGGTACTCACCTTCAGTGCCAGCCCGTCCCAAAACGATTTAGAAGTTGAAGCGTAAGCATACCTAAATGACAGGTCTGCGGAGTTTATACCTGATAGATCAAAAATGGGTGTCTTGATCCACGTGTCTTCTCCAAAGGCGGTTGTGTTTTCAAAAGATTTGAATTTAATTGCCATGTTGTCAGGCATCTCGCTTGGAGCCGTTGCAACCTCCCATGGTTCACTGACTCCATTACTTCCAAGTACGTTAAGACCTGATTCGAAATCCTCCGAAAAGGGAAGAGATTGTGCAGCAGATTGCGAAAGGGGGATACTACGAATGTCGTTCAAGGAATTACCATCAACCATTCCGTTGACATTAGAAATTCTAAACTCGACAGTAGTGGGTGTTTCTGCAAGAACTTCCGAAGTAAAGGTGATTACTTCAGTTTCATCCATGTCCAGTGTTGTCGTTTGGTTTACTGACTGCACCTGGACTCCTCCGATGAAGAGTGCTAAATCATACGAGGCGATGGAATTGGATCCATAATTCGAAACTTCTACAGAGGGCATGATCAAATTTTCACATTCAGCATAATTAGGAGCTAACACCCGTTGTATTGCCAAGTCATTTGGAAATCGTGTTGGCTCCGCCAGAGCAGGAGAAGTTAACAATGACGTCCGCCTAGGAGAATTTTCAAGTACCGTTCTCATACGATCTCTTTGCCCGGTAGTAAACAGATTCATGCAACCATCATCTGTGTAGTCCATGTAGTTCTGAAACATCTCATCGGTGCTGCACACGGTGTTATCATCACTTGGGAACGTGCATGGAGAGGCCAGTCCTCCATTGTCATCATCGGCAACCGGTGTATCCGTCACAAAGTCATCAACTCCACAGCCACCATCGCCCCATATATGACGTAAACCAAGGTAGTGCCCAACTTCATGAGTGGCTGTTCGGCCCACGCTTGGGAAGGCACTTGCGCTTGGGTTTTCACCAAAGTAATTGTAGTCAATTTGAACACCATCCCAGATGGAATCATCGGAGGTGTTATTGACGCCAGGTAAAGTAGAAATTGGAAATGAAGCGTATCCAAGAAATGACTGAAGATCAAGGACAAAAATATTGAGATAGTTTTCTGGTGGCCAGTAGCTCTCTGATCGGATTAAATCCTGATCCAAATCTGGACTGTATAAATTCTTTGATCCTTGAATTCTCACAATTCCATTGGTTGGATTGCCTTCTGGATCTTGCTTGGCCAGCGTAAATTGTATTTCGGTATCAGAAGCAACAGGTAGAAACTCGGTAGGTGTATTGATTGCGTCAGCGTTGGTCCGTCTGAAATCCTCGTTTAGAATCTCAATTTGACGAAGCACACGCTCGTTTGTGATATTCAAGCTTGCACTAAGCGGTTCAATAATATGAACAACCACTGGAATCTCATAAACAGTAGCATGTGGTTCAAATGCTCTTCCTTGAATTGCTTTGCTCTGAATCTTCTGCTGCAACCAATTTTCAAAAATTGTGGTTTCAGGGACTTTGGTGCCGCATCTATCTTGGCCTGATAGGACTAACGTTAGAACTGAAAGTGTAGCAAAAAGAGAAAATCGCATCCGCCTAAGCGCTATGCGGAAGCTTTGCATTTGGATCGTCTGGTGAAGTGATGTTAACTGCATGGACGCCTTTAATTTCGGGTACTTCTCTTTTGATAGCTTCTTCAACGCCAGCTTTTAGTGTCATGGTAGACATTGGACAAGATCCGCAGTTTCCCAGCAGCTCTAAAGTAACATTCTTGTTCTTGTCTACCTTCAATACTTTAACATCCCCACCATCAGCCTCCAAATAAGGTCTGATCTTCTCCAACGCGCTTTCAATCCTATCAATTAATTCAGGCATAAGTTTAAACGGTCATTTCTACTTTTTTAGTCTCATCCATGGATGCATTTCTTATGGCAACCTGTTGAGCAACCTTCTCCGCAAGTTTAATGAAAGCCTTAGAAACCTCGCCTTCTTTCATTACAATTGGGAACCCATTGTCCCCACCTTCACGAATGGATTGTACGATCGGAATTTCTCCTAGTAATTCAACACCATTTTTCTCTGCTAAGTTTCTTCCACCATCTTTTCCAAAGATAAAGTACTTATTGTCAGGAAGTTCCTCAGGACTAAACCATGACATATTTTCTACCAGCCCAAGAATGGGCACGTTGATTTGCTTTTGTTTAAACATCGAAATACCCTTCTGCGCATCCGCCAGCGCAACTTTCTGAGGTGTTGTCACTACAACCGCTCCTGTTACCGGCACGCTTTGAACGAGCGTCAGATGGATATCGCTGGTCCCAGGTGGGAGGTCTATTAGCAAATAATCCAAATTTCCCCACTTTGCATCGGAAATGAACTGCTTCAGCGCAGAACTAGCCATTGGACCTCTCCAAACTACAGCATCTTCACTATTTGTTAAGAAACCGATGGACAACAGCTTTACTCCGTATTGCTGAAGTGGGACAATTTTGTTCTTACCATCCTCCTCTACTACCGTCGGTTGCTCAAACTCGCAGTTGAACATAGTTGGGATAGAAGGGCCGAAAATGTCCGCATCAATCAAGCCAACGTCCGCACCTGTTTTAGCCAGAGCAACGGCTAGATTAGACGCTACAGTAGATTTTCCAACCCCACCTTTTCCAGAAGATATTGCAATAATGTTTTTGACACCAGGTAAAACTGGTCCCTCGTCGCGTTGAGTGGTCACATGTGAGGTCATGTTGATGGTGAGTTTAACCTCCCCAATATTTTTTTCAATTGCTTTCTCGCAATCCTTTTTGATCAACTCTTTCATCGGACATGCCGGAGTTGTCAATACTACATCAAATGCAGCTATACCTTCCCCGATGTGAATATTTTGAATCATTCCGAGCGTGACAAGGTCTTTTTTAAGGTCAGGATCTTGAACTTCGCTCAACGCTTTGAGTAGATTTTCTTCCGTTAATTCCATTTCAACTACAAGTTTAGCTATTCTAGGCTTTTGCATTTAAGTAATTTTACAAATCAAAACTTGAATTCGTTCCGTTGATCCATCCATCTACCATAGACGAAATAAAAAATCGCATTGATATTGTCGATGTAGTAGGTGATTTTGTTTCGCTAAAGAGATCAGGATCAAGCTACAAAGCACTCAGTCCCTTCTCTAATGAGAAGACTCCATCTTTTTATGTGGTGCCGTCAAAGGGAATATTTAAAGATTTTAGCTCGGGAAAAGGAGGAGACGCTATATCCTTTGTAATGGAAATAGATGGTCTTAGCTATATCGAGGCCTTAAAATATCTAGCAGGTAAGTATGGTATTGAGATTGTCGAAGAAGAGCAGTCTGATGAAGCTTTAGCTGCGCAAAATAAGCGTGAAAGCCTCTACATTGTGCTGAGCTATGCAAATCAGTATTTTCAAGAAGTACTTCACGACACCGATGAAGGCAAGTCTATAGGGCTTACGTACTTCAAAGAGCGAGACTTTTCGGAGGAGACTATAAAGAAATTTGAGTTAGGTTATTCAAGGGAAATTTGGGATGGTTTCTACGACGAAGCAATAAAAAAGGGGTATCAAAAGGAGTTGTTGGAAGAGGCTGGTCTGGTGATCACAAAGGAGGAGCGCACCTATGACCGATTCCGAAGCAGGGTCATTTTTCCTATCCACAATATTTCTGGTAAGCCGATCGCCTTTGGTGGGAGAAAGCTAACGAGCAATGACAAGCAACCCAAGTACATTAATAGTCCTGAGACAGAGCTTTACATCAAAAGCAGAGTACTCTACGGGCTGTACCAGGCTAAGAGTGCCATCCGAAAGGAAGACTTTTGTATTCTCGTAGAGGGATATACTGACGTTATTTCGTTACATCAATCAGGCGTGGAAAACGTCGTTTCTTCTTCGGGTACTGCATTGACTGATGATCAGGTAAAGCTCATAAGAAGGTACACTGAGAACGTTACCGTGATATTTGATGGCGACCCTGCTGGTATCAAGGCGGCATTGCGTGGAATAGACCTACTCTTGGAGGGTGATCTGAATGTGAAAGCAGTGGCCTTGCCAGAGGGCGAGGACCCCGATAGCCAAGCAAAGAGCCTTGGTGCTGCTGGATTTAGAGATTTCATTGCCGAGGAGGCGCAGGATATCATCCGTTTCAAAACAAAAGTACTACTGGATGAAACGGGAAATGATCCAGTTAAAAAAGCAGGTGTTATAAAGGAGATTGTCTCTAGTATTTCCAAGATCAATGATCCTGTCAAAAGGACGATCTACATCAAGGATTGCAGTGAACTGTTAGGTATTTCGGAGTCTATTTTGGTTGCCGAGCAGAATAAGATTTTGATTGCCAACCGAAAGGGACAGGCTACCGATCCAACGCCGCTTCCTGAGATTCCACCAGAGCAGGAGGAAATGTTGGATAAACTCGACATCGCCAAGATCATTGATTTGCAGGAAAGAGAGAGCGTTCGAGTGTTGGTAAACTATGGAAAGAACAAGATCCAGACCAGGGAACTCCAAGATCAGAATTTGATCAACTATTTTTTGAATGAGTCAGAAGAGATTCAATTCTCGAATGTGACGTACAAGAAGATCATTGACTATTTCAAAGAGAAGTTAAGAGACGGAGAGATCATTGATGGGGAGAATTTGATCAATCACCCGGATGAAGATATTCGAAGAACGGTGGTTGATCTGGTTGCGGATAAGTATGAAATTAGCAACGACTGGAAGGAAAAACACAATATACATGTTCCGCGGGAAACTGAATTTTTGAGAGACGTTTCGTATACGAATGTTTTAAGACTTAAATTCCGAATTTTGCAGCATCTGATTGAGGAAGAGAAAAGAAAACTGGAGGTGTCAAAATCAGAAAAGGAAACAGATGAACTTTTAGATGAGATAATTGAGTTAGAGAAGATAAGAGTTTCAATAGCTGGAGATTTAGGAATTGTAATTGTAGGATAAAATAGAATGCTGGATAAAATAGAGGAGGCAATAGAAGCCATCGCAAATGGTGAAATTGTTATTGTCGTAGATGATGAGGATAGAGAAAATGAGGGTGACTTCATTTGTGCAGCGGAGAAGGTTACGCCCGAGGTGATCAATTTCATGTCAAAAGAGGGCAGAGGCCTAATATGTGCATCCTTGAAAGAGGACCGATGTATTGAATTGGAGCTTGACTTAATGGTGGGTAAGAATACCGCCACTCATGAGACACCTTTTACTGTTTCGGTGGATTTGATAGGTAATGGAACAACCACAGGTATTTCTACCGCTGACAGAGCTAAGACCATCCAGGCACTTGTAGACCCAAAAACAAAACCCACAGACTTAGGCCGACCAGGTCATATTTTTCCATTGAAGGCAAAAAATGGCGGTGTTCTTCGACGGTCAGGACATACGGAAGCCACTGTAGATTTAGCACAACTTGCGGGGCTCTATCCCGCGGGTGTTCTTGTGGAGATACTAAAGGAAGATGGTACCATGGCTCGCTTACCTGACTTGCGAGTTATTGCCGATAAATTCAATCTGAAGCTGGTAGCTATCAAAGATTTAATAGCGTATCGAATTGCCAAGGAATCATTGGTCGAAGAGGAGATCGAAGTGCATATGCCAACAGGATGGGGAGATTTTCAATTAAAGGCATTCTTGCAAACCAACACCCAGGAACACCACCTGGCCTTGATAAAAGGTGAGTGGGAGAAAGATGAGCCGGTTCTGGTGAGAGTTCATTCCTCCTGTGTCACTGGCGATATTTTTGGTTCTTGCCGATGCGATTGTGGTGGGCAACTTCACAATGCCATGCAGATGGTGGAACAAGCTGGAAAGGGAGTCGTTTTGTACATGAACCAGGAAGGAAGGGGAATTGGTCTGTTGAACAAGTTAAAGGCATACAAACTGCAAGAAGAAGGGAAAGATACCGTTGAAGCAAATCTTGAGCTGGGCTTTAATGCGGATCAGAGAGACTATGGAGTTGGAGCGCAGATATTAAGACGATTAGGTATTTCTAAAATGAATTTGATAACAAATAATCCGAAGAAGAGGGTTGGGCTAATGGGTTATGGCCTGGAAATTGTTGATAATACGCCGATCGAGATTATTCCTAATTCACACAATCAAAAATATTTGGAAACAAAACGTGACAAGCTCGGTCATGAAATTCTAAAGTAGTTGAAAAGTTCATTAATCATAGTACTTCTTTGCCTTGCGACTATAGGTCAGGCCCAGCGATTTTCTTCCGAAGTTTTTCATGAAGGATTTTTGGTAACGTCTGATCGAGACACGGTAAGGGGGAAGTTGAAATATGACATGGAAACGAACATTGTTTCTTTGGTTGTTGGTCCTACTATCCAGACCTTTTCGAGTCATAAAATATTCTATTTTGAGATCAACGATCAGATTCTAAATACGTATCGTCAATTCTATTCCATTCCCTCCAAAGTCAATTTTGACTACAAAATCCCAATACTTTTTGAGTTGCTGTACGAGGGGCCTCTTTCCTTGCTAACTCGGGAGGCAATTATCCAGCAAGCACAATCTGCAAATTCCCCATACTGGGGTGGTTCCAACTACCCAAGAACGGTCGTTGAGTACTCGTTTTATTTTCTTGACACCAAGGGAGACATCACCTATTTCACTGGCCGCAAAAAAGACTTGCTCTTGATTATGCGCAAAAAACAAGCGGACATAAAAAAATACATGAAGGACAATCATCTCGACTCCGATGACGTTCGGGATTTAATTAGAATTACAGCCTTTTTCAATTCTATCTAACTTGCGAATATGCCTAAGCCTTTAATACTTGTTACCAACGATGATGGTATCACATCGAGTGGCATTAGAAAACTTGTAAACCTTGTTTCCCAAATTGGAGAAGTAGTGGTAGTAGCTCCGGATAGTCCTCAATCTGGGATGGGACATGCCATTACGGTAGGAGATACACTACGCCTTAAACCAAGCGATATTTTTGGGAAAATTCAGG
>JBDWQX010000182.1:0-3316 GCA_039986395.1 Cyclobacteriaceae bacterium
CTCCCATGTGGTGTCTTCCCCACCAATCTTAGGATTCCTAAGTCGTTGCTCATCGTACAGTGAAAGAATAGAAGCTTCCACCTGTGTGGTAGTTCCTCCGCCGCTGACTTTGGAAAGTGAATTTCCCTCTATTTTGATAGGACGGCCTTCTCGAGTCTTTACAACCACACTGCAGTAGTCATTTCCCATTGAATAGGTAGAAGCATAATAGTTCGCTACTCCAGGATCAACGTCAACAGGTTTGTTCACATAAGGGATTGCTTTTCTAACAGGTGCTTCGCAAGCGGCTAAGGATGCAGCAGCCATACCAAAGCCCATCATCTTCAAAAAATCTCGCCGAGTAGGATCTCCTTCTTCATTACTATTTATCGGAAGGTATTCAGGAAATTCTTTTGCAGACCGCTCTTGAAAATCAGGAGTAGCTTCTAATTGCTCAAGTCCTTTCCAGTATGTCTTATTGTCTTTCATATAGGTTAGATCAGCCGTTGAATATTAGTAGTGACACTTAGCACATTCCAAACCTCCGATGTCCTCGACCTTCATTGGTTCTTTGCTTCGCTCAGAATGCAACTTCACTAATTTGTTATAATATTCGTTTCCTTTTGTGTTTACATCTGTTTCTCTGTGGCAGTTGATGCACCATCCCATCGTTAAGTTGGCATATTGATATACTACATCCATCTCTTCGATAGGACCATGGCATGTCTGGCATTCCAACTCGGCAACCTCCACATGTTGGGAGTGATTGAAATAAGCCAAATCAGGCAGGTTGTGAATTCGTATCCACTCAATAGGTTTTGTATTGGTGCCATATGTTTGAGTCGATGGATCGTAATCAATCGCTGCGTAGATCTTTTGAATTTCTTCGGACTCCGTTTTCACCTGCGTATGACAATTCATACAGATGTTTGGTGAGGGAATGTTTGCTGACTTCGATTTTCTAACACCTGTGTGGCAGTACTGGCAATCAATCTCATATTGTCCTGCATGCACTTGGTGGGAAAATGCGATTGGCTGTGTTGGCTGATAACCTTGTTGAACACCGATTGTAAATGCACCATCGATTAGTGTTTTGAGAACCAGAATGGTGAACAGAAAGACAACCAAACCAAGAAAAGAATTACTTTTTAAAAGAGCAATCAAGTCAAAGGATTGATTCACCAATTCTTCTTCTTCTTCGTCAAGGTCTTTTCTCTCTTTCAGATACTTGGTCAGAGTTGTAACAGCAATGACTAACGCAACTAAAGCTAGTACCAATACAACTACTAGAATGACTATTATAGCCGTTAGATACGACGATGACACTGAATCTCCTTGTCCATCTCCCGAAGATACAGCCGCAACTTCTTCTACAGGTGGTCCCTTTAACGTCTCAGCCTTTATATAGGCAAGAAGCCCCATGATCTCTTCTTCAGAGCCAGGGTAAGACGTCATCTGCGTCTTGTTGTACTCTTCGAATAGAGCTACTGCGTACTCGTCTCCAGAAGCTATTACCTTCTGCGAATTCTGAATCCATGGAATCAGCCACGCGACCGACTGTCGCTCATACACATTTGCAAGAGCTGGGCCAATTACTTTTTTGTGGACTTGATGACACTGCGTACAGTTGGCTTTGAAGGTTGCTTCTCCAGCAGCAATCACTGCTTCATCAGATGATATTTCCTGAGCAAAAACACCAGCCACCAGAAGGAGGCTAAAAAGGGTAATCGTTAATTTTTTGGTCAGGTCGGTTACTTTTCTTGACATGTATTTCAAAGGCTTGAAATCAAACTCGCACAAATGTAATATGGGGCTGAATTCTGGTGCTATAAAAGTTGCTGAATTCTGGTAAAAATACTTATTTGGAATGATTCTAAATAAGTATTGCGAGTATTTAGGTCAATACTTCAGTTGATCATAAATCAGTTGGTGTATCGAAGGTCTGACGTTCAACATATACAGGTTGCGATTTTCTCGTGTTGGATAGACCCGATTTGATAGGAAGATAAATAGCAAATCATTTTCAGGATCGGCCCAGACGAAAGTCCCAGTGTACCCCGCATGTCCGTAGCTTCTGTAAGAGGCATCTTTTGAAACACTACTGGCTAGAGAATCATATTCAAGTAAGGGCTTATCAAAACCAAGCCCTCTCCTATTTCCATTGTTAGGATATTGGGCAGTGGTAAAGAGTTGAATGGTCTCTGGTCTTAGAAATTCCGCGGAATCTACTTTACCTTCTCCCAACAGCATTCTCCAAACCTTGGCTAAATCTTCGGCATTACTGAACAGACCTGCATTGCCTGATATTCCCTTCATTGTAATCGCACCTTCATCGTGCACGGTGCCATGAATTTGCTCCATTCGAAAGTAGGTGTCGTTTTCGGTTGGAACAATTTGTGATTTGGTGTAGTTCGTGAGTGGATTAAAGGTTAGGGTTTTCGCTCCTAACGAGTCATAGTAGTTTGAACGTAGGTATTGTTCGTACTCTGTGCCAGTCAATTTTTCCACAAGCTCAGGAACCAGATAGAAGAATAACCCTGAATATCGATATACCTTCTCATCCGATATTTTAGTCCGCCCTATCATCTTCTTGATTTTCCGGTAGAAGTCTCTGTGAAGAAATAATGAATCTGTCAAAGCATAGTCATGAGATTCACTCATAGGACCAACTGTATTTTTCTTAAATCTTCCATTCTTCCTCTTTACTTCTTGATAGTATGGAATCCATGGCCTTAATCCAGCCTGATGCGCAAGACACTCCCTGATTGTTACATCACTTATTCTACCTAAACCATCTAAGTATTTTCCGACTGGATCATCTAAGTTGATTAATCCATTTTCATAAAGCTTCATCACCGCCAGAGTTGCTCCAGTCACTTTCGTTACAGAAGCTAGATCATAGATATCATTAACTGCTACTCTTCTCAGGGAGTCATAGGTGTGAAAACCAAAGGACTTAAATAATAGAATACTATCGCCACGAGAAACATAAATCACACAACCGGGAAAAGCTTCGTGTCGAATAGCATTGCTAACGATACTATCTATTTCAGTAAGGAAAGAATCTTCATCATTTCCAGCAATAGCTTTCGTCTCGACTTGGGGAGTGGACAAGCTCGCTGCAGCGGTGCTATCAATTACGATAGCCAGTGAATCGAATTTCTGAGCGTACGAGCTACAAATTGATGAAACGAATAAAAGATAAATAACAATTCGTATGGAGGGGATCATGCTCTAATTTTGCCAGAGATTTGAAACAACAATGAAAGGTAAACAATACTTCATCATAGATTTTGATAGCACATTCACCAAAGTGGAAGCACTTGATATTCTAGCC
>JBDWQX010000183.1:0-6941 GCA_039986395.1 Cyclobacteriaceae bacterium
ATTGCACCATTGAAAATCTTTCTTTACTGGACTCTCCTTTTGCTCCTGACGTTGGGGCGTTTTGCAAATTAACTCTCCCTAACCCCTCTCTTGAAAGAGAGGGGAAGAAATTCTGGCAAGAATTTGGGGTGAGTTTATCGAATTGTAAAAGGGAAAATTGGGGTGAGTTCACTCGATTGTCTAATTGCACCATTGAAAATCTTTCTTTACTGGACTCTCCTTTTGCTCCTGACGTTGGGGCGTTTTGCAAATTAACTCTCCCCTAACCCTCTCTTGAAAGAGAGGGGAAGAAATTCTGGCAAGAATTTGGGGTGAGTCACTCCAAAATCTCCGCCTCAATCAGTTTATCAAGCTTTGGGAAGTTTGCATCCAGATGTTCGTTACCAAGCGTTAACATCTTTTGTTGCTTTCCTAGTCGCATTCCCCCTCCTGCACTTTCATCATACCCTGAGTACAGGGCATCCACAACCTCCATACCCTTAATAACTTCACCGAATGGTGCAAATCCGCCAGAATCCAATCGTATATTATCCATCAGGTTAATGTATATCTGAGTCGTCCTCGTGTTAGGCCCAGTCATTGCGTACGCCAAAAAGCCTCGAAGATTACTTTGTCTTACCGGATCGTCTTTCAACTCTCGATCGACCCATTTTTCGGTTACCTCTGGGTTTCCAGGTATTCCAAATTGAGCAATGAATCCATCCTTTACTCTGAAGAATCTGGAATCATCAAAGAAGCCATTTTCAACCAAGTGATAAAAACGAGTGGCTCCGATCGGAGCTAGCTTAGTGGTAACCTTGATTACAAATTTTCCCCTTGTGCTTGTGATTCTAACTCTGAATTCATCTGGAGCCTGATCTTGCCACGCAGAATCTTTTGGATTAAAAAGGAGATACTCAGGGGTCTTTGTTTGTTGAGCATAACCTATGTTTAACAGAGAAATGAGGAGTAAAGAGAAGGCAAACTTCATGGGATTACTTTATTCAAAAGTACGTAACCCCAATCTAAGCTAACATGATTTTTGGAACTCACTCCTCTCTCAAGCCTTTAACAGGATTGGCATTTGCAGGCGCAGCAACAGCTCCAGTAATAGCCATTAGGGATATTATCAAAATGAAGAGTCCACTGATTGCAATGGTTACTGCTGATACATCAACGTAATATTTGTAGATGATACCAAGTACTGCATCTGATATGAAATACCCCAAAGAACAGCCGACTATCATTGAGAGTAGTAGAACAATTACAAAAGATCGATTTATGGTGTAGAAAAGTCCCTTTATGGAAGCCCCTAAAACTTTTCGTACGCTAATCTCCTTGATCTTTTTTGCCACGTTAAGTTTAGCCAATGAGAAAATTCCTACAATACTTAGGAATCCGCCAAGGATTGCCATTGCGACAAAGATCTTTTGGAGGTTCTTTGTATCTCGTCCAGCATCGCCCAGAGCAAGGTCTTCCTGCAGCACTCCGTCATAGGGTTTATCGATATTTTGACTCCAAACAAGTTTGAGTCGATCTTCGATTTCGGATAAATTTGCTCCTTGAGCTTTAACAATTAAGTGCCTCAACTCAGCTTTGCGCGTAAGAGCGAAAACCGTTGGCGTCAACTCTGAATCTTCATAAACGTCATCTATAATATCCGACACGACACCGACAATTGTTTTTCTTTCTCCACCAATTTTTACTATTTGATGCAAAGGGTCATTGCCATCAAAATACGCGTCACCAAACGACTTAGTAACAAGTATTGACTCTTTTTCCTCGGCCTCACTCTCTTCAATAAAGCCTCGTCCCGAGAGAATTTCAAGTTCAATCAAATCAAGATAACCAGGCCCAATAGTATAGTGTCGCACATCGTGCGTTGCAGTATCAATTTCCAAAGTTTTCTGACTGCTGTATCGTCCAAAGTTTCCTAAATGATTTTGGGTACCAGCAGTAACCACTCCTGGTATTTGCTCAATCTCTTGTTTCATCTGAACGTAATATTCTGAGCTTCCCAAATCAAGATCAAATACACTTTCATCCGTATAACCAAGATCCAGGTTTTTCAAGAAGTCTGAATTCTGAGAGAACGTTATTCCAGCTGCTAGAACCGCGATAGAGAAACTATATTGTGCGATCGTTAATATCTTATTTAGCCAATTCACACCCTTCAATTTTACAGATTTCCGTATAATTGAAATTGGTTGAAACCTCCAAGCATACAGAGCGGGAAGCAAACCAGCAACAAAGGTTGTAAACAACAAGAAGCCCAACACAAAGAGAATTATCCCGGTAAGGTTGGCATCTTGTAAGAGAAAGTTTGCTCCGAAAAGTCCCATGATCATTCCTGAAGTAGTATTTGCAGTGAGCAGGGCAATAATGAAGGCCAGAAAACTAATGATCCCCATTTCAAACAGAAACTGTAATAGAATCTGCTTGCTACCTGAACCCAAGGTCTTACGAATTCCTATTTCTTTAAGTCGTTTTGCTATTAAAGCCATCGACGTATTAGCAAGGTTGAAACAGGCCGTTAAAAATATCATGCTGATAAGCACAGTGAATATTATATAAACCTGAGGTCTCAACCTTCCATTTCCATATTTCCTGTACATGATGTCATCAGCGTTCAGTTTTGTGATAAAAGGAACAACTTCGAATCCTGCAATCTTTCTTTCTTCGTGGCCCTCATTTTGTAACTTGACGTACTTGTTGATCTCTTTTGCAACCTGCTCGACCCTATTTGCATTCAGGCGTAAATACTGACCTTCATATCGTTTGTTAGACCAGTCGTTTGGATCCATGTCCATAGCCTGGAGGTAGTCCCGTTGGTTCATAAGAAGGTTAAAACCGAAACTTGTATTCAGTGGAATTTTGTCTAGAACGCCCCCCACAGTCACTTCCACTTTCTCCGCATCACCAAAATAGACAGTCAACTCCTTGCCCAGAGCAACCTCATCTCCAAATAGCTTTTCAGCAAGTGGCTTTTCAAGATAGATTAAGGGCCTTTCACCAAATCCTTCATAAGAGCCATACGACAAAGGCATTTCAAACATATCAACCAGATCAGTTGATGCAATGCCGGCGTACTCCGTAAAGAACTCATTTCCTTTCTTAATGTTAACATTTCGAGCAAAATAGCTGCTAACCGCTTCGATTCCAGCTATCTCATTCCTCAGTTTATCCTCCAAAGCAATTGGCATCGTCTCATTTCTTCTCTCCTGACCATTCTCGAAAGTCATGGCATGGATGCGATACAAGTCGTCTGTGTCCTGGTAGAAATCATCAAATTCGAAATTGTAGGCGTATAAGGTGTACATAAACACGCACATGCTAAGGGCTATTCCCAAGCCTGTCACATTTATAAGCACGGACCATTTATTTTTCCAGGAATGTCGTAACGCGAGCTTAAAATATGATTTAAAAAGTGAAGTCATGATTGAGTTATTTTGAGTTTTTGTCCTTGCATAAGATTTGTAGCACCGGAAAATATTCCACCAGAAAAAACCCTTTGCTTGCCATGCAGATCCTCCATTCTTAAGTCTTCGAAAAAAAACCTCCTCCAAGTCTCCTTCCAGCTCCTCTACCCTTTCAGGTCTGCAGTACCATCGGAAGATTCGGAGTGCCAATTTTGGCGGGTTATGTAAACGGTCAAATGACATCTGTTAGCCTTCTTTCCAGGTAAGTGCCTGTTTCGGAATTTGATACCTGAGTTGCTCTCTAAGCGAAGCAAGTTCATCCAGCGCTCGGCTAGCATATGGAGTCAAATAAAAGAGTCGCTTACGCTTACCTCCTCTTTCCCCTGTTGACTCACTTAGTTTCGATTCTAAAAATCCCTTTTCCTCAAGTCTGTACAGCACGGTATGAATTGCACTAATATTGATTTTCTTCCCTGTCTGTTTTTCATATTCGTCCACAATATTCACAGAGTAGGCTTTCTCATAAAGTACGCCAACCAGCAAAAGCACCAGTTCCTCAAAGTTTCCAAGCTTGATATTTTCCATTTAGTACACTATTGTAAGTATTATACTGGACGAAGCTAATTAAAGTTTCACTATTGTAAGTAAAATAGGTTGTGGCACTACAATTCCATTATTCCTTAACTTGTACTTTCAACAACTAGCGCATCATGAAAAAATCACTTTACCCAATCATACTAGTTGTTTTGACTGCATGTCAGCCATCAACAAAGGAAGCTGCAGACGAAAACAACAACACCGTAACACCAAAAGCTCAAAGACCAATTTCTGTTGAGAACGGAAAAATCTTCACTGTTGGAGATGCAAAAATGATGTACGGAGGTGAGGACAGTCTTTCTCACTTTGACATAACAAATAGCGAGCTGAAGGACGAGCAATTTCATTATGGGATCGGAAGAGAAAAATTTCCAGCACTGTTAGCTCCTGCTTTTACAACCATTGAAATGGCCGACACTTCCTGGCATGATTCTACTCGGTTTTTGGTGGCTTTTGTCGAAGATGAAGTCAAAGCCTACTCGGTACCCGACCTGACTCGACATGAAGTTGTGAACGACATGCTTGGTGGTAGACCAATCATGGCTGCATACTGCATTCTTGCTGATTTGGGAGCCATTTACGAACGAACCTACGGAGACAAAGAACTCACGTTTGCATTGACAGGCTATACCTATTACGATGAAGAAGTTTGGGACGGATTGGACGGATTTGTTTTCTGGGATCGGGAAACCGAAAGTATGTGGTGGCCTCTTATCGGCAGAGCAGTCTCAGGCTCACTCAAAGGTGTCTCTTTGCTGGAAATGGATAAAGCAAATTGGGAAGACACCAACTGGAAAACTGTCAAAGAAAAATATCCCAATGCCATGGTTCTCATTACAGGACAAGATTTTGAGCGGCCAACCAAGTGGGACACGTATGATGATGTCAGCGATATCGTCAACAATTTTTCTGCAAACATAAATTAGCCTTTTTAAGGCTAGTTTCACGTTATGAAAATCCTCAAAAGAGTTCTGATTGCGCTCGCAGTGTTAATTGCAATTGTCTACTCATTTCTGTGTTGGACATTGTCCGATCGCGTTCTTTTCCCAACCAGTTCGATGGAAAAGACGAAAGGTCGGATTGTACAACTATGGGGTACCACCTATGAAGCATCCATGGAGATTATGCCAGAATACAAGGATTTCTCAGTTAAAACCATCGATGGACTTCAGTTAAAAGGTAGGTATTTCATGACCTCAGATAGTTCTTCATGCGCAATCATTTTCCTGCATGGGTGGGGTGCCATATGGGCTGACATGCTTAAATACGTTCCCGCCTTTGATGATTGTAATTGTGATTATGTGATGTATGATCACCGAGCACATGGCGAGAGTGAAGGCAAGTATGCGACTGGTGGCTTTAAGGAAGCCGAAGATCTGTGGCAAGTCACAAACTGGGTACAGGAAAATTATCAGTACAGTTTATCTGAGATTGGTTGGATTGGAAGTTCATGGGGTGCGGCAACCTCGCTAATTGCGGGAGCCGAAGAAAAAGATGTTGGCTTCATTATCGCAGATTCCCCATTCCAAGATTGGAAGTCAGCGGTGTTCGAGCGCGCCATTCGAGATTATGGGAGTAGCATCAACATGATTGCTCCAGGAGTAATGCGTGTAGCAGGATTCCGTGCTGGATTGAGTCATAGAGAAGCTAGTCCATTAAACAAAGCTTCTGCAATCACAGAACCTGTTTTGCTCATTCATTCAAAGACAGACTCTCAAACCTCCTCAAGTCAATCAATCAATATTTCTAAGAATCTGAATTCGGTCAATTCCACCTTTTATAACACAGATTGGGGAAATGATCATGTCATGGATGTTGTGAAAAACACCGAAGATTACCGAGCATACATCCTGGATTTCCTCACCAGAGAAGCACCTCAGTTTTTGAAGTGAGATTATTCTAGCACTCTACCGGGGGGAACAAACAATCTTTGTTCGTTCCTGCTAGCTAAAACTTTGAACACCTGACGATAAGGGAGCCCTAATTCGCGGTTGCTAAATCTATTCAAAATTTGGGTCAGCATATTTGATATATCAAATATATTTACCTAACGCAAACTTCACAAAAATGAAAAACTATTTAGCAATTACGCTGGCATTTGGTGTTTCCATTTGTCTCGCCCAGCAAACAACACCTATCAAGAAGTCAATTTCGATCAATTCAACCAGCTTCGAATATCATGAGTCTTTGATCGAATCAAAGTCCGTAGTACTGGTCTTTCACGATTGGTTTGGGATTTCCGATCTCAGTTTCGAAATGCTACAGCGCATTAATGCTAAAGGAATGGATGCCATTGCACTTGATATGTATAAAGGTAAATCTGCTAAGACTAACCCTGAAGCAGCAAAGCTCATGAATTCAGTAGATCAGGCTAACGTCTGGGATTACATCAACAAGGTAGTTGACGATGCTTCGCAGAAGTATGATAATGTATTTATATGGGGGTTTAGTTTGGGAACCCAGTTCGCCAGCCAGGCTGCCATCAGAAACAATTCTGAGGTTACTGCCCTGATTCTATTTTACGGCAATACTCCACAGGCGGAGGATCAGCTTAATAAAATGACATTCCCTTCCTTGATGGTCATGGGATCCAAGGATAATCCAAATGGTGCCATTCGATTTTATGAAGCATTGAGCAAAGGTGATAAGACCTACGCGACACTATTTATCTATCCCAATGCCCGGCACGCCTTCGCACAAAAGCTATTTAATGCAGGAAACAACTATGACGAGGAAGCCAAGAAAACAACCTTTAACCTGGCTTTTAGGTTTATTGAAGAGAACACTGTCAGGTAACCTGAGCATCAGAGCCAGACAGCATTTCCAGAAAGCATGGAAAGGTGTTGGAATTTAAAGATCAACGGAGTAGGCGAATCGTCCGCTACTGGTAGTAAATTAGAAGTCCGAAGTAAATCACCTTTCGGCACAACCTATGCGATTCGACAG
>JBDWQX010000184.1:0-4212 GCA_039986395.1 Cyclobacteriaceae bacterium
TGTTGGTGGACAATGCAATCGTGGTGGTCGAAAGCATTTTTAGAAAAAGAGAAGAAGGTCTAAGTGTCATCGATGCAGCGATACAAGGTACAAGTGAAGTAAGTGGTGCCATCACCGCCTCTACTCTCACAACAATCATTGTATTTCTTCCTATTGTCTACCTACAAGGTCCATCTGGCGAATTGTTCAGAGATCAAGCTTGGACCGTAGCCTTCTCACTTGTCTCGTCCTTGGTTGTGGCCATCCTTGTTATCCCAATGCTGTTTTCAAGGATTTTCAAAAAGGAAAAAACCGTTCCAGTAGATAAGTCACTGAAGTTTCAGGGCTATCGTAATTTTCTGGATAAAGTACTCAAATATCGAGTTGGCTTTATTGTGATTTCATTCATCTTAGTTGCAGGTTCCTACCAACTGATCTCCATCATTGGTAGTGAATACATGCCACAATCTGATACCCGAGCAATCTCCGTGGATCTTAGCTTGGCAGACGGGACTCCGCTTGCCAGAACTTCAAATACCGTTGCTCAAGTTGAGCGTCAATTGTTTGAAATATTTGATGGTCAGCTGGACAAGATCTACAGTCACATTGGGCCAGAGCAAAGTCAGTCTGGTGTTGAAAATGAAAATGTATACGAAGAAAATCAAGCGAGTCTAAAACTGATTTTCAAGGAAGAATCCACCCTGGAGGTTGTTAAAATCACAGATGTCCTATCTGGGTACTTTGAGAACATTCCTGATTTAAAAGTTTCCTTTTCCAATGACGAAAGTGCATTGAACTCTGTCCTTGGTGAGGAACAAATGCCCTTAGTAATCGACATCACTGGGTCCGAAATTGATGCATTGCGTCCAATAGCTGACTCTGTCATATTGATTCTGGAAAGTGATGCAGATGTCTACGAACCACTATCAAACATGGAAGATGGTGTGCCGCAAATTCAGGTAGATATCGACAAGTATAGAGCTGGACTTTTTAGCCTATCGATCGAAGATGTGCTTGGGCAAATCAAAGATCAGCTTCAAGGGAAGAATGCTGGTACTATGGAACGAGGAGGAGAAGTTCAGGACATTGAAATTAAGATTCCTGAAGTCTCTCTTGCGCAGTTGCAAAACATGAAAATCAAGAGCAACCAGCAGGAATTGAGGCTTGGAGAAGTTGCAGACATAAGTACCAAGATGGCATCAAACGCCATTTTTCGAAAAAACCAAAGCAGAATTGTTTCTGTCAGTGCAAGAGTGAATCAAGATCTTCCGTACGATCAGATTGTTAAGTCTGTTCAATCAGAATTCGCAAAGTTGAGTATACCTCCTCAATACAAAATTGATGTAGTTGGTCAAGAATTGAAGCGCAAGGAATCCATGGAGAATCTGACATTTTCATTGATTCTCTCGGTCCTTCTTGTGTACATGGTTTTGGCCTCACAGTTTGAATCACTCGTTCATCCCTTTACCATCCTCTTAACGATTCCACTTGCTGGAGTTGGTGCGCTCCTCTCCTTTTTTATCCTTGGGATGCCACTCAACATGATGGCGTTTATCGGGATAATCATGCTCACAGGTATCGCAGTAAATGATTCCATCATACTCGTCGACAGCATTAACAAAAACAAACAGAATGGACTCAGCTTAAGAGAGGCAATTTTAAACGCAGGTCAGAAAAGATTTCGCCCAATTATCATGACTAGTCTTACAACCATCCTGGCTTTGCTTCCGCTGACGTTTGGGTTTGGTGAAAGTGCGTCATTGCGAGCACCCATGGCTATAGCAGTAATTGGTGGCCTTGTCACCTCTACACTTTTAACATTGATCATCATCCCTTGCTTCTATGAAACAATAGAAAACGTGATGTCTCGATTTACAAAATTCAGAAACAGATTCACCGGAAAAGTCAATGGGTAAGACTGGACTTCTACATGCAATCATCAAGAGGAAGACCCTCGTATCGATGCTCTTTATCGGGTTTTCGATCATGGGATATATTTCCTACAACAAACTACCAGTAGAGTTATTTCCCAATGTCGAATTTCCAATTCTCATTGTCCAGGTAAATTCTGCTACAGATGTGGATCCGCGATACATGGAAAGCCAGGCGATTATTCCTCTAGAAGGCGTAATCAGCACATTGGAGGGAATTGAAGAGCTAAACTCAAACATCGACAGTCGCCAGGGAATGATCTTTATTTCCTTTAAACAGGGCACAAATATTAAATACTCTTACCTCAAACTCGAACAAAAGGTCAGCAATATCCAAGCTGATCTATCAGACGAATTTGCTGTAAACATCATTAAAATTGATACAGAGCAATTCACTAATGCCTTTATGGATCTTCAGGTCCTGGGCAGCGGTGGAGTGGATCGTGTTCGAAATGTGACTGATCAATACATCACCGATCGTCTTAGCGATATTGATGGAATCGGAGGAGTAGAGGTATTTGGTGGGCGGCAAAAAACGGTCGAGATCATCATGGACGATGAAATTTGCGAAGCAAATGGCATCACACCAAATACAATCAGCAATGTCCTTTCCCAGAATTCTAACAAGAGCGCATACGTGGGTCGCGTGACGCAGGATGGACGGAACGTTTTCGTAAATGCCTCTGCGGAACTAAAAAATATAAAGAACATTCAGAACTTGGTGGTTTCTGAAAAAGGCCCCCTACTACTAAGTGATGTCGCGGATGTCTTTTTTGGAGTTAAAGAACTATCAACATTAAGCCGGGTAAACGGCAAAGACGCTGTCTCCATCCGTCTTTCAAAAGATTCTCAGGCGAACCTCATTTCCCTTTCGGAAAAGTCGCTTGCAGCAATCGAAGCAATCAATAAGGATTTGGAGCCGATGGATGCAGAGATTGTAATCCAGAGCAACAGAGCCGAGATCATGGTGGAGAACATTGACCAGATAAAGAATCTTGCACTACTAGGAGGCCTGTTGGCTGTTTTTGTACTTTGGATTTTCCTGCGGCGTTTGAAGTTCATTTTGAGCATTGCGTTGGCTATTCCTATATCAGTCTACACAGCATTTAACTTCTTCTATGCCTATAACATTTCTGTAAATAGTCTGACGCTGATCGGTATGGCACTGGCCATAGGAATGCTTCTCGACAACAGCGTAGTAGTAATAGAAAATATTTACCGCCACGTGGTGAACAAAAAATCAGCGGAAGACGCCGTGGTAGACGGGACAAGGGAAGTCATGAGATCGGTCATTGCAGCTACCTTGACAACAGTCACTGTATTCCTGCCTTTCGTCTTTTCCTCGAATTTCCTTATCACCATGATAGGAACGCACATTGGGGTTTCCATTATCTCTACACTACTTGTGTCCCTTGTGGTTGCCCTGGTCCTCATTCCTATGCTTGCCCATACGGTGATCAAAAGCGAGCACAAGGTCGACAGGCCACTTATTAAGAATGCCTCGATCCGTCAGCGGATTATTCAAGTCTACATTGTGGTGCTCAAAGCTTGCTTCCGAAAGCCTGCTGCTACCATTATCGGTGGGTTGGTGCTCTTCTTCGTAACCATCGGGCTTAGTTTTATTGTGAGTGCAGCAAGCCTCAATGAAGTCGAAACTGAGGAAATGAATCTGTTTGTCACTATGCCTCAAGGGTCTACTCTTGCTTCCTCAGATATAAGAGTTAGAAATATAGAGGAGCAGTTAATGGAGGTGGACGTGATTGGAAAAGTCATTAGTCAGGTTTCTGAAGGCTCTTCGGTAATCACTGTTCAGTTGGTGGAAGGTTTTGACAAATTAGATACCATTTCAGCGGTTGAGGTTAGAGGCATGCTCAACAAAATTGCCGATGACCAAAAGGATTTAGAAGTTACCCTGGATCAAGAACAAGCGGCAGGCGGAGGTCAACGAAGAGGCCCATCCAACTCTCAGAATTTTGAAAGGTTACTAGGTCTGGGTTCAGCGTCGGAACGAATCATTATCAAAGGCCAGGATTTTGAATTGATGCAAACGATCGCAAATGATCTCAATGTGTTTATCGGCAGTCTGCAGTCCATCGAACAGAGTTTCATAAATGTAAATCCAGAGCGACCTGAGGCGCATATCCTTTTTGATCAAATGACCATGAGTGAGTATGGGATCACGCAGGAGAACGTGATGGCAGGACTAAATGACTTTCAGCCTTCATTTGCTTCAGGTTCAAATTTTATCAGTGGCGACGAGGAATTTGAGATCACTATCCGCACGCATAATCAAGTCAGGCAG
>JBDWQX010000185.1:0-10041 GCA_039986395.1 Cyclobacteriaceae bacterium
TGGATTTGAGCAAAACTTCGTATAAGAACGATGCTGAATGAGCAAAAAGGCTGTCAGCTTTTTGCGGTTCCAGGACAATAAAACTGTTGTCTGTTAGGCTTTTCTGGTATCCATCTAGCACTACTGAAAACTCATCTGTGAGATCGTACTTAGACATTTCGAAATCTTGCGCACTTAGCAGGAATGAGTATATGGAGGATTCCGACTCAAAATATTCAACAACTACTGTTTGTTCAGGAAGATATCTCCTAATCCTCTCAAGGTCAATGATGTTCTGTTCATAGTTGTACTTGTAATAGTCAGGGTACAGATTCTTGATTTGGTTTTTTAAATCTTCAAAAGCACTTTGAGTTTCAAATACTTGCTTTTGGTTGACTACGATCTGCTTGGAATCATTCTCCTCTTTTGCATTTCGTAGTTTCCCACGATAGTACGACAATTCAACTCTGAGATCTCGTTCAAGATTCAAGAGGTTGTCTGGAATTCCATTGAGGGCCTTCGCTTCGTTCTCCTTTACTTTCGAAAGCAAAATTGGGGATTTGCTTTTCTCCATGATTTCAAAAGCCATGTGCTTGTACGCATCCTCATTTGTAAGGGAGTAAAGTTCATATGCCGTTTCCAGTGCCTGCACCAGTAAACCCCGCGTATCTTTTTCCAATTGAGACTTTGATATCTCCAAGTCATAGTTGAAAAGGATGTTATCCAGCAATTTGATAGCAAAATGGCTCTTGGCTAATGACTCCTTCAGATGATTCAATTCCTCTGACCGTTTGTACAGTAAGTAATAAACTTCGGCTATCCTTTGGTAGCTGCGAAGTGCTCGTTGCTTATGCATGATTGAGTCCAGATTTGGTGGAATCCCATCAAGCAAAGTTTCAGACGATATCGCATCTAGCGATTTCTTATAGAATTCTAACGCATCATCAAGGTCGCCCTTTTCTCTGCTTACGTCACCTAGATTTTGATACAGTCCAACAATTGCTGCATTCTTCGAACCAAGCCTCTTGGTGTAGATGCTAAGAGCTCTGTCATAATAACTTCTAGCTAAGCTAGGTTTGGACAATTTAAAGGTGGCCTCCCCGAGTTTTACAAGAACACTTGCCTCTCGCATGGTCTCCTCTCCGTGCTCGTCTTGGTAAATTTTTCGAGCTTTCTCCAGGTAGTCTATTTGAAGCTCCACATTCTCATGATCAGCGTAAAATTCTCCCATCAAATTGTACACAATAGCTCGATAGGGATGGTCTTCTCTCAGGTAGGTTTCGACCAGTCTTTCTGCGAGCGCTAGCAATCTTTCGGCCTCCTCAACCTCTCCAACCAGGCCATACATTTTCCCCAAGTAGGCGTAGTACGTGTGCAGCACAGGGGCTTTTTCCCCGAATCTATTTAGGATAATCGCATTCCCCTGTTCAATGAAGTGAATGGCTCTACGATAGTCGTAGCTATTTCCATACAAGTTTCCTATCGTGTAGTAGCTAGCTCCAACATTTACATGGTCATTGCCAAGCGTCCTTTTTCTTATCTCAAGTGCTGGCAAATAATAGTTCAACGCCTGATCGAAATTTCCCATCGTTCGATAAATTATTCCGATATCATTTAAACTGTTGGATGTGGTTGGATGGTCGTCTACCAAGAGGGCTTGTCGGATCTTCAATGCTTGCGAGCTAAGTTTGAGTGCCTCCGTCATGTCTCCTTTGCGCTCATTTATCCTGGCCAAATAATACAACGTGTGGGAAAACTCTACGGAATCTATATTTTCACTTTTTGACCTAATATCAAACGCTTTCGTGAGATAGTGCATCGCACTGTCGTAGTTTCCGAGGGAAGTATGATAGTATCCCATCATCGTTAAGTCAAACGCAATTTGATCACTACGCTCACCATAGATGTTCTGCTTTAGAGCCATTGATTTGCCTACAGCTGAAACTGCCTCTTCATGCAGTCCTAAGCAACCACCGAGTACACGCGAAAGTTGATAGTGCCCATCGGCCGTCAATGGATCAGATTCACCGAATTTTTCTAAGCTCAGCGCTAATGCCTTGCTAGCCATTTCTTTCGCCTCATCACACCTGCCAAGATTAGACATACTTTCTGCAATGGCGTATTGAGTTTCAATTACTCTATTGCTGCTTTGTGCAAGTTCAAATGCATTCTGCGCCTTTTGAAACACACCTATTGCACTATCGTATCTAGCGTCATAGTGAAGTTGTCTGGCTGTTGCTAGAAGGTCTTCTGCATTCGAAGCCTGAGAATAGACTTCAAAACAGCTAACTAAAGCTGATATAAGAAACGTTGCATGAAGGCAGTGACGGTACACTTTGCTCTATTGAATAAATGAAAATATCTCTTAGAATAATCAAAGTAAGGATTATTTACCATTAGTTCAAAGAAGACGTGAAACCTGCGAGACATATTGGTCAGAATTCTGCAATAAGGAAGAATCGGACATTATCGCACGAGAATGTTTTTGGTTACTACACCCTTGTTACTTTCAATTTTTAGTAGATAAATACCAGCATCCAGATTCTCAAGTCCAATTTCCAAGACATCAACGGACTTGGATCGTATCCGAGTAGCGAGTTCTACTTCACTTCCACTGACTGTGAACAAATGCACTTTCAAATCATTTAGGGAAAGTACCCCAAGCTCCAAAAAGAGTGATCCATGGGCTGGGTTTGGATAAACATTTATTTGATCCAGCTGATCTTCAAGACCGAGTGGATTTTCATCTACAATGTCATTTAGGTTGACTGTGATAGAGACCATAGATTCGCCACCATTTCCGTCACTTGCTTGGACCATCAGATTAAAAACAGGCGTAGTTTCGAAATCCAGTTCCGTCTGCGATGCCACTGTGATATCTCCACTGGACCCACCAATTGCAAAAGCACTGTTCGTGTTGCCGGATAGTATTGAATATGTCAGCGGGTCGTCCTCTAAATCCGTGGCCACCACAGTTCCGATTAACGTGCCTTCTTCACTGTTTTCGTCCAGGTAAAAGATGAAAGAAAAGTCTGGTGGCCCATTATTATCCAACACAGTTACGGTTGCGGTTGCGGTTGCTGAATTCCCTGACCCGTCTGTAGCGGTTAGTGTCACGGTGTTATCCCCAACTTCCGTTTTTCCGAAAGAGTCAATATCCAGACTTAGTGCAATTGAACAGTTGTCAGAACTACCATTATCTACGCTGATTGTGGTAATAGTGGCAAGATCTTCGGCATCTAGCGTCACTGAGATATTCTGCACAATGACAACGGGATCCATATCGTCAATCACTGTTACAGTTGCTGTTTCGCTGGAAATATTGGCACCATCATTTACCGAAAGCGTAACCGTATTATCCCCTAGTTCAGTGCAGTCGAAATCAGATTTGTCAAGTGTTAAAATCAAATCACCTGGGCCCACTATATTATCAGAGCTACCGTTGTTTACCTGTGAGGCTGTTATGGAGACATTCCCTGTGGCATCAAGAGAAACGACAATGTCTTGGGTCAATACTGTTGGAGGTACTATATCTACATTGAAAGCTCCAGAAGGAATCCATTGCGGTGTCGTAACTCCTCCCCCATTGCCGTTCCAAGCACCATCGTTTTGGTTGAGGCTTCTATCTGGTAGTATAAGGTCGGTCGGTTCGTCTTGATCGAATCGGTAGTATGCCGCTAGGCCTGACTCATTGCCAACCAAAACCGTAGACAAGTTGTTCTGAATTTCCGTCTCAGATCGAATTCCGTTCCATAATCGAAGCTCGTCTATTGAACCGCTAAATATCTGATCTGCACCAGAACAGGCAGCACCAGTGGAACTAACATTTGAACCAATTGCCAAATGAGCAGGCCCGCTAGGTATTTCTGTTGGTAAGACTCCAGTTGAAGTAAGTATACTAGTGGTTTCTTCAACACCATTTACATAGATTTTCACCCTATCTAACCCATCATTTGCATCAATTGCACCATCATAGGTTGCAGCAACATGATACCACTCATTTAGGTTTAAAACGGTAGTTCCGCCGATCGTCCGAAGTTGAGTGAGCACAAGATCTCCATAATAGCCTAACCTTAAAATACCATCTTCTCTGACGCCAAATGTCACTTGCCTTTCATCCACTCCGCAGTTCGTATTTCCTTGCTTTGAAAGAATAATTTCACCGTTTGACCCAATGGCCGTCAGGTAAATCCATGATTCTATTGTAAAGGACTTGTCTGCTCCAGCAAACACCTCATCATGGACGTCCCCTAAGTCTACGAAATCGTCAACACCATCAAAATCCAGTGCGTTACCTGGCGGAGTAATTGTACTTCCAAATTTTTCATTGGATGGATCTGAATTTAACGTTCCGTCCGTTGCAACAACTCGATAGAAATACCCATTTCCAGGAGTGACAGAGTTGTCAGGATACGTCGCGGCATCTGCCTCTACCATATCTATCTGCGCAAAATTGGTGTTGTCTCCATCAGAGCGATAAATGAGAAAGTCCGACTCATTGAATGATTGGTCTGTCCAGTTTAATTCGATGGTGGTTGATCCAATTTCTGTGGTAGTAAGATCAACTGGTTCGTTAGGTGTCGGATCCAAGGAACCAGAATTCACCCAGTTGGAGGTTGCCCCATTTAAGGCAAAGTTTGAGAGCGATCCATCTAATCCATTTGCTGTTTTATCTGATAGGACATTTGCCGGAGGAGTTGTATTGTCTGCACCTGGAAGTCCATGATCGAAATTGTAGTAGGCCACTAAGTTGGGTTCATCTCCTACTAACGTTTGAAGAATGGTTGACTGAATTTCAGCTTCAGTCCTTTCAACATTCCATAGGCGAATCTCATCCAACATTCCTTCATATTCAATTCCCCATGAATCGCCAATCACTAAGTTTTCCGCATTGGATACGTCGCCTAAAACAACTGGATTGAATTCAGTATTTACATGAATTCCATCTATATACAATTTTAGATCAGCACTCCCACGAACCATGGCAACATGATACCATCGCCCATATTGCAATCCCCTCCACGCAGTGCCTCCTGTTCCATCACGAGGGCCATTTGTTATATCTATTTGGACACCTGGATCGGCAAAAGTATTGATATCAATGGACCATCCAGGCGTATTTTCAAATGTTGCCGTTTTAGAAATAAGGCCAATGCTTTGGTTAATTGGTGTATTACTACTTGCGTTGAGCCAGAATTCTATTGTAAACCCTCCAGTCCCAAAGTCTAGATTTGGATCATCAGTAACAATCACTCGATCATTCACACCATCGAAATCCAGGGCATTTATCGGTGCAACAGTATACGATGCTGAGAATGCAGAAGTGCCATCTGTTCCGTTGCTTGCAGTTGCAGTAAAATAATCATTGGAGAGATCGAGTGTTAATCCAGATACTTCCCAGTCTCCAGATCCATCTACAACATCTGATCCGAGGTATTCTTGACCTTGAT
Source organism: Cyclobacteriaceae bacterium (assembly GCA_039986395.1). Lineage (GTDB taxonomy): Bacteria > Bacteroidota > Bacteroidia > Cytophagales > Cyclobacteriaceae > Ekhidna. The sequence goes on from JBDWQX010000185.1 coordinate 5,430, forward strand.
AAGGTAGACAACCAGAGTTGTCTCTATATAGATCAATTGTTTCTCCAACGATACCAGTTCCTGACACTGCGTCTACAGTTATCCTACTTATAGTTGGAGCACCGATTCCATTGTTTCCACCATTTAATGCAATGCCTTCGCCATTGCAGTAAATTTCATTTCTTAGCAACCGAATATTAATATCTCCTGCGCCCACCAATTCAATACCTTCTGCTCCATTATTCGCTATTATATTTCCGTCACCTTCGTTGAATCCTCCAAAAACACCATTTGGCGACCCTCCACTAGTTATAATTCCTGCACCGCCATTACCCAACGGGTTCATCTCGTCAATTGTCAGACCTATAATATTTGCTCGAATAATAACTCCACCGGAAGACACAAGAAGAATTCCATTACCTGTATTGCCTGATATGGTATTGCCTATAATCTGGGTACCTCCACTACTAAATAAGTTAATTCCTATACCATTTGGAACAGCGTTCATCCCTGTTGGGTCAGTCCCAATTAAATTGGCTTGTATGAATGAATTGCCAGCACCATTGGTTCCAATTCCCGTATTATTTCCAGATATAACATTGAACTCGTCGGCTCCAAAGCCACCAATGGTGTGCGCACTCGAACCCGTCTGCGAGCAAATTCCACAATCATTTCCGAGACCTGTATTTCCAAATTCGTCTGTTCCGATGTAATTCGCATAGTAGATCATGTTATCTGCAAACAAGGTCTGAACGCCATAGATACTGCAATTCACAATTGTATTTCCTTTTGTTGGAGCACCTATGGTGCTCCCATTTGTAGCATTGACGTGGATACCAACATCAAAGTCAGTTATATAAAGTCCATATATCTCATTATTTGAAGAAGCAAGACCAAAAGCTCTGGTCGCTCCAGATAATCCATCCAAAATGACATTAAATTGGCCGCTCCCTGTTTGTGTACTTCCATCAATGATTACCTCTTCTGTTAAGGAAGGCAAATTGGTTGTTGGAGAAATCGTCCATGTTTCGTATCCTGAATTGTCAACATAGCCAGGATCAGTAGGTGGAATAGCAAAGTTGATCATATCCTTTCCTGGATTCGCATTTGCATTATCGATACACCAGCGTAAAGATCCTGAACCAGAATCATTGGTATTTACAACTGTGAAAAAACCAATCTCAGAAGCAACCCATTGCGGCACGGTTGTTCCACCACCGGCATCTGTCCAACTACCATCAAAATTATTGGTGCTTCTATCTGGAAGTAGAAGATCTGTTGGTTCGTCTTGATCAAATTTGTAGTACGAAACAAGATTTGCTTCATTCCCGACAAGCGGAACGGTTAGATTTGATAAAATCTCTACCGGAGTTCTTACATCATTCCAGACCCTCAACTCATCGATCTCACCATCAAAAAATTGTCCCTGACCTTCTCGCTGACCAATGTAAGCCGCAGACGGTGAGGTGATATTTTCCCCAAAGTCACCAACAAAGGAGCTTGTGAATCCACCGCCAACCACAGTAGTGGCGGCTACTGGATGACCATCAAAATACAATTGGTAATTAGTACCATCTGCAGTAACGGCATAATGATGCCATTGGCCCGTAATATCTGTGCCATCCAAATAATTCACAACCGTTCGATTCGCACCACCCGCAGTTGTTACCTGAATAGCCAGCAGCTCATTAGTTTCAGCTACGGTAACGTCTCCAATTCCGATGACAAATTCATCGTTTGCAAACTCTCCCAGGCTAAGAATAGTCTTGAAGTTCGAAGCAACCGTGTGATCGTAGTTGATTTTAGCCCAAAATTCAATGGTCGCCGGAGCACTAAATGTCAAATTATCAACAGAGGAAGAGAGATCAACGAAATCATCTACGCCATCGAATTCCAAGGCAACGCCTGGAGGTGCAATCGTGCTTCCAAATTTTTCATTTGAAGGATTAGAATCATACATGCCGTTAGCAACTACCCGATAGAAGTAACCGCTTGCTAGAGACACCGTATTGTCACTAAAGCTGGTAGCATCGGATGCGGCAGTGGCCAGAAAGGAATAAGAAAAGTTATTACCATCAGATCGTTCAATGGTATAGCCTGTTTCATTTAATGCATTGTCCGTCCATGAAAGATCAATTTGTGAGCTAGACACTTCCGTGGTGAATAAATCTGAGGAAGCGAACGGAGTTTCGAATTGAGAACTGACCCAATTTGAATTTGCTCCAGTAAGTGCCATACCGGTCAATAGTCCATCATTACCATTTGCGGTTATGTCAAACAAAGTGGTTTCACTTCCATTGCTTCCTTCTGGGACCCCCTGGTCAAAGTTGTAATATGCTACCAGGCCTGTCTCACTCCCATCCAACGCTGCATATAAGTTTGTTTGAATTTCCCCCAAAGTTCTTGGGCTATTCCAAATACGTACTTCATCTATCCTTCCATCAAAATAATCAAAGTTATTTGGATTCCTTCTGCCAATCATAACTCTCTGAGAGGATGATTCTCCACCGTTGGCATTGTTCGGATAGGTACCGGTAACCATGCTCAAGGGGACACCATTCAAATAAAGCGTGACCGTCATTGCCGTGGCATCTCTTACTGCAGCCACATGGATCCATTCACCATTAGGCATTACATCGATAGAGGATAAATCAGGGGAATTAATACCTGCATCATGTTCAAAATGAAAAAACAGCTTACCCTCGGAATCAATTCCTAATTGATATAAAATATTATCTGCCGCTGTCTCATGCTGAAAAGTACGGCCAACGATCGTTTGATCATGAGAAGGAGTAATCCCATCCCAATTGACCCAGGCTTCAAGGGTCAGATCACCTGCAATCATTAATTCTACAGGGTCACCAATATCTATATGATCGTTGGTTCCATCAAAATCGATGGCATTATTAGGAAGAACTGTTGCATCAAGAGCACCCGAAACTGACCAACTTCCACTGTTGTCTCCAGGAAAACCATTTAAGACCCCATCGTTTGTTCCAGCTAAATCTCTAACTTCTGCTATACTAGCTGATCCGTCAGAATCATCAAAACGATGATAGGAAACCAGGTTTTCATAATTTGGGTGCGTATTATCAACGACGGCTGAAACATGTGCAAGGATCGTAGCATTGTCCAGGGTAGTATCCCAGATTCGAACTTCGTCAATTGGGCCATCAAAAACATGATCTGGATTATCACAAAGTGCTCCTAAAGAATTTAATGTAGCTCCAATTCCAACGTGCGATGGCCCCGAAGAAATATTAAAAGGAAAAACACCAGCTGCTCCATCAGCAACGGTCGTCTGCAAAATTCCATTAATGTAGAAATTTACTCGATCAATGCCGTCACCGGTATCAACAGATCCATCATACGTCACTGCTACGTGTTGCCAGGTATTGGTCGATATACTACCTCCCTCGAATGAGCGAAACTGACTTACATCATTGGCACCATAGTAGGTGAACCGAAGGCCTTCATCTGATGAAGCAACGAAACTGAATTGTCTTTCATCTGCCCCACAGTTAGAGTTTCCATTTTTTGCTAAGATTATTTTTCGATTGTCTCCTGTGAATGTTTCTGGGTTAATCCATGCCTCGATCGTGAAGGCTTTGTCCGATCCTGCAAATACACTTTCCAGGTCGGTACCTAGATCTATGTAATCGTCAACCCCATCAAAGGTGAGCGCATTGCCTGGAGGTACTGGGGTTGGATAAGGATCTACTTGTCCTTGCCCAAATTCTCCAGATCTCACATTTCTATCAATGACAATGTTCAATGAGCTGTCTACATCTAGAATGCTTGAAGAAAATTCATAAAAATTACCATCTGCATTGTTTTCACGCTTCATGAATCGGACGCCATTTTCGGCATTTTGTCCGTTGACGGTTAGGTTTCCAGAGTAAAACCACTGTGCATTGAAGGTTGGGTTACTTCCTCCACTTTGGAACACACCATAGTAATCAGTAGTGTTGAGTACGTCCAGTCCCGCAACTAACAAAACATCGTTAGGTGCTTCATTTACACGATAGAGATACGTGATATCTGGAGAGCCTTGGATATTATTTACTGTTAGATTGTTTCCTGAAGCCGCACCGCCTAACGCGACTGATGTAGTAGTGGTAAATGCACTTTCATCCCCAATGTAAGCACCTGAAGTTGTGAAAGTGGCTCCTCCATTTAAAGAGCCATCAAGTGAACCAGCCAAATCACCAAGCACAGTTCCGGCTAAGTCGTCGCATCTGTAATAAGCGATGAGATTCGCGTCATTTGGATGACCGGCACCAGATTCATATTTTACAGCAAGCCAATCACGAATTGTTGTTTCCGACAATGCAGCATCCCATATTCTTATCTCATCAATCTGTCCCTCAAACTCTCTCTCCGAACTAAGAGCGCTTGTTCCAATTTGCATTTGATCGCCAACGACATTGATCGTCCCAGAGAGAGGAGCTCCTGTCAATTCATTCACTCCATTTATGTAAATAGTGACACCATTTCCAGACGACCAAGTCAGTGCTACATGCGCCCACTCTCCGGTATTTAAATTATTCGCATCATAACGGGCGGATGTTGTAGAAGAACCGTTATCAATAACTGCCACGAGTTCGGAAAAAGGCGATCCGTCACTACCATA
>JBDWQX010000186.1:0-3929 GCA_039986395.1 Cyclobacteriaceae bacterium
ATTTTTGGAATTTCATGCCCAAAGAGGCCAAAGCAGCCTATACAGAGCTACTTAATGATGGTTCTGTGTTGGGAAATGCTGCACGCCAGCGAATATGGGTCATAAATGTGAACGGTTTTGGGCTTCACGACGAAGTTGAAAAAGATGTCCAGGATTACCAGAAAACAGTGAAGTCTACTGTCGACGATCGTTTTGGTGCATTTTCAGGTGTGAATTTTGTCACGGCTCGCTATAAAAGGGAAGGGGAACACCAAAAGGTAGTTGATATGATTAATACGGAATTGGATCGTCTTAGCTTTAAGGGGGCATACCGATCATTTCTCTTACCCATAAGGAGTTTCGAATCTTATCAACAGGTGGGTGCTGCTGACAAAATAGCAAAGCGGATGGCTAAAATCAGGGATGGCCTTAAGACAACCTTAAAAGATCGTAAAGAAAACGCTCCTGAGAAAGACTTCATGCACACTCAATATTGCAGTAGCGTGCAAGGAATGCTAACTGCCGTAACAGAGAAACTTGGCTACGAACAAATCAACAAGGAATTTGAAGATATCATTACTCAAATTGACGAGTTTGTGTCTTCGAGATAGCAACTTTATTATCTGCAAAGCAGAGCAGTGATTAGTTTATCTCTGCAGCAGTCTCAGTAATTGCTTTTGACGCTCGAATGCCAGAATCCTTGAGCGTTGTGGCGTTAAGCTCGAACTCCAGCTTATCGCCCCTGCTCACAAAGTTTATACCTGCTCCAGCTTTTGAAAGCCCTTCTTCTTCCGTGACAACCAACACTGAGTTTGCAATGGCTATTTCATGATAATCTGGATATAGATCACTTAGAGTTTTTGAAATGAAGAGTATGTGCAACTCCTCCATTTTTACCTTGGAAGTATAGTTCACAACTTCCACTGGCTTGTTGTTTATTAGTCTGTTGTTGGTAAGCGATTTGATTTGCTCTACAACATATATGTCCCCGATCACTGCGATGCTGTACTTTTCTGTTCCTTTTTCAGCCGGCCATTCCATGTTGCGCATGAAACTTTCAATGAATAACGCTTTTATTCTCGCTTCTTCTCGTGGTGTGCTGAAGAGCGAAAGAAGGGAAATGGCAACAATTTTTATCATAGCTGGTTGTTCAAATTTATACTAGCTAAGGACGCTCTATTATTACCCATTCTGACTCCATGCTTACACGGGATTAAGTATGATAATAAAACCTAGATCATTCTTGTGGAATTCCGTACGACATAGCTTGTATTGCTTGATAGTACAGTTGTTGAAATAGCGTGTGAGGGGGAGTAAAATTAAAAATCGACAATTTTACTAAATTTACCTTGATGAAGACTACGGGAAAAATATTAATGATGGTTGCAGGAGGAATCCTGTTGATGCATTCATTTTTACCTCATAGTCATCATGATGAGTTATCGGATACGGAGCACGTAGAAGTCCATGAAGAAGCAGAGAGTATTCTTGATTTCTTCCGTCTTGCCTTTCATGTCAATCAAGGAGAGAATCATCTCGAAGATTTTAAGAACTCTCAGCAATATCAGGCTCAGTTCTTAGTGGTGACCTCAATTATCGATTTGGCATTTGGGCCAGTTCTCATTGAAGAAATTCCAAAGTCAAATTCGACGACCTACTTATCAAATTTTCAAACACGTTTCAAACACAAGGATTTAAGTTTTAGAGGCCCACCTGCATAACCAATCAGTGGCTTTAGCCAATTGGTCCTGTTTTGTATGCCTCTAAAATTCTAAATCATGTTAGAAAATATTATTCGATTCAGCTTGAAGAACAAGCTGATTGTACTGCTTTTTACTTTTTCGGTGATTGCCTTTGGGATCTACTCACTCTCCCAGATTCCCATCGGAGCTGTGCCCGACATTACCAACAATCAAGTGCAGGTCATTACGACTTCTCGCAACCTGTCAACACAGGATGTCGAGCAATTCATCACGTATCCCGTAGAACTGGAAATGGCCAATTTACCTGGAGTCAAGGAGATCAGATCGATTTCCAAATTTGGATTGTCCGTGGTGACTATTGTATTTGACGATGATATGGGCACCTATCTTCCACGTCAACTCATTGCTGAAAAAATCATTAGTGCGTCGGAACAAATCCCCGAAGGATTTGGAACTCCGCAAATGGGCCCGATTACAACAGGTCTTGGAGAAATTTATCAATACGTGCTCGACGTAGCTCCGGAGTACCGAGACAAGTACACCGCAATGGACTTGCGTACTATTCAAGACTGGATTGTTAAACGACAGTTATCTGGTATACCTGGAGTGGTGGAAGTAAACACCTGGGGTGGATTTCTAAAGCAATATGAAGTTACTCTCAATCCAGAAAAGTTGAACGGGGCGGGTTTGTCAGCAGTAGACGTATTTACTGCTCTAGAGAAAAATAACAGTGTGGCAGGTGGTGGCTATATTGAAAAAGGAGACCAGAGTTATTTCATTCGAGGAGAAGGACTTGCCGGCTCGATTGAAGATATCGAGAATATCGTGATCAACTCTAGAAATGGAATTCCAATCTATGTGCGCGACTTAGCTCAGGTGCAGTTTGGCTATGCCACAAGATTTGGCGCAGTAACCGCGAATGGAGAAGGTGAGAAGGTCCTGGGGCAGGTGATGATGTTGAAAAATGCCAATTCCAAATTGGTGATAGAGGCTGTAAAGGAGCGTGTGGCTGAAATTAGCAGTTCGCTGCCTCCCGGAATCTCGATCAACCCTTTTCTCGAAAGAAGTTCCCTTATTGCGAAAACGACTTTTACCATCACTGAAAATCTGGTGCTGGGCTGCCTGATCGTAATTTTTGTCGTGGTACTGCTATTGGGAAATATTAGATCAGGGCTGGTAGTAGTCTCTATCATTCCACTATGTCTGCTTTTTGCCATATCACTCATGTACATTTTCGGGATTGATGCAAACCTGATGAGTCTTGGTGCCATAGACTTTGGAATCATTATCGATGGGGCAGTGATTATTGTCGAATTCATTTCTTTTCAAATTGCCTCAAGGAAAGCAGAACTTGTAGGAGTGCATGATATAGAAAAGCAGTCGCTAATCGACAAAATCACGTATGAAGGAACGAGTAAAATGATGCGATCAGCCGTATTTGGACAGCTGATTATTGTTATCGTTTTCATTCCAATCTTATCCCTCACTGATGTGGAAGGAAAAATGTTTCAACCGATGGCACTGACTTTTTGTTTTGCTTTGATAGGTGCGATGATCCTCTGTTTTACGTACGTGCCGGTGATTTCAAGTTACTTTATCAGGCCTTCGAAAACGGATAAACCAACGATTTCAAAGCGATTGATGCGGTCGTTTGAACGCTTTTACTCACCTGTAATTGACTGGGCACTTAGATATCGTAGCATTGTACTCGGCTCGTCGTTGGCCTTGCTGGCAAGCGTTGGCTACCTTTTTTCAACAATGGGCGGTGAGTTCATGCCAACGCTGGACGAGGGAGATTTCGTGATACAACCAATACTGAAAACGGGTACGTCTCTTTCGAAAACCGTGGAAACCACTACGAAAATTGAAAATGTGGTTCGTCGATTTCCCGAAGTACGACAGGTGGTGACACGAATTGGTGCTGCAGAAGTTCCAACTGATCCTATGTCAATGGAAGAAACAGATGTGATGATCACTTTGTTTGATAAAAATGATTGGGAATCACAATTGAGTAAGGATGAGTTGGCTGATAAAATCAAGGATGCCTTGCTACTGGAAATTCCGGGAGCGGACTATGAATTCACTCAACCCATCGAGATGAGGTTTAATGAGCTGATCACTGGGGTTCGTGCGGATTTAGCAATCAAGATTTTCGGAGAAGATTTGACGGTACTTGCTTCAAAGGCTTCCGAGATAGAGCGATTGATCTCGAACGTTAAAGGAGCCGCCGATATTTCCGTAGAGAAA
>JBDWQX010000187.1:0-5174 GCA_039986395.1 Cyclobacteriaceae bacterium
GCAATCTCAAAAGATCTGACCTCTAAATTAGGACTATTTTAATACAACTTAAAGGTCAACGCTAATTTGACGCTTTTAGTAGAATTATCTGGTGGAAAGATTGTCATATATCGAGAGATACAGCGCTTCTACCCATAGAGCATACATTTTTGACGACGGATGCAGGCCATCTTTCGCCGTTAAGGAAGGGTCGTTCTTTGCGTCTTTGGAATCTTGGGTTATATCTGTGAAAATTATGTTTTTCGAAGTTGCAATTCGTCTTGCAATATCATTGTATGCTTCCAAATCTGAAGCAATTTTGGCTGCATCCAACTCCTTTTCTACAGCAAAAGGGGTGACGCCATAGTCTGGAATGGAGATCACGAATACATTCTCAGGAATACCTGCTGCATACTTGATTGCTTTTGTAACTAGCTCTTCAAATTCCTTCTCATACTGTTCAATTGGGTAGCCTCTATATTGATTGTTTACCCCTATAAGCAATGTAACCAGGTCGTAAGTTCTCTGTATATCTCTTTCTTCAATGGCAGCAATTAGCTCATCTGTGGTCCAACCTGTTTTGGCAACGATCTTTGCTTCTTCAATTGAAATGTTATTCTTTCTTAGCCGTGATACAAGTTGTACTGGCCATCTTTCATATTCCTTCACAGCTTCTCCAATGGTGTAAGAATCACCGAGAGCCAGAAAGGACAATGTTTCATCTTCCATAGCAGTGGGGTTTTGTATTGTCCCCACCAAAAATAGAAGTATATTGATAATTATTTTCACTTTGTGAAGATAATAAATTGTCCAAATTACGACCAACTATTCGTCAGCAGTTAAATAACTTTAAAAAAATGAAACGAGTACTACTATCTATGGTCAGCATTGCACTGCTTAGCAGCGTTGCATTCGCACAGACCACATTATCAAAAGAGGAACGTAGCAAGGCTATCGAGCACCTCAAAAATACCAATGCTGAATTGTTAAAGACCGTGAAAGGTCTCTCTGAAGAACAGCTTAACTATAAGCCTACAGAGGATTCTTGGTCGGTGGCAAATTGCGTTGAGCATCTGGCGATTTCCGAGAACAACATTTTCGGAATTGTTCAAATGACCTTACAAAGCGACCCAGATCCGTCCCTTCGTAGTGAGGTAAAAATGTCTGATGATCAGGTCATTGGATTAATTCAAAGTCGTGAGCAAAAGGTCAAGACAAGAACTGAGTTTGAACCAACAAATAAGTATGGCGGATACGACGGCTCACTTGCTGAGTTCAAAACCAAGAGAAAAGAGAATATGAAGTATGTTAAGTCTTCTCAGGATGATTTAAGAAACAGATATTTTGATTTCCCTTTCGGAAAAGTGGATGCTTATCAGGTAATCATCTTCATGTCAGGACACACCAAACGACATACAGATCAGATCAAGGAAGTAATGGCAAGTGCCGGTTATCCAGGATCTTAGAAATTTTTGGAGTTAAAATGAGAGAGGCTGCCACATTGGTGGCCTTTTTATTTGCTTTTCCTCAAAACTCTACCGCTTAGAATAGGTGTTGGTTTACCCTCTGAGATTGCAGGTTTACCGTTTACAAACACATATTTAACACCTTCAGAAAGGTTTTCTGGCTCTGAAAAGTCAGCAAACGGTCGAAATTGATCTTCATCAAATAGTATGACATCAGCGTAATTGCCAATTTCTATAGTCCCTCTCTTTTCAATTCCAAAAGTGGAAGCAGCTAGTGCGCTGCTCTTATAAACAAATGTCTCAAGAGACAGAATAGGATTTTCGATCACGTAGCGCAAATATTTCTCAGGGAAACTGGCATACTTCCTTGGGTGTCCCTTGCTCCCATCTGAGCTGGTCATTACCCATTCTTGCGTCATGAAGTTTTTCATGTCCTCTTCGTTCATGTTGAAAGAGGCAATACCAGCACCCCCATTTTTGGCAATGACTAAAGTGGCTTCCACTGGATCCAAGTTCATTCGTTCGGCTATCTGACCTAGATTCAAGCCAATCATTTCCTCGTCTTTATAGTCAGCAGTAATCAGTAAGGACTCAGGGCCGCCACGCTTCCTTATGTTCTCTTTTATCTCGGCACGAATTCTCGAAAGTAGTTTAGGGTCATTCAGTCGCTTATAGTAGACATCATCTCCCCCTGCCATCACCCATCTACTGATCACAGCGTTTTGCAAATTAGTTCCTGAAGCACGCCATGGGTATTGATCAGCTGTGATACGTAACCCTCGTGATTGAGCTTCTTCGATGAGCTGAATAATCTCTGTGCTTTTCCCCCAAACATCGACACCCAAAGCCTTGATGTGAGCAAAGTGGATAGGTACACCAGATTTTTCTCCGATTTCGATGGTCTCCTTGACAGCCCCAATCAAACCAATAGTGTATGAGCTTTCATCTCGAATGTGGCTATCATAAACACCATTGTACTTCTTGATCTCTTTTGTTAACTCAATGACTTCCTCAGTGGTCGAGAAGCTACCCGGCGCATAGTACAGGCCCGTTGAGAATCCGAATGCTCCCGTTTCCATGCCATTCCTAACCAATGCCTTCATTGATTCCAATTGCACTTCGGTGGGTGCAGCATCACTCATTCCTAGAACTTCACGTCTGACGCTACCATGTCCTACAAGAAATGCCACATTAGTGCCAATGCCATTTGGATTCAACTCGCCTGCAGCGACATCTATGTCAAAAGGACCGCCTCCATCATTCCCAGCGAACACAGTTGTCACACCCTGTGTCAGGTAGTTCGTGTTTTTGTTTCCATCATCGCTGCGAAGGTCAACCCATGCGTGGGTGTGTGGATCAATGAATCCAGGACTTATCGTAAGGCCTGAGGCATCCACGACATTCTTAGTCTCTACCTGGAAATCTTCGCTATTGCCTATAAACGAAATGGTGTCACCCGTTATTCCAATGTCTCCGACGAATGCAGCACCATTGGTTCCATCGATTATCTTCCCTTGGATGATTAAGGTGTCTAGTACTAGGGGCTTCTTTGAGCAAGCGCATAGTGAAAGCGCGATTAGAACAATCGAAAATTGAGAGAATCTGTTCATAGGTTGTGTTTCTATTCCAAACAAATGTAGTACGATCTACATATCATCTCAATTTCACAGACGAGGGATGATTTGCCAAACGCTCTTAAAGGCTCTCCAAGAGCTCCTTTTCCTTCTTGGAAAGTGAAGCTACGATCAAAGTGTACGAATCGTCAATCCATTGGTAGAGTTCCTTATCGGAGACACCTCCATCGGTGGAGATGGTATTCCAGTGCTTCTTATTCATGTGATAACCCGGAATGACTCCTGGGTACTTCTCTCTGAGTTCGACTGCATATTCAGGGTCACATTTGAGATTGATGCTTTGAAAATCTCTAACGTCTGCAAGAGCAAACATTTTGACTGCTTTGAAAACGAGTGTGTTGTCATCGAATGGAAAGTGTTCGGTTGCTCCAGGTTTTGCCAGGCAGTAATCTCTGAATTCTTCAATGTTCATGGAGTAAAGATAGAAGGAGTAAGACGTAAAGAAAGTACAGAGGAAACCTACTTCTGATTCTTAGAAATATTACTGGATATCCTGCTTAAGATCCGAGTCAAGTCTTCGTAGTCCTTGTCTCCCAATCCTTCCCAGCCCAAGGTCCGAGCATCAAAAAGTATAGGTGCCGAACGCTCATAGACCTTTCTACCTTCATCCGTAAGTGAAACTAAAAATCGTCTGCGGTCTTCTTTATCTGCGATCCGATTGAGAAATCCTCTCTTTACTAGTAATTCAATAATCCTCGATACCGTTGGTGCATCCTTAAATGTATTCTCTGCCAACTCACGTTGATAGATCATTTCACGTCCAGCCAGCTCAGACAATACCGTCCACTGCTCAGGAGTTAAGTCGATTTCTTCCTCACGGAATCGTTTGAGCAGGTCCTGCTTGATTAGTTTCAAGGTGGTGTCCAGATGAACACCAAAACGCTTGGTTTTATTCAGGTCCAAATTTTTAGGATTTAGTCGGTAAAATTTCTGTCCTCACCTCTCCAAATCCAATACGTATCTTATCCTTTTCACAGTGTCCTTTTATCACTATGGTATCATGATCCTGTAGAAATTTTCGTTCGCTTCCATCATCCAACTGAATAGGATTGCTGCCTGCCCAGGTTAGTTCAAGCAACGATCCATAACTATCTGGTTCTTCACCACTTAAGGTTCCACTACCATATAGATCGCCGACGTTAATATTACATCCGTTCACTGTCTGATGGGCAAGTTGCTGCGCCATATTCCAGTACATATACTTATGATTGCTAGAACTGATTTTTTGCTCTTCTCCTCCCTTCGGTTTTATGTAGACCTCAAGATCAATATCGTAGCTCTTCTGTCCTTCAAACTCCAGATATGGCAATACTGCAGGATTCTGTTTCGGACCGTCTACTTTGAAATATGCTAACGCATCCATGGTAACGATCCATGGAGATATTGAAGAGGCAAAGCTCTTTCCAAGAAATGGTCCCAGTGGCACATATTCCCACTTTTGTATGTCCCTAGCAGACCAGTCATTAAACAGGACCATTCCAAAGATGTAATCTTCCGCATTCTTGGTGGGGATCGTCTCTCCCAATGCTGTCGGAGTCCCGGTAATAAAGGCCATTTCCAGCTCAATATCCAATAGTTTGGTGGGTCCAAAGACAGGCAATTCAGCATCCTTTGGAAGGGTCTGTCCCTGCGGGCGGTGAAACGGTTGGCCTGAAACAATGATAGAGGAAGCGCGACCATGATAGCCTACAGGAATGTGCTTCCAGTTAGGCATGAGCGCATTATCCTTACCCCTAAACATAATACCCACGTTAGTAGCATGCTCTTCACTACTGTAGAAATCCGTATAGTCTCCAACCTTCACAGGCATGTGCATAGTAGCAGCGGATTGGCCAACCAAAGCCTGCTCAGCATGTGGTTTCAACTCCCCGTTGGACTCATCTAAAAGTTCATGCAAACGTGCTCGTAAAGCTGTCCAAACCGATTTTCCAAGCGCCATGAAGTCATTTAGAACATCTCTCAAAAAGACTCCACTGGGTAGGTCTAGAGAATTTAGCAAACCATTCTCTTGCAGGTAGTTTAGATCCAGAATCTGATCGCCAATAGCTATTCCTACCCTTCTCTCCCCATTATTAACTGAGTAAATGCCATAAGG
>JBDWQX010000188.1:0-11385 GCA_039986395.1 Cyclobacteriaceae bacterium
CTTGGGCTTTTAGCCGCGCTAACCGACGTACAGATTCTATCCAATGCTGATCCGATGGATCTGGATGGTGACGGAATTTCAGGAGTGCCCAACTACATCACACCTCCCACGTACTTCGTTCCCGAATTTCACCATCAACCAGTAGCTGGTCAATACATCGGACGATTTGGAAAAAAGGCAGCGGCAATTGATTTGCTTCAACAAACAGTGAACGCATACAACCAAGATATGGGTATTACCTCTTCCTTTGAGGCGATAGATACGTTCACTGGTCTTGCAACCGATCCTGAAGTCTCTGACCAAACGGTGAATGAAGTTGTATTCTATCTAAGAACTTTAAAAGCTCCTATTCAAAGAAATCCAGAGGACATGGAAGTTCTAAATGGCAATACCGTTTTTACTTCTCTTGAATGTGGATCCTGTCATACCCCTGAATGGACCACTCCTACGAGTGACATTTCTGCATTATCAAATCGCACCTTTTATCCATTTACCGACCTCCTACTTCATGACATGGGTCCATCTTTGGATGACGGTGTTACCGAGGGTGCCGCCGAAACATTTGAATGGCGAACTCCAGCACTCTGGGGTCTCGGGTTATCACCCGACGCACAAGGTGGGGAATTCTTCCTCATGCATGATGGAAGGGCTGGTAGTATTGAGGAAGCAATTCTACTACATGGAGGCGAAGCAATGAATAGTCGTCTACGTTATGAAGCGCTTTCGTCTTCCGATAAACAAGATTTGATAAAATTTCTGGAATCGCTATGAGAACCATAGATAGAAAGAAATTTATAAAGACGTGCAGTGTTGGCTGCATAGGGCTAGTAACTGGAGCGTCCTTATTGGAAAGTTGTGCTGGTGTTAAATACGTATCGGCGCCAATTCGTGGCTCCTTTCTTGAAATCCCCTTAAGCGAATTTCCAAGTAAACAAAAAGGTACATCAGACCATCGGAATTACATCATTGTCCAAAATGAAAAATTAGAATATCCTATTAGCGTGTTTAGAAACACCGATGATAGCTACAAGGCTCTTTACATGAGATGCACACATCAGGGTACTGAATTACAGGTGTTTGGTGATCGTCTTCAGTGTCCAGCCCATGGTAGTGAGTTTACAAAAGACGGCAATGTCCAAAATGGACCAGCAGATGAAAACCTTCGATCATTTCCTGTAACCACAAGTGGACAGTCCCTAAAAATAGACCTATCATGAGAGGCATACTAACCCTCCTGCTTTCGATACTTGTCTTCGCTCTGAAGGCCCAAATTGACAGCACATTACTTAGGAGAACACCCCTGGACACAGTCATTTCCAAAGGGCTTAATATGGACGCTGTGTACAACAGGCCGTTTTTACAGATTGGTAAACTACCTGTTTCACTTGGAGGATACATCGAAGCTGACTACCAATACCTGGGTGAGGATGGTGTTACCGAGGGAAGCTCGTTTAGGGTTCCAAGAATGACACTTTTCGTTGCATCGACCATCCATAGAAAAATCAAGTTCCTATCCGAAATAGAGCTCGAGGAAGGAGGTAAAGAAATTGTCATTGAATTCGCAGCAGTGGATTTCAATTTTCATCCTATGCTCAATCTTCGAGGGGGAGTTGTTATGAATCCCATTGGGGCGTTTAATCAAAATCATGATGGTCCCAAGTGGGAGTTCGTTGATCGTCCAATTGCCGCAACTCAAATGCTCGCTGCAACCTGGAGCAATGTTGGATTTGGCGTATATGGAAAACAGTTTAACAAAGACTGGGCTTATGGTTACGAATTGTACCTCACCAATGGTTTTGACAACTCCATTATCGACAATACGGAAAACCGAACATTCCTTCCAGCATCAAAATCTAACTCAGAACGATTTGAGGAGAGCAGCAACGGTGAACCGCTCTTTACCGGAAAAATCGGGTTAAGAAATTCAAAAGTTGGAGAGCTGGGTTTTTCCTATATGGGCGGCATCTACAACAAACATCAAGATGACGGTATCGTGTTAGATGACAAGAGAAGAGTAGGTGTTATTGCACTTGACTTTAACACAACCGTGTCCCGAACTGATACTTACATAGTTGGAGAATGGGCTTGGGTGTCTGTCGACGTTCCAACTACTTTCAGTCAGCAGTTTGGAGATCGTCAAAAAGGAGGATTCCTTGATATCGTTCAATCAGTAAAAAAGGGAGCGATTTTCGGTTTTGAAAATGGAGTATTGAATGTGTCCTGTCGATTGGAGTACGTGGATTGGAACGTGGGAACGTTCAATGAAACGGGTGATAATATCTCCGATGACCTGTGGGCGATTACCCCAGCATTTAGTTTTCGCCCGACTTCTCAAACCGTGATTCGACTAAATTATCGAATTATGAGACAGCAGGATATTCTCGGAAATCCGCCAGCTAAGATTGGTGGTATTCAGTTTGGAATTTCCTCCTATTTCTAGTTCAAGCTGAAAGAAGCCCCAAAACCCAAGAAGGAATCTGGTGCAATTTTCGAAATTCCAGAACCAAACGAAATGTCAAATTGCAGATTCGACTTTGCCAGGTAAATCAAGCCTGCATTGATTCGCTGGTCGATATCGTCACCGAAAAAGCCATAAGGCTCAACGAAAAAGGACCATCCATCAACTAAGCCAACGCCAAGTACAACGGAATACAAAATTTCGTTGAATCCAGAATCAACGTATCCAAGGTTATATCCAAGACTTACATTCTCAGACAATGTATTTTGGAAGTTTAACCGAACTTCAGCAACAGTTGAGGCAGGCCTGAAACTCTCCTCTCCTGTTTTAAAAGTTAACTGTCCTATCACACTCATCTGAGGTTTCCAACCATCTTCATTCATCATGTGAATCTTGGTGCCAAGCACGAATGGACTGAACCCCTGAGTTCTCTCCCCCAGCACTTTGTAGCCAACATAGTTTTGTGTTAATCTCACTTCGACCCCCTGGATCAACCCCCACCTCAACAAGGCGTTGACATAGGTTGTATTCGTAATACCTCCAGTTACTTTCTCTCCAAGAAAACCAGTTTCCAACAGAATCTTACCTTGCGGCACGACAAAAGCGGAGGCTGATTGGGTCGGTCTATCCGTTATGATGGGCTCTTCTTGCTGAGCAATAGTCGCAAAACCATTTATTGCAAGCACTAGTATTAGCAGTTTTTTCATTTCGATCGTGCAAATTAAGACCTGGTCACTGCTCTTACAATCATTACAATCACCGCCATCAAAAACATAAGAATCGAAATCTTATTTATGGTGTGCATCGCCTTGAGATTAAAGCTCTTGGGACGGCTCGGATCTTTCTTCCTGAAGAAATAAGTTAGTACCTCCGTAAAATCAAAGTAGTTCGTCTTTTGCTCTTTCTCTTCCTCAGCCATGGAGTTATTAAAAATTAAATTCCGGTTCCAATGAATTGTTTCTTCCTAGATTGGGAATCCCGTTCAACCAGGAAAGAATCAAGTTCAAAGGTACTTCTCAGATTTAATAAATGACAAAAGTGGTTCAGATATATCCTTCTTGGCTTATACCAAAACCAACAACCCTGATGCTTTGCAGGCGTATAGTATTATGACCGTATTAAATTACGGTTAATTAATGTGGGGCCGATCATTCATATGGTCGGCTTTTATTTTTCAATACCTGAAAATTAGATTAGTCGTACTCTTGATCGCCACTAGAAGTGATTCCCACAACTTCAAATCCTCCACGATCGATGTAGAGTTTCTTTTCAGCGGATCGATTGCCCACATCAAGATCTCCGGAAGTCGCAGTAAGGTCAAAACTTAATTCACTTAGATCATTTTCAAAGTCAATTTCAATATTCCCAGAGGAAGCCTTAAAGTAGGCATCGCCAGTAAGCCCAATACCATTCCCATCAATATTACCTGAAGAGGTTATTACCGAGACTCTACCTACTCCACCCCTGATATCCACGTCTCCAGAGGTTGCCTCTAACACAATATCACCTTCAAAGTCAGAAATTGTCAAATCACCTGAGCTGGCACGACTATCGATACTTCCCTTTGTGTTGTAAATCTCCTGATCGCCACTTGTTGATTCAAGTTCCAACTCTCCTACCAGTTGATTAATAGAAATGTCTCCCGAAGAAGTCTCTACTTCAAGATTTGCGGTTATTCTTTCTAAAGTAATATCTCCACTTGTTGCCTCTATCTCAGAATCTTCAGTTTCTAATCCTGTGACGAACACATCACCTGAGGAGTTTTCAATATCCAACTGGACTCCATCTTTCAAAGTCAATTCAATTTTTGCCTCGGTCATGTTCCAACTTCTCCAATTTGAGCGATCACGCTTAACCACTTTGATAATTAGGGTCGATCCAGAAATGTCCGTATCAAACTCGTAATCACCTTCCTCTCCTTTTCCCTCAATAATAGCATCCAGGTAATTTCTATCTCCTTTCTCGACGTAAACATCACAGAAAGATCCCTCCACACGCACTTCTTTGATATTCTTAGCTTCCAGTTTTGCTGAAGCAATAATGGTTTGTCCAAATGATATACCGCAGGATAAGACTGCAGCTATAGTAAGTATGCTTTTCATGTAAATTCTATTTACTAATAAGACAGGAAAAGAAGTTTAAGGTTGCTTAACCTATCTTCTTTCTTGCTAATTCAGCAAGTAATCTTAGCCCCTCCTTGAGGTACGGGTCTTCTTTGAATTTCTTTTTCAATGAATCATCCTCTTCTACATCATCCTGGCTGACAGAAGCTGACAGGTCTCCTGGTGTCTCATCATCAACTGGTGCTTTTCTTTCTTCATAGTTCAATGAAATAGTTGACTCATTTCTTCTCTTTTTTGCCTTCTCTATATCCTTCATCAATTTTTGAAGGTCAGCATCAGTATTGAGATGATCTCGATACAGAGCATTCAGATTATCTAATAACTCTTCATCAATATTGTTTGTAGGTTTAAAACCAGCATCAGCAATTTCGTCCCATGGAAGCGAGTTTGGTCTGCTTGCTTCTCCATACTCATTTGCATCATAAATGGAAGGAAATTGCACGTCAGGAGCAATTCCAATTCGTTGATTGCTGCTGCCTGTCACACGATAAAACTTTGCCAATGTCATCTTTAGCTGGCCGAGCTTCATCTCTGGATTACGAATGTATTGATCTAAATCAATAATATTTTGGACCGTTCCTTTCCCAAATGTGCTCTCTCCAATGATTACACCTCTCTTGTAATCCTGGATTGCACCTGAGAATATCTCCGAAGCAGAGGCACTTCCACGATTCACCATTACAGCAAGTGGCCCGTCATAGTAAACATCACCTCCATCAGTGTCATCCATTTTATCTACAGATTGATCGGTATTTCTGACCTGAACCACAGGTCCGTCCGGAATAAACAACCCTGTCATGTCAATCGCCTCTTGTAGGGAACCTCCTCCATTAAATCTAAGATCTATCAGAAGACCGTCCATTCCCTGTTTGTTTAGATCATCAATGAGTTTCTTCACATCACGGGTTGTACTTCGGTAGTCTTTTACACCAGCATTCAACTCATCAAAGTTTAGGTAGAAGCTCGGCACGGTAATCACACCCAACTTGTAGGTTGTGTTTCCTTCAGAGATAGGTATCAACTCTGACTTTGCTGCTTGGGATTCCAATTTGATTTTATCTCTGACAAGCCTCAGGGTGTCAGGCAAGGCATTCTGTCCTTCGCTGGCTTTTAATATTTGTAGCCTTACTATACTGCCTTTTGGGCCACGGATTTTAGCAACTACGTCGTCTAACCTCCACCCTATCACATCAAGAAATTCTCCATCATCTCCTTGAGCGACTCCGATGATTCTATCATCCTTTAAAATTTCTTTGCTTTTGTATGCTGGTCCGCCAGGAATAATATCAGCAACTTGTGTATAATCAAGATTCTGCATCAATCTGGCACCAATTCCTTCAAGCGACAAGCTCATGTCTATCTGGAAATTTGCCGCATCTGGTGGTGAGAAATAATCTGTATGTGGATCATATGCATTGGTGTATGCATTCATATAGCTTTGAAACACATCCTCACTATTGTACTGGTAAATCGCCTTTTGGATTCGCTCGTACCTTCTTCTCAAACCAGTTACCGTTTTCTCCCAGTCATTTCCTGACAGCTTATAAGTCAGTGCCTGGCTTTTGATGATTTTTCTCCAAACCTCATCCCTTTCCGATTCTGTTTGAGGCCACTCCACATCGTCCCTATCGAAGGCATATGATTCATTCTTTGAAAAATCAAATTCCGTTTCTAACAATTCAAAGACATAATCTATTCGATCTAATGCTCTCTCACGATATAGTTCAAATGCGTGATAGGCGAAATCAAGATCCCCCGCGGGGATTTGCGTATCAAGCTTATATCTTAAATTCTCAAACTGTTGAATATCAGCCTTAAAGAAATAGGCTTTGTTTGGATCTATTGACTCAAAATAATTATTGAATATGACACCCGATATTGAATCAGATAAGGGCATTTTCCTATAATGATAACGCTTTAGCAAATTGGTAATGACATAGGCCTCACTTGCATGTTCAGCTTTTGGTTCCAGTACCTTCAGTGTATCTCCCGCACTCAGAACCTCAGTTTGAGAGATTCCAGTTGAAATACCGAAGGATGTAAAAATGGCGAACGCCGCTATCAACAATAGTTTGTACATAGTCTAGATATTATTTGTCTCTTCAACGCAAGATCGAGAAGATAGATTTTAAAAATAGTCGATTTTTTATCAGTGGTTGTAAAGCAAATACCAAACCATTACTTTTAACTACTAAGTATGAAGGAGTTTTTTAGGTATGTAGTTCCATACTTGTTGTTAATTACTGTGATTTTAGTGGGTCAGGCAGCTAGAGTCAATTTTTCATGGCTCACCCCCATGGCCTTTTCGCTGTATGCACTATATCTCTTTCACCTAGACAACCCATATAAGAAGCACAGCACCTCCATTTCAATTCTTTTTGTTCTGTGGGTGGTGGTTTTCGTCCTCTCAGAGGCTTTTACTCTAAGTAGCATCTATGCCAAAATTACTTTTACTCTGCTAGTTCTGATCTACGCAATCAGATTCTCCCTGCGAGAAGACAAGTTGATCGTTGACTATCTAAAAATGTTCACTCTTCTCGCCCTGGGAATTGCATTCTCCGCAAAACCAGAATTTGTTCCTTTCGTGATACCCACAGTTGCTTTCAGTTATTTATTAGACCGATTAATTATTAGAAGAAAAATGAGTAAAACATTGCAAATAATCGCCTTCTCCTTGATGGGACTAGTCTCGATCACCTTCGTGATTTATGGTTTTATAAAAGCCACCGAAGCGGAGAGAAATTTAGTGATAGCTGCCAAGGCGCAAGCAACGGCAGAAGAACAAGCAGCCAATGCTGCAAGGCAGTTTCAATCTCAAACTGAGTTGGTTGCCGACCTTCAGAGAGAACTTACTGAGTGCAAAACCAAATAGTTTATGAAAAAGAATATCCTTATCGTCATCCTATTGCTAGTTTCAATTATCTCGGTGCTTAATGGATTTGTTCAAGCTAGTGAAGCAGAAAAACAAGCTGCAATAGCTGTCGAACAGGCTGAGCTTGCAAAAGCTGAAACTAAAAGAGCGAATGTGTTAGCTAATCATGCGATAACAAAAGCTGCTGAGGTCGAGAATGCCCAAGCTGCACTCAGGGAATGTGAAAACAAAAACCCATGAAAAAGAATATCCTAATCATCATTCTTACAATTTTTGTTGCACTTTTCGCCTTGTACGGATCTATCAAAGCACGTGAGGCTGAAAAAAATCTAAATGTAGCTCAGGAGCAACGAGTGCTTGCTCAGGCAAATGCCGCTGAAGCGGTCAGGCAGGCAGAAATAGCAATTCGTAGCGCAGCTGAGGCCGAGAAAGCCCAAGCTGCACTCCGGGAATGTCAAAACAAATAGCACATGAAAAAGAATATCCTAATCATCACTCTCTTTGTCTTTGTAGTACTTTTCGCTTTGTACGGATCTATCAAAGCAAGTGAAGCCGAGAAGAATCTTATTGTAGCTCAGCAACAACAGGTACTTGCGCAAGAAAATGCAGCTGAAGCGATGAGACAGAGCGAGCTAGCTATAGCACGAGCAGTTGAGGCAGAAGAAGCAAGAGCTGCACTGGAGCAATGTCAAAACAAAAAACCATGAAAAAGAATATCATATTTATCATTCTATTTTTAGTAGTTCTTGGATATGCATTCGTGAAGGCAAGTGAGGCAGAGAAATATCGACGCTCCGCAGTTGCTCAAAAAGAACTTGCACAACAAAACGCTGAAGAAGCTGTAGCACAAAGTGAACTTGCAATCACACGTGCAGCTGAAGCAGAGAATGCCCGTGCCGCTGCTGATCAAATCGCAGAGCAATTAAGAATTTGCCAATCTCGCTGACTCACCCTTTCGGATGATTTTGCAATTGGGTCTTGATTCATAGCTTCACATGCCATTCATTTGGCTAAAAAACAGATGAAACGAGTAACGGGAATCGGTGGGATGTTCTTCAAATCTGAGGACCCAAAGAAGATGCAAGATTGGTATAACAAACATCTTGGAATTGAGATGAACGAGTGGAGCGGTCTATTTAAATGGCGCGATCTCGAAAACAAAGAAAAAGTAGGCACTACTATCTGGAGTCCTTTCCAGAAGGATACAGACTACTTTGGTCCTAGCGAGAAAGACTACATGTTCAACTATCGGGTTGAGAATCTGACAGAACTCCTTGCTCAATTGAAAAAGGAAGGAGTCAAAGTAATTGACAAGGTGGAGGAGTACGATTATGGAAAGTTTGGCTGGATCATGGATCCAGAGGGAAGGAAAATCGAGCTTTGGGAGCCAATAGACGAGCCCTTTTTGTAGAGATTCGCTATCTTTCTAAGGTCAAGCAATCTCTAGCTCATGCATATCAAAGTATTGGCCCTTCACTGCACCCTGAACGATGAAATCGACAAGGACGAAGTTTTCTTGAAGTACGAAGGAAAAAAACTATGGCCAGGCGGCCCCTACAAATCAGTTAACTCTGGGGAAAAGAAGGCAGTAGAAAAGGAATTTGTTCATAAGGCTGATCATGATATGGTGGTAGAACTTTGGGACTTTGACTTTCTGAGCAAGAATGACCTCCTTGGAACATTCACCATGCACGTAGAAGAAGAAGACAGAGCCTCAACATACTTCACAACCATGAAAGTGGCCAAAGAGGGAAGCACCGCCAGCTACATGCTTGAATGGGAAATTATCAAGCGAGTTGTTTAAACATTTTGTCTTTAACCAATTTCTTATCAAAGTACTGAATGCCGGCAACGATCGCGCCAATCAACACCGCCAATGGCACTATCTTGCCCACGTCAGCAAAGGATTGTAGGCCAACGAAATAAAATGCAATTCCGAGGCCTGTTCCAAATACAACGATCATTCCCAAGGCAATGAGCAAGTAAAACTTTCGCTGCGATAGGCGTTCACGTTTTCGAATAAGTTTGGTGACTCTATCCTTAAAATCTAGTTTCAGTTTGAAGTCCGGCTCCATCTTGAGCCCATCATCGATAATTTTTTCAAAATTTTTCATGCCAGTTCTACTTCTTTTTGAGCTTGTTCTTCAATGATTACTCTCAATTTACTTTTCGCTCTGTGTAAATAGTTCTTTACTGTTCCTTCTGGCATACCCGTTATATCTACGATTTCAGGGTAGCTGAAGCCGTCTAGATAAAACAAAGTTAGTACCATCTTGTAATTGGTCGGTAGCTGTTGCACCAACTTCACCACAAACCTGCTTAAGTCTTCGTCTTCATAGGATCGCACATGGTCAGGAATTTGAAACTCGACAGAATCAAAATCCACCTGATCCAACTTCTTCTTCTTTGCAAAGTTCACTGCCATTCTAAAAGCAATGGTGGCAATCCATGTAGATAACTTAGAATCGAAATGGAAAGTATCCAGTTTTTCATAAACTTTTATAAAAACATCTTGACACAATTCCTCCCTGTCCAAGTCATTGGCAACCACTCTGGCAACCATATGCGCAACCAACCTTTCGTACTTTCCTATGAAAATGCGTAAGGCTCCATCGTCGCCCGAAAGTACGGAGGCTACAAGTTGCTTTTCATCCATTCAACCTTATATGTCAGTGCAACAAGGGGAAATGTTGCATCCTTACTAAGTTAATTTTTTATTTTTCAGAATCTGCAACCTTTCGGAGGAATGGTGCTGTCAAACGTGTAAATGATGTTCAATAAATTTAAAAATAAAGCAACATGGATGAGTTAATACCTATAGTAGCGATTGTCGCAGTGTTTGGTACGGGAATTCTATTCGTATCTACGCTCACAAATTATGCACTTAAAAAACGATTAATAGAAAAAGATATGGTCAATGAAGAAACTGCTAACATGTTTAAGTCAATGACTTCAAAGCAAAATGCGTTGAAATGGGGTCTAATTGTACTCTTCGCAGGAATAGGGCTTATTATCATTGATTTCATGCGCTTGGATGGCGATGATCCAATGCCGTACGGAATAGAGGCTGTGTGCGTTTCGCTAGGCTTTTTGCTCTACTACTACATCGTAAAAAACGAAGACGACAAATAAAGAATAAGGCGCAGGGTCAAAAACTCAAACTAAGGATAGAATCTGCGCCTTTTCTTTTTTTTTAAAAAATCAGATTTGGGTTTAAACCTTTCAACCACTTCGAGTGTCTTACAACTCATGAAATGGAAAATCCTAATCAAATTTCTCTATCTAATCATCCTTTTGGCCTTTGTAGCCATGGGTGAGGAAAAGGAACCACTGCTGATTGATTCGGACCCGACCATAGATCAGCCTTCTCTTCTGCACGCCTCTTTGCGGGACTAAAATCACATTTTCTTTCGTGGTTCTTGAAGCTATATTTGCGGTACAATTTTCCGTAAAAAACGATAATAGGATCCTATGAAATTTAAACCTGGCGTTCTCTCAGGACAAGAAGTAACCGATCTTCTTAACTATGCAAACGAAAACAAATTCGCACTACCAGCAGTCAACGTGACTAGTTCTAGCACGGTGAACGCTGTTTTGGAAACGGCCAAGGCGCTAAACTCTCCGGTGATGATTCAATATTCAAATGGTGGTGCCGCATTCTTTGCTGGTAAAGGACTGTCGAATGATAATCAACAAGCTGCTATTGTGGGAGGAGTATCTGGAGCGCATCACGTGCATCATATGGCGGAAGCCTACGGAGTACCAGTTATTTTGCATACAGACCATGCTGCCAGGAAACTACTCCCCTGGATTGACGGACTGCTGGATGCGAACGAAAAACATTTTGAGCAGACAGGCAGGTCATTGTATTCGACGCAATGTTTTCTCCGATTGGCTCCTCGTACAAATCCAGCATATGCGACGAATACAAT
>JBDWQX010000189.1:0-6833 GCA_039986395.1 Cyclobacteriaceae bacterium
GCACCACTTTACTTACTGGATGGAACGTTTGTGAATGCGGGTGTCATAAATAGCATTAATCCGTTAGACGTTCTCTTTGTTGACATTCTAAAGGGAGCTGATGCAGCTTTGTTTGGTTCACGTGGAGCCAACGGTGCAATCGCCGTGTACACCAGACGGGAACCAGCAAAGGAAGTTGCTAGCAAGTCAGGTGCGTTAAATATGACACATCCTGGGTACTATAGGGCTAGAGAATTTTATACGCCCGACTATCAAGTAGTGAGGGATGAACACGCTAAGCCAGACGTACGATCAACGCTGTACTGGAATCCTACTGTATTCACTGACACTGCAGGGATGGACCCACTAGTCTTCTATACCTCGGATCAAAAAGGAGAGTTTGATGTGAGCATTGAAGGAATAACGATGAATGGAGACCCTATTTTTTTCAGAGAGACACTAGTAGTGAAATGAGTGAGGACAGATTTTTGTTCCTGATTTTTCTTAGGGCTCTAGTTCGAATAAGAACCATAACTTAGCAATTGGAGTTATTTGATTGTCAACCTTTTTAAGAAAATGAAAGTAGATATACTGGCCATCGTAGCACATCCCGATGATGTTGAACTCTCTTTTGGGGGAACCTTATTAATCCATAAAAAGAAGGGATACACAACAGGTATCGTCGATCTAACGAAAGGTGAACTTGGAACAAGAGGTACTCCTGACATTCGTGCACGGGAAGCAGAAGACGCCTCAAAGATCTTAGGACTTTCTGTTCGGGAAAACCTCGGCCTTCCTGATGGATTTTTTGAGAACACAAAGGAGAGCCAGCTGCGAGTAGTTGAAGCTATCAGAAAATACCAGCCAAAAGTTGTGATTACAAATGCGGTGTATGATCGACATCCTGATCACCCACGTGCTTCATCGTTGGTTGAGACAGCATGTTTTCTAGCAGGCTTAAGTGAAGTCAAGACAAGCGCAGAAGGTGTAAGTCAGGAAGCACATCGTCCTGGGAAATTGTACTTTTCAATTCAGAGTATATCTGCTGAGCCAGACCTTTTGGTCGACGTGTCAGATGTTGCGACTGAGCGGATGGAGGCGATCAAAGCATTTCGATCTCAATTTTTTGACCCCAACAGCAAGGAGCCAGAAACATATATAAGTTCCAGTGGATTTATGGAAATGATAGAGTCACGTTCACGCGAGTTTGGACACAGAATAGGAGTAAGCCACGCGGAAGGGTTTAATGTAAAGCATTTTATCGGAGTAAAAGATCTATTTGATCTGATCTAACCCTTTACGATCCATAGTTCTAAGGTTAGCTAGCTGCGTCTCGGGGATTTCTGAAAATAGGGTATTCTCAGTCTTGCCATCAAGCCATCGTAAAGCTTCCTTTAACACAACGTTCGGATAGTGATTATCTCTTGCAAAGTGAACGTATTTTAGAATTTTGAATGCGTCAAACCAACCAAAGAAACGTTTTGCGAATGCCTGTGGGGTGGTCGTCTGCCTTCTAATTTCTTCAAGGTCACTTTCAACAGTGTTTCCCAAAAAATTTGAAATTGAATCTGGAAGGATGGGTGTACCTTTTCTTACGAGAGATTCCATTTGAGAAAAGAAGCTTCGTAGATCTTCAAAAATCTGAGGATTGTATACCTGATACGACCCTTTCGAAAGCATTAATTGCTCAACAGCTTTCCCTGTTCCAAATGGGACTCGATCAGAAACTCGATCAGATGGGTAGACGGTTGTAGTATTTATCTCTACAAACCCACCTTGCGGAATGACTTTGTTTAAGAAGTAGAAATCTTCTCCGGCCTGACGAGTGTTCATGCCTCCTAGCTTTTGATAGGTGGAGGACCGCACAACGATGCAAGACCCAAGCGTTTGGTGTGCATGCGGATATTTAGCGAATCTCAACGCACTGATGTAATATCTGAGATACAGTTCATACTGAATGATCAAATCCTTATTAGGTCCATTTAGCTGATGCTCGTAGAACACAATGCCGGCCTTGGTTTTTTGATCAAGAAAATGATTCTCAATTTCGATCAGATAATTCTGCTCACACAAAGAGTCTGAGTCATAGCATATAATCACTCCATCCTCATCAATTTTCTCAAAGATTCTTACAGCCTCATCCATTCCGATTTTACGAGCAAGTCCAACTCCAGCCTTCTTCTTAGGAAGCTTCTGGTACGTAAAAACAAGCTCGTAGTTGGAATCGTACTTCTTGAGAGAGTCAAGGCATTCCCGATTGGTTGTGGAGATTTCGTAAGTAGTCTCTACTGGTTCATTTATGACGACAAGGATCAGCAACCCGCCATTAGGTTTGTAACACTTGTTAATGGAGTCCAACGCTTGAAGCAATTGTGGCTCTTTGAACGATGGAATTACAATGATCGTCTTAAGGTTTTTTGGAGGCCTATACTCGGGGACTATGGAATCTTGCCAGGCATATCGCTCCAGGTAAAGATTTGCTCTCATGGGGAGAGCCTCGATATTTTCCAGTCGGTACCTTCCTTTTGAAAATAAAACCGATCGTGCAGACGACTCTCTCGTCCTTGCCAAAATTCGAATGAAACTGGAACTACCAAGTAACCGCCCCAATGTGCTGGATGAGGGACAGCCTGATCATTAAAATCATTCTCAGCTCTTTTGAGCTTTGCTTCCAGCTCTTGCCTAGACGGAATCACTTCACTTTGATTTGAAACGTAGGCACTCAGTTGACTCCCTCTCGGTCGCGATTGAAAGTAGTCGTGAGATTCTTCAGTGCTAATTTTTGTAACTCTTCCACAAACAATAACCTGTCTTTGAAGGTGATACCATGGGAAGAGAAGATTGACTTTTGGATTCTTTTCAACGTGGAGTCCTTTGTTGCTTTTATAGTTGGTATAAAAGACAAATCCCTCAGAATCAAATCCTTTTAGCAGAACCGTTCGCTGATGAGGTTGACCACCGCCATCAACAGTTCCTAGAATCATTGCATTTGGCTCCAATTGTTCTGACTTTACCGCTTCTTCAAACCATGCGGTGAATTGTGCGATGGGATCTGCCAAAATTTCTGAATCAGCAAGACTTGATTTTAAGTACTCATTTCGGAGAGAGGCAACATCAGTTTTCATAGACGCAATTTCGATTAGATTTGACCAATCTAAAAGTCTAACAAAGTAAATTTCAATGCAGTTTCGGATAAAATTGAATGTACCTACGAAATCAGAATGGGTGGAAGCAGTTCTGGAGGACTTTGACTCGTTTCTTCAAGATCATGCCGATTGTGAAAGAAAAGCCTCTGCAATGGCACTTAGTTTCGTGGCTAAATATCCAGACCGATTGGAGATTATTCCCGAATTGATAGATACTTCCGTAGAAGAATTGGAGCACTTTCGAGATGTCTATGAAATAATGAAGAAACGAGGGATTCAACTTAGTCACGAAATACCTCAAGACCTGTACATGAAGAAGTTGCTTGATTTTTGCAGAGATGGCCGGGAGGAGCGTTTCATGGATCGTCTACTACTTGCATCATTGGTAGAAACACGGGGAGCGGAGCGTTTTCGATTGATCTACGAAGCGCTAAGAGAGCCTGAGTTGAAAGAATTTTATCGTCGCTTATGGGCTTCCGAAGCTCGCCATGGTGAAGTGTTTGTGAAGATGACCTTGAACTACTTTGAGGAATCAAACGTATACGATCGATTAGAAGAAATGAAAAAGGCAGAAGGCGAAATTTTAAATAATTTACCGATTCGACCGGCCTTGCACTAACTAGAATGGATTACTTCTCCACCGATAAAATAATTGAACCTGCAAAAGGTGATCTCCTGATCTCCGAACCTTATTTGCCTGATCCAAACTTTGAGCGCACGGTGATCTTAATGTGTGAGCATGACGAAAACGGGAGTATTGGATTTGTGCTGAATAGGGCGGCAAATGTCAAACTAACAGATGTGATGGAAGATGTAGGTGATTTTGATACCGAATTATTTGTCGGTGGGCCAGTGCAGCAAGACACACTCCATTTTGTTCATCGATGTGATGCACTAACAGATCATGCAAACAAGCTGGTAGATCAAGTATACTGGGGAGGAAGCTACGATGAAGTTCTTGCGCAGATTAATACAAAATCACTCTCACGAGCCGATATTAGGTTTTTTATGGGGTATTCTGGATGGTCTTCAGGTCAACTGATGGACGAAATGAAAGTTAAATCCTGGATTGTTCTCAAGAACGTTACTTCAGAAATGATCTTCGATTGGGACAACCAAGACCTATGGAAAGCGTGTCTAAAGAGCATGGGCGGAAAGTTTAAGCTCATGTCCAATTACCCAAAAGATCCCAGATTGAATTAGGGTATTTGGTTAGTTTTGTGTCCTAGTTAGAAATTGGTTCCAATAATGGAAAATGCAGACAAAGTGCAGGACGTTTCTTCTGAAAAGATAGAAACTCCTGAAGAAGTTCAGCAAGAGGCTGAATCGAGTGTGAATGAAAGTGAAGAAAGCCCCGCGAAGGAGGAAGAAACTGATGAAGGGAAACTGGAATTAGCGGCAGATTCGCCCACGGCGGAACCTGAAGTTGCTGAGGAAAGTGCCGTCGAAGTGGAGTCAGTTGATGAAGCTCTGACAGAAGCTCAAGAACCAGAAGAGGTCCTGGTTACCTCTGAGCAAACGCAAAATGAAGCAGAGGAGAAGTTGCCTGAGGAAGGCACTCCAGATTCAACACTGAAAAAATCCGAAGAAACTGAGGAGAAGACAGCTAAGGAGGAGAACCTTCCTGAAGCCAAAGAATCCAGTGATGAAGAACCAGCCGAAAAGGCCAAAAAATCAAAAACTACGTCCAAGAAGATAGAGCAAGTCCAGACCGAGGAGAAGGCTGAAGAAGTTGAGTCGTCTGAGGAGGAAGAAGTTGAGACCGAGGATGAACCAGAAGATCTCGATTTTTCCAATGCTACCAAGGAGGAATTGCTAGCGAAAATCAAAGAGCTAGCAAAAGAAGAACGAATCCGGAGAATTGATCAACTGATCAAAGCCATGAAACCTCGCTTTGATGAATTGTATCAAGCCGAACGACTAACCGCTCTCAATAAATTCGAACTAGAAGGAAATGATCCTGACTCATTTGAGTATCATGGTGATGAGATAGATAAGGAATTTAGCAGTCTGCATTCCACGCTTCGATCAAAGAGGAATAAGTATTATAAAGACCTGGAAAGCCAGAAGGATGACAACTTGAAAAAGAAGCAAGACCTTCTCGAGCAACTTCGGGAACTTGTGGATGGCGAAGAATCGAACGCAAGTTTTAATAGCGTAAAAGAAATCCAGTCCGATTGGAAAAAGGTGGGCCCTGTTCCAGGAGCGCACAACAAAACCCTATGGGCGAACTACAATGCGCTGCTTGATAGGTTCTACGATCAGCGTAGCATTTACTTCGAGCTGAAAGACCTCGACAGGAAGAAGAACCTAAAGTTGAAGGAGGAGCTTTGTGAAAGGGCGGAGGCGTTAGCGAACGGCGAAGATTTGAAAGTAGCAATTGTGCAATTGAATGAGCTACATGAGGAATATAAGCATGCGGGCTCAGTACCAAGAGAACAGCAAGAAGCACTTTGGCAGCGGTTCAAAACGGCCTCAGATGCAGTCTACGCAAAGAGAAAGGATTATTTTGACAACCTAAAGGAGGAGTTCGAGAAGAACTACGAGAAAAAGATTGAGTTAGCAAAGGTTGCAGAGACTTATATTTCTTTCGATTCAGATAGTATCACAGACTGGAATTCCAAAACCAAGGAAATTCAACAGATTCAAAAGCAATGGGAAGCTATAGGAGGTCTACCACGTGATAAGGCTAAGTCTGTCAATAAGCAGTTTTGGGGCTCTTTCAAGAAATTCTTCAATAACAAGAATCAATTCTTTAAGAAACTTGAAGGTGCCCGAGATGAGAACTTGCAAAAGAAAGAAGAATTGATTGCACAGGCAGAAGAGTTGAAGGAGAGCTCAGATTGGGGGAGCACAACGCAGAAGTACAAGGACCTACAGGCTAAGTGGAAAGATATTGGCCCTGTACCTGAGAAAGTACGCAACGAAATCTACAAGAGATTCAAAGCAGCAGGAGATCATTTCTTTGAAAGAAGAAGGGCGCAGAACTCAGAACAAGACAAACAGTACGAGGAAAACTTCAAGCTGAAACTTCAGATCTGCGAACAGATTGAAGCCATCGCAGATAAGGACGAAATAAACCTTGATGACGTGTATGATTTAATTGACAATCACTCGCAGGTAGGGTTTGTTCCCAGGAATGCCATCAAGAAAGATCGAGCGAGATTTGATGAAGCAACCGAAAAAATACTATCACTCGAGGAGTTGGAACCAGGGGATAAGTCTGATCTCAAAAATCACATCCAGCTACGAAGGATGAAGAGTTCACCAGGAGGTGATAGGAAAGTGCATCGTAAGGAGCATTCTGTGAAAAGGAAAATTTCGGAGCTGGAAAGCAATATCAATACCTGGAACACAAACATGGAGTTCTTTGCAGCTTCGGCAACAGCAGATAAATTGAAGGCGGACTTGCAACAAAGAATTAACGATGCACGGGGTGAGCTTGAAAGTCTTAAGTCACAACTTGGTTCAATTAATTAATAATTTTAGATATTAATGTTTGCGAAGTAGTAACCTGCGGTTATTTTTGCAAACCGTTTTGAAGGTTAAGTCTAGTGAATTAGATGAAGCTTGAAAAGACAGCCTCGGTAAGAAGCCTCCATAGCTCAGTTGCGGTTCGACGTTTCGACCAGAGCAGCAGAGATTGTAGGAAAAGTAAAAACCTCAAAAAGAAGAGGTTGTAAGAAAGAAGCCTCCATAGCTCAGTTG
>JBDWQX010000190.1:0-3498 GCA_039986395.1 Cyclobacteriaceae bacterium
GGGCAGTTGACGTCCTGCCTGGCTTCAAGGAGCTCACTGCACGTCAGATTGTTACGTTCATTCTTTCTGGGATTGTGATTGTCTTAGTACATTTCACAGTCACAAATGCGCTCTACTTTCCATTGCGAAGTGTACTTCTGGATGACTGGAACTCACCGCTAAACGAGCTCACGGGAATTTTTCCTAAAGCGACAGTTAGCAGGATGATAGATTTTGCCGTGATTGCAAGTGTGTTAAAAGCAATAACGTTGAACAAAATTCTCAATGAGAAGAATCTTAAGTTGATCAATCTTGAATCCCAATTGAATCAAAGTCAACTGAACGCCCTGAAAGCTCAACTGAATCCACATTTTCTATTCAACTCTTTACATGCTGTAACCACACTGATTGGGTATGACGATGATAAAGCTCGAAATATGACGATCAAGATTAGTGGCCTCCTTCGCAAAATGTTAGAGGATCGTGACACACACACGCACACATTAAAAGAAGAGCTCGATTACATAAAGGATTACCTGGAAATTGAGCAGGAACGTTTTTTCGATCGACTGAAAGTGGATTTACAATTAGCAGATGCGACGTTGACTGCCGAGGTCCCTAACTTGATACTCCAGCCTTTGGTGGAAAATGCATTTAAGCATGGGATTTCGAAGCTTGAAGGAAGTGGGAACATTCGAATAGCGTCAGAGATGGCAGGCAACAATGAGGTGGTGAAGATCATCATTGAAAACACGAGTCCTGGCGGCACGTCGGAACCCTCGCTTGGTCTGGGATTGGAAAACGTTAAGAAGAGACTGTATCAGTATTATGGTACTTCTGCATCCCTCAACACAAAAGTCGGTAAACAAAAATTTGCTGTTGAACTGAGTATACCACAACCCATATGAAAACATACACCGTACTTGTGGTTGATGATGAACCTCACGCCAGACGCTTCCTATCAACCCTTTTGGAAAAGGGTGACGAATTTCATTTGTTGGGAGAATGTGCCAATGGCAGGGAGGCGATCCATTTCTGCAAGACTCAAACTCCTGACATTATTTTTCTAGATATACAAATGCCAGGTATGACAGGTCTGGAGGTAGCATATCAGCTTCGGAAAACAGATTCACTTGTGATCTTCAGTACCGCATATGATCAGTATGCCATTCAGGCATTTGAAGTCGAGGCATTGGATTACCTAATAAAACCCTTTACAGACAAGCGATTTAATGAGGTGTTGAATCGAGCTAAAGAGATGATTGAGCTAAATCAGCGTAAGGTTTTTAGCGCACGAGTTGAGCGTTTGTATAGGTCATTTAACAAAAGCTCCTCTCCTAGTTTGACCGAAATAGTAATTCTAAATAGAGGACTTGAAGAAAGAATTTCAGTTACCAAAATACTCTACATTGAAGCTAGCTCCGTCTATGTTATCATTCACACAAAACGTAAGCAGTTCATTTATCGAACGACACTAGAACTTTTAACGAGCCAATTACCAAAGGAATTTATTCGAATTCACCGTTCCTACATCGTGAACAAAACATACGTTGTTAAGTCGAAATATCTCAATAACAACACTTTCTCCTTTGAGATGGAAAATGACAAAATTTTAAGAAGTAGCAGAACCTACAAGAAAGCAATTGCTGAGTTTCTGAAAGAAAGTTCGTAGTTGTCTAATAGTAGTTGTCAGTACATTTACCAGTAGCAAATCCATGTCGACTATGATAAAACGATTATCCAACGTTTCATTAATACTTTTTTTCCTATTGTCAATCGCATGCGAGCCTCCAGCTAAACTGGAAAAGACGGAAATAGAAAAAGCAGAATTAAAGAAGCAAATAGTTATTGCTGATGAACATCCAATCGCTGTCTGGGAAAAGTCTGCTTCTAATGCGTCAGAAGCTATCCTTCTCGTGCATGGCAGAACATGGAGTGCTGTTCCAGATTTTGACCTGCAAGTGGATGGAGAAGATCTCTCACTGATGGATGGACTTGCGGAAAGAGGATATGCTGTTTATGCAGTAGATCTTCGTGGATATGGAGAAACACCTCGTGATGATTCAGAGTGGAATACACCTGATAGAGCGGCCAAAGATTTGGCTAGTGTTCTGACCTGGATCGACGAACAAAACAGATGGTCAAAAAAACCTCACCTATTCGGATGGTCGATGGGATCGACAAATTCTCAATTAGCTGCACAGCGATACCCTGAACTGATCTCATCCCTAACCCTCTTTGGCTACTGGTTTGACAATGATCAGACCATCTCAGAAGATGCCCCAGATCATTCACTTCAAAAAATTGTTAATACTGCAGAAGCAGCGGCCAGCGATTTTATCGTCCCTGGCTCAATTAGTCAAAAGGCGATCAACGCCTATGTTAAAATGGCACTCGAAGCAGATCCAATAAAAGCAGATTGGAAGAATTTAGATCAGTACAATGAACTTGACCCCAGCAAAGTGTCCGTTCCCACCTTGGTGCTTCAAGGCGAACACGACCCAATCAGCCCGACTGATAGGCAGGTAAAGCTGTACACTAGATTAGGAACTGCTCATAAACAATGGGTAACTATTCCTGGCGGAGATCATGCAGCTTTTATGGAAACACCCAGAGAGTACTTCATCAGCGAGTTAGTCGGTTTTCTTTCCAGTATCCCTAAATAAGTAAAACTCAACCCAAATCAAGGTTTTTCCTCTCAAGTAAATTGAGGAGTATTTCCTTGCGCGTTTAACTAAATTATCAAGACTAAACTATTGTTTTGATTCAACCCATTTTCAATTATGACTTTGCTGCACCTAAACCCAAAAAAATTAATAAGCTTAGTTCTTGTCCTTTTTATCACGCAAGCCTTGGTCCATGCACAAGGTTTTGAAGGCTATTACAGATATCCAGACATCAGCGGTAACAAAATTGTCTTTTCTGCCGAGGGAGACCTATGGACCGTTTCTCTTGCAGGAGGCCTGGCTCAGCGTTTGACCACCCATCAAGAAGAGGAAAACTTTCCAAGCATTTCGCCAGATGGAACTATGGTTGCCTTCTCTGCGAGCTACGAAGGCCCAACAGAGATATACACCATGCCGATCTCGGGTGGTTTACCTACAAGGTGGACCTACGAAAGCGACGCCTCGATAGCCAATTGTTGGACGCCAGACGGTAAAATCGCGTACAATACACGGGCATTTTCCAAAGTACCAGACCAACAGCTAGTAACCATTGATCCTAAAACAAAGAACAAAGAATTAATTCCGCTCTTTCAGGCCAGCGAAGCATCCTTCAACAGCTCTGGTAACACTGTTTACTTCGTGCGACCAGCATATCATAGAAATGTGACAAAACGCTACAAAGGAGGTACAGCCCGTCAAATTTGGCAATTTACCAATGGTACTGAAGAGGCTGTTCAGCTTACAAAAGGATATGAAGGCGGAAGTCATCATCCCATGTGGTCCAACGGAAGGGTTTACTTCATTACAGACCGGGACGGGACTATGAACATTTGGTCAATGGATGAAAGTGGTT
>JBDWQX010000191.1:0-8004 GCA_039986395.1 Cyclobacteriaceae bacterium
GGAAAGGTATCTCACCACAGGATATTGATAAACTTTTCGAGCCATTTTTTACTGAGAAGAAGGAGGGAACTGGTCTGGGTTTAGTGACGGTTCAGAACATCATCCACAGTCACGGGGGAAATATCAATGTGAAGAGTAAAGTAGGCAAGGGAACTACTTTTCAGATAACATTCTAGCTTGTACTGAGAAAAGTGGAGCGATTAAGAGTCCGTGTCAGAAGAAGACGCTCTGCCTCAGATGTCACTTCGAGCCATGTCACTTCCATAGATCGAAGATATTCCTGTCCCGCTAAGGCAGTCAAAAACCCAAAGTGATCCGCAATTTTTATTAAAAGATCTTCATCCTTCTTACGATAACACCTGGCAAGTTTCTGAATTTCCTTCAAAACATTCTTCGAGCTGAAAGCCAGAAATAAACCATCCCTTCCTTTAACAAGAAAAACTCCTTTAAAGTCAGTTAGTCTACCAGTGTTTTTAAGCAGCGTTTTTATTCCGTTCCCTTCTTTGTAAAACATGTTCATCGGAAAACCCTGAGCAGATTTTCTTTTCAACAGTTTCACTTTTGAAGGAATATTTTCGATCAAATGATCATTCAACGGATGTGGTCTCTTTCTCATAATAGTTCCCTTACTGGAAAAACCGAGCCAAGGACTCAAAATGGCATGATGGTATTGCAGATCCCAGTTATTGTAGATCATATTCCCCATCATCGAAATAGATTCCACACTTCTACTGTTCGGTTCCCTGTTTTAAAGTTCCAGTCCGTGATGGAACGTTATTCGCACTGTAAAGAGTATGTATAACCAAAACTTAATTTATGGAATTATCACAGAAGAAAGCAACACAGAGAAAGACAACAAAGAAGACACACTGGAAGCTTGGCTACTCAAAGCTTGAAACGGCCGAGATGGTGGATGCACTTAATAAGTTGCTGGCCAACTACAGTGTGCACTATCAAAAACTCCGAAACTTTCACTGGAACGTAAAAGGAGGAGATTTTTTTGAAATTCACGAAAAGTTCGAAGATCAGTACAATGTGGCCAAAGAGTCAATTGATGACATAGCCGAGCGCATCAGAGTATTTGGACAAACACCAATGAGCACGATGAGGGAATATTTGGATACCTCGGTGATCAAGGAATCAGGAACCGAACTAACCGGACTTCAAATGGTGAAAGCGATCCTTAAAGATTATGAAACACTGCTCGAATTTATGTTTGGTGTGATAGAGGTCGCAATCGAGAACGGCGATAGTGGGACTGAGGATATGATCAAGGGATTCGTGAAACAAATTGAAAAGAATCATTGGATGTTAACTGCATTCTCCAGTTAGTCAACCTCCGCATCTTCCAATTTTTTATTCGCCTCCACACGGTCAGCCAAGTCAGGAGCCTCTATGTTTTGTCTCGCAATCTCTGAGGGGGCGAAGACCAACTCTACATATATCGGGAAATGATCTGAACCAAAATTCGAAAGTAGCTGCATTCTTTTCACTTTGAAGTGGTGACTCACGAAAACATGATCGAGCGGCCATCGCACTAGTGGATATTTTGCATGATAGGTACTAAAGAAACCTCGCCCCATTCTTGGGTCAAGTAAACCACTAATTCTCAGAAACAGTCGTGTAGTGTGGGACCATGCTACGTCATTCATATCACCTGCTACGATAACAGGAAGGGCACCTTCTCTACACTCCCTTCCAACTAGTACTAGCTCTGCATCTCTTGGTGTAGATTTTTCATTTTCTGAGGGAGAAGGCGGCTTAGGGTGAAGTCCGTAAAAAACTACTCTCTCATTATTCTTTAGATGAATAACGGTTTTTATTGATGGTACATTTTCCTCAACCAAAAATCGCAATTCCTCATTTTCAAGCTTCAACTTTGAATAGAGTAGCAACCCGTATGTATTCGATTCTGGAAATAACATAGTGTAGGGATAATGCTTATCCATAAAAACCTCGACACCTTCTTTCCATTTGTGATCAGCCTCAAGGAGCAGCACCAGGTCCGGGTTTTTCTCTTGTATAATATTTATTAGCCCCTGGTGATTCTCATTGTACATCAGAACATTTGCAGAGATAATCGACAACATATCTTCCTCCTTTGATTCCGTAGTTCCCAGCACCTTGATTTTGGCTAGTCTCAGGTATGGAAATATGATCCAACATCTGAAAAGGACAGCAATCGCGAGCAGCACCAAAGTAATACTTTCGAAAAGACTCCGAGGTTCCCAAAACACAAACCAGCCCGCCAGAATCGCAAAACCAAGAACTGTGAATTGAACAAACGGAAAATCAAATCCACGAACCACCCAGTGATCTATTTTGAAAAGGGGCATTATGGTGGCTATCAGAACGATAGCAGAAAGAAGGGTAAGTAGACTAGTCAAAATACAAAATAAAAAAACCGACTACACTTGATCAGCATAGTCGGCAATGTAATTCTAAGTTCTCAGAACTCAGGCAAAAACGTCTGTCACCAGAGATAGAATCAAAAGAACGATGAATATGAAAAACAAAATTCTCGCAATTCCAGCAGCTCCTCTAGCAATTCCAGTAAAACCAAGTAAACCAGCGACGAGAGCAACAACGATAAAAATAATGGTCCATGAAAGCATAGTTGTAAAATTTAAATGAGTGAAATATTAAAATGTATTAGAAACCAATAGCAGCATAAATCTGACCGATGACATTCTTCGAATCTCCGATGAGATCTCTCGCGTTTGCTGAGTCGGCTATTTCAGAAAGCCCAAGGTTGTATCTCAAGCCTAGCTGGAGGTTACCAAAATTCGCTCCTAGTCCTGCCGCAAAACCAAAGTCGAGATCGTTGAAGTTATCCTGATCAAGTTCTTGGAATCCTGCTCCAAAATCTCCATCAGTGCTTGTATTTGCTCCGATGAGATAAGCCGCATAAAGACCTCCGTGTAGCTCTAGTGCATCAGCTATTTTGAAATTTAGCATCACTGGAACCTGCAGATAGTTCAAGTTAAAATCCACCGTTCCATCAAATGGACCAACATCGTAGGTAGATCGATTACCCGCAGTGGTATACAATAGCTCTGTCTGAAGAGCGACTGCATCTGCCAATTGAGATTGTCCAAAAAATCCAATATGGAATCCCGGCCTGATTTTCCGATCCTCTACGTCATCAACGTACAGGCTACTATAATTGAATCCTCCCTTAATTCCAGATCGGAACTCCTGAGCCATTGAAGAAGTGGTTAGTAAAAGTGCTGCTATAAATAAATAAGTTTTTCTCATGATATTTTTTGATTTGATATGCCATGACTATGGAAAAAATCATTCCACACGCAAAATCAATCCTCTGACAAGTCGAAGTAGGTCAAACCGTAGAAAAAATTCTACAGCTTGTTGTCAATATGCCTCATTGATTTTGCAAACCTGGATGATTTCATGCCTTTGAGCGAGCTGGCATGCTTTTTCCCTTATGATAGTCCAAATCAAAAAAATTATACAACTATGAAGAACTTAACATACAGAAAATCACTCATCGGTCTTACAATGTTTGCTCTACTATTTACGGTAGCGTCTTGCTCATCTGGAAATAATGACAGCAAGCTTGAAGCGGAATTTCAAGAACAAAAATCTGCTCTGATCTCTAAACTGGAAAAGATTGAAGCAGACATTGATGATGCAATCGAAGACGTAGAAGACAAGCTAAATATTAATGAAGGTCCAATTGAACGCAATCTTGAGAAAGCGAAAGCAGGCTTAGAAGAAAAGAAAAATGATGTACAAGAATCTCTAAAGAAAGCAAAGAGTTCCACAAAAGACAGCTGGAAAACTGTAAAAGCAGAAGTTGAAAGTGCAGCAAAGGACGTAGAAGATGGATTCAACAGTCTCAAGAGCGACATTGAGGGAGCTATCAACGATTTGAAAGACAATTCTTAAGACTTGCATGACTTTACGAGACCGTCAACAGGCGGTCTCTATTTTTCAACTTAACTAAATATTTATATTATGAATCTTGAATTACACGGAAACTGGAATATTCTCAAAGGCAAACTCAAACAGAAATATGGAGAGCTTACCGATGATGATCTTGTCTTGGCTGAAGGTGAGGAGGACAAGCTAATAGGGAATCTGCAAAAGAAACTTAATAAGTCGAAAACAGAAATCCTTGCTGAACTAAACGACTTGATCACAAGTAACAAGTAATAGATGAACTTTAACATAAATGAGGCAATAAAACTTGTAATCGGTAAGATTGAAACCTGGTTAGAATCACTTGCTACCATGTTCCCAAATTTGGTAGTTGCAATCCTCGTTTTGGTGGCTTTCATTTTCATCGCACGGCTTACCAGAAAATTAGCAAGGAAAGTACTAGGTAGATTCTCCAACCGAGTGGCTGTAAATACACTCTTCACAACTTTTGTTTACATAATAACTTTGGGAGTCGGGCTTGTTATTGCTCTCAACGTTCTTCAACTAGAGCGAACGATAACCTCGCTACTTGCAGGAGCTGGAATACTGGGGTTGGCGCTTGGTTTTGCATTTCAAGACATTGCCGCGAATTTCATTTCGGGTATTCTGATGGCATTTCGACAACCAATTAAGGTTGGTGACATTATCGAGACAAATGATTACATGGGTAAGGTCGAACGAATCGATTTGAGAGTGACTGTTCTCAGAACCTTTCAGGGATTGAATGTCATCATACCTAACAAAGATGTTTTTCAAAATCCGATGACCAACTACACAAAAACCAATGATAGACGAATTGATCTTGAACTTGGAGTGTCCTATGCGGATGATCTTGAGAAGGTCAGGGATGTTGCTGAGAAAACAATCCAGGGACTACCCTTTCTACTTAAAGGCCGGGAGGTTAATATGTTCTATGAGGAGTTTGGAGCTAGCTCTATCAATTTCAAAGTCATGTTTTGGGTGGAATACCCAGATCAGCCAGGGTTTTTGAAAGCTAGAAGTGAAGCAATCATTGCAATAAAGAAAGCTTTTGACGAAAATGAAATCACCATTCCATTCCCAATTCGAACATTGGATTTTGGGATAAAAGGAGGTGAGAAATTGTCGGAGATGCAGTTAAATGGCAGCCAAGGAAGTGCCAAAACATCGTAATAAAACAAGCAAAAAATGGAAGATGACAATAAGGTTATTAAAGGATCCGATCCTGATATTGAAAAACTGCTACGTAGTTTGAAGTTCATATGGGACATCTACCTTCAATCTTCCAAAGAAATCAAAGACGATATTCTCAAGACAATTTTGACCGAATTCGCAGAGAAAAAGGAATTGCAAATGGTCGAAATAATGAAAACATTCCAAGTGGAGCACGTCGAATACAATCGTAAGTCAGGATCAGCTATTCCTTCTTCTTCAGTAAAATTTGAAAGAAGAGGCGACAGGCTTAGAAATTGTATTTCTCTTGAGAAAGAGTTACTTAAACTTTATGATGAGACCCTGGCAAAAAAAATCGAAGAAGTTCAAAAATTCATTTTGAATAATCACAAGCAAGACAACATCAGACAGGTACAGAAATTTGAATCATTTCTTACTGCGTAAGTATTCTTAAATTTTAAAACTAAATCTTATAAAAATG
Source organism: Cyclobacteriaceae bacterium (assembly GCA_039986395.1). Lineage (GTDB taxonomy): Bacteria > Bacteroidota > Bacteroidia > Cytophagales > Cyclobacteriaceae > Ekhidna. The sequence goes on from JBDWQX010000191.1 coordinate 5,576, forward strand.
AAAAAAATTAATATAACATTTCTGATTACAATACTATTGTTATCTGTGACGGCAACCGAGTCTCACGGGCAGCTTTTCCCCACCAAACTGAAAATCACTGTAATTGATGGACTAGGGAATTTCGTGGAGGATGCTGTAGTTACAATCTATCGAACAAAGGAAGATTATCAGGCGAGCGAAAATCTTGTTTTTACAGGAATGACAGATGAGAAGGGTAGAATAAAATTTAAAGATGCTAAACCACTTACGTATTTCATTGACGCTCGGAAGGATGAAATGAATAACGATGGAGAGGGCGTAAAGACAGGCCCTTTGAAGACAGGCAGAGTAACCAGAGTCAATACCATTATTGAGTAGTTTTGATTGCATTAGATTAGGTTGATAAGCCTCCGTCGATAGATGGAGGCTTTGGTGTTATCTGAAGGTCCATTCTCTAGCATTGATTCGCTCAGATAGGGATAAGCACTTAACTTGGTACTTAATTATCATAAAAAGAGTATCATGATCAAGTCACTCGGAGTCATGCTAAAACTTCTTCCCTGGATTCTTCTGACAGCTCTCATTTCTTGGATGCTGTTTCAGGAGAAACTTTCAAATATTTGGACGGAAGGTGAAAAGGAAACGTATCAAAGTACAATCCTAAATCGTGTCGAGCAAATAGGAAAACTTGAACTTGTCAAATACAATTTTCAAGAAGTAACTGAAATAAAGAAAATAGCAGATTATGTTGATTTAAAGTTGTTTAAGTACAAACCTCTGCCTGATGCCAAGGCTGTACTAATTAGCCAAGGTTCAGCAACGGGCTGCATTGATTTAACTCAATTAAAGGCTTCCGACCTCTCTGAAAAATCAGATACATTGTACGTTTCATTGCCGCAACCAGAAATTTGTAATTTCAAAATCGACCTGGAAAAATCCAGACTGTATGAGCTGCAGATAAGCTATCTACCAACTACAGATCAGAAAGAATTTATTGAACAGCTATACGAAGTGGCAGAAGCTGAAATAAGAGAGGCAGCTCTAAAAAGCGGAATTCTAGATCAAACAATGGGAAATGCTGAACTCATGCTAAAGCCTTTATTAGAGAACATTTCCGGAAAAGTGGTCATAATCACCTATCAACTTGATCAGTCAATCTTAAAAAATGATCTGTAAGGGATGGCGTATGGTGAGTCCAACTCATTTAAAATGTTACCTCCAACGCTGAAAATGTGTTGAACCACAGCTTGTCCACTGGAACAATTGGATCTGTGTCATAGATCATCCTGAATTGAACTCCAAAAGCTATGTTTTTCGTAAAGGAGTAGGACAAACCAACATTACCAGCATACCTCGGTTCACTAAACAGGGATTCAAAATCATCCTGAAAATAAAAAGCACCTTCAAATTTTACTTTATCTGATAATTCTCTTTTCGAACTAATATATACATTCAACTTCCACGCATCTTGCACGATATCATCTGTGATCAATGGTAGTCGATCTGTCGGAACTCCACCAAAAGTCCACCGTTCATGTTCGTAGAATGGACCTGCTCCTGCAAACACTCCTCCCCTTTCGTTTTTCAAAATTTTATATCTGATGTTGGATCCAAAAGCATATTTGCGATCCAGGCCTCTCGCCTCTGCCCATTGATATTGCACATAGTGCTCGAGAACAAAAGGGTTATCATAAAAAGTCTTGAACTTTCCATAGAAAAATCCGCCACTTATGATTGTTTGAGAGCCATCCTTAGTCAGCTCAAATTTGTTTGCCATCGTTATCCCATGGTTACCAAAGCGAAGGGCCATGTCAGCGCGATTTGTGATTTCTATGTACAGCTGCTTTTGCGTCTTTATTTCAAGTGATGGGGAGATGGAACCCTTAAAGTGTCTTGTAGTGTCAAAGATCACCACAAAACTTTCCGGAAAAAGAAGTTGTGCATTTGATGCCATGGAGAATAAAAGTAAGCATAGTATTAACCCAAGTTTACACTGAAGATTTTTCATAAGTACGTTGTTAGATTACGAGTAAAGGAGAAAGTGGCTAGTCCGTCTGAACAATGAGGTAATTTCCGTTCTTCCAAAAAGCCTTTTTGTCTTTGACGGTCAAAACATTTCGAGAAGGCGTCCTTTTAATTGAATAACTATCCTCAGGATGAGGAGTGATCACTTTGATACGATCTTCGTCGAAAAGGAAGCTTCCTTTCTTATCTTTCTCAATTTGTGAAAAAACACTGTCGATAGCGGAAGCACTCAAAGTTTTTGTCTTTGCAATTCCAATGAAAATTCCAGTTTGGTCTAGTAGACCAAGGCTTCGAAGCTCTTCTCTCGTCCCTTTTAAAAAATAAGCTCTATTCACGATTTTGTACAATTCGAACGTAATGGCCAACTGTTCTTCGTAGGTCTTTTCAAGATTAGTTTCATCCATTCCTAATTCTGCTTTCACTTG
>JBDWQX010000192.1:0-10479 GCA_039986395.1 Cyclobacteriaceae bacterium
CTTGTATGGGTAGAAGGTGAATCAGAAAAGAAAATACCACTCTTTGAACAGGATGCGCCTGAGACGGAGTTTTATACCATCGGAATACCATTCAATAGCAATGAAGAAGTTGTAGTGTACGGAGCAAACTTAAGTTCCAAGATGGGCTACATCTATGGTTTCGATGAGGGCAGAAGATCAAAGTGGAGTCTGGAGTTTGAATTACCCGGATCAGCCAATTTCCAGTTATCTTCCGACAAAGTGCCAGCTGCTGGAGGTTCTGTGGGTTTTTATGTTCTAAATGCATCTGTTGAGGAGAACAACCTCGCGCTGGTGAGTTTCAATCAAGCTGGGGTGCTCAACTGGAGTACTGTTGTTACTACACCGAAACCACCTGTTGACTTCAAATTTGATGACATTACTCAGGAATTGACCGTGCTCCTCTATCCAGAGGAAGACCTTCCGCTCGATAATGGCGAACTTGGATACTTCGTGATCGATCGTACGGGAAATGCGAGATAAACTCTTTCGGTTAGCTCTTTTTTTTAGTATTACTTTCTCAGCTTGCAAGGAAGATGCAGTTCCTCAAGGATTGTATAATTATCAGGTAGAAAGATTGTTGTCTGGTGATACTGCTAAAACATGGGTGCTCGTTTCAAGCGTTATTGAAGGTAGTACCACAACACCAGTCGTGTGCACTGATTCCTTGAGACTCCTGATCACCGCCGTAGCAACAGATTCGATTAACGTAGCGACTCTGACCCCGCAGATGAATTGTACTGCTTTTGACACGCTTGACTTGGGCGATGCCAATGCCTCTGGAGATTTAGTTTTCACTGATTCCATCGTTTTTGATTCGGGAGAAATCTGGATAGTTACAGAAATAACCTCCCAAAATTTATCCCTATCTGTCGATGCCTCCATTATGCGCTACAACGCAAAATAGATGGCGATTAAGGCACTAATTTAAACCTCGGACTTGAGTGGGAGTTCCAGGCCTTTTAAAACTCATTATTTGTTGATTCAGCGTGCTGAACAGTGTTTTTTAGTACAAATACCTGTAAAAGAAGCAAGTCACCTAAATAATCGTTTAGTTCACCGAAAAAATTACGGAATTGTTCCTTTTTTGACGATTTTAGCCTTTTAGCCACAATATGCACAAAGTCACACGTCACTCAGATCTTATGAATGATTTTCATCGTCCTAATCGCCTTATTAGTGGAGCCATCTTCTCAATGTTGTTCCTATTTAGCTTCACGATCTCTTTTGCCCAATCTGGCCCTGGAGGTGTTGGAACTAATTCCAACAATGTGATATGGTTAGACGCTTCTACGTTAAGTCTCACAGATGGAGCAGATGTTTCATCCTGGCTAGACATTAGTGGCAACAGCGTTTCTTTTGGAGCGTCAGCAGATGCAGGTTCTAATTTTCCGGACTTCTTAGTAGACGGGGGCGCAGGTTTTCCAGTCTTGGATTTCAATGACGGAAACGAAGAAAGGTTGATTGTGAATCCATTCAGTAATATGCCCTCTACTGCGATTACCACAATTATGGTTTTTGCAACTGCAAATGCATCGGAAGGGATAATTTCCTATTCCGCGATCGCTGGTGGAGGTGGTAACAATGAATATTTGTTTTTTGACGCCTCAAGTTTAAGAACGTACGTAGGGGATAATTTTAATGCTGGTGGTGGGTTTGATGACGGCCTGACTACTTACAACATTCTGGGGTCAACATGGCAAAGCACTGGAGGTAATCTAACCCATTATAAAAATGGTACAAGTGTTAATACCGCCACTGTTTCAAGCAGCGATGCTATGGTCAATGGAGGTGTACTTTCGATCGGTGGAGAACAAGACGGTGATGATTCAGGGTATGACGCAGCACAAGATTTTGGTGGAAGAATTGCAGAAATAATCATGTACAATACATTGGCTACCTCTGCTGAGCGATTGGTCATTGAAAATTACCTTTCAGCAAAGTATGGAATTACCATAGCCACTGACCTTTATTCGTTTGCAAGCACAACCTACAACAACAATGTAATTGGTGTTGGAAATGATGGTTCCTCCAGCCACTTAACAAGTACAGGTTCTGGAGGGGGACTTTATCTGACCGGTTCCTCTGGAACAGGAACTACTGTTTTTGATACAAACGAATGGTTATTTGCAGGACATGATGGTGCTGGTTCTTCTTCGCCAACCACGACCGATCTTCCGGCAGGCCTGTTGAAGAGGTTGCCTAGAATTTGGGCATTTGATGAGACAGCTCCAACCGATAGCTATGATGTTACGGTCACTTTTGATTTGGATGAATTAGGCCTGTTGGGCGCATCCAATTATACACTTTTAAAGCGAACAGGTACTTCTGGAAATTTCACAGACCTTACGCTGACTCCTACGGTTCTGGGCTCAGATGTTTCGTTTACCTTGTTAAATGCAGATATTGAAGATGCTTATTTCACCTTGGGATTTGAAGCTACAGCCTCTCCAGGGGGAGTGAATACAAATCTTGCGCTTTGGTTGCAAGCCAATTCCGATGTCTCCGTGACGGGAACAGCAGTTACTGATTGGGTAGATCAGAGTGGAAATGGCAACGATGCAACCGATCCTTCGATGTTGGCGGAACTTCAGTCAAGTACCTCGAATTTTAATCCAGGGATCGTGTTTGATGCTGATGCAACTTCTCTGGAAGGAACAGTGGTCACCACAAATTCGGATCTTACTTTTTTTGCTGCCTATCAAGACAATAGTGCTGCCAATTCTGGAGGTGTCCTGTTTGATTTTGATGGTACACAGAGTCACGCTCTGTCGGATAATAACTATTCAGGTGGGTCTGGTCTGGCTGCAAATATTACCAAGGATGAACCTGCATTAATTTCAATAGATCATCCAAGTGGTACCACTACCGCAGATCTTTATCAAGATGGAACCCAAGTTGAACTTGACTATACGACACTCGGGAATAGCGCAGCTGATACCTACAATTACACACTAGGAGACATTGATGCAGGAGGTTCGACCTTCAGCGGGACATTAAACGAATTGTTGGTCTATGAAGGCACCCTTACACCAACCCAGCGGGAACAAGTTTCGTCTTTCCTTGCCATCAAATATGGAATAACACTAAGTCATGATTACCGAAGAAGTGATGGAACAGAAATTTTTGATATAGATGGGGCTACCAACGATGGATATGAAAATCAGATTAGTGTGCTGGCTAGTGATTTCACGTCCAGACTTTTTCAGAAGGTTTCGAAGTCTTTAAATGACCCTCTAGTCCTGGCGCTTGAAGATGATTTTACTACTGCAAATGAATCTAGATCTACTTCCCTCGGTGATAATTCTTTCTTTTTTGCTTCCAATGACGGAGGAGATTTGGGAGTATCATCTGTTTCCGGAAACATCCGATTAAACAGAGTGTGGAAGGCAACTGAGAGCGGAACTGTAGGTTCTGTTTTCCTTGGAATACCAACCTCGCTTCAAACTTTTGACTCACTGATCGTCTCGACCGATCCAACATTTGCCACAGGAGTCACCAGAGTACCAGTTTCAACTTCTGGAAGCTTTAATTCTGTTAGCTATGATTTTACAAGTGGGGACTATTTCACATTTACCGTTGATCAAGTGTTGAGTGGAGACAATGAAAATTTGTTGGTCTGGTTGAAAGCCGATGCTGGTGTTTCAACAACTGGGTCAGCACTGACGCTTTGGGCCGATCAGAGTGGCAATGGAAATGATGCGGACAATGACGATACGGAATTTGATAATGAAGGTGCCTTGACAGTGATAGATGAAGATCCTGTTTCTTTTGTCGAATCAGGATTGAATTTCAACCCATCTATTTCTTCGACTGGAGCGGATCGTCCGATTACAGGATCTTATACCAGTATCTCCGCTGGGGCTACTTTTTTTATTGTTGGTAAGGAGGAGGATGTAGCATCGAATGATCACACTTGGTTTGATACATTCGAAGTAGGAGGTGCTAACAGTTCGGCCAATAGAACGTACTTTTTTGAGAATAGGTATAATGAGGGCGGTGCATTTACAGAGGAACTTACTGAAGACACAACCGTCATCTACAGTATTGATCACCCAACGAGTGCCACAGTAGATATTTATGAAAGTGGAGTGTTGTTCGAAAATGGATATTCCGCCACCAATACACTTAATGCAGGTACATACAGCTATGTGATTGGTGACGATGCTACTAGTGGAAATGAGTTCGTTGGTCAGATTGCCGAATTTATGGTTTTTCAGGGCGCGCTTAGTCAGACGGAGAGGGAGTGTATAGATTCCTATTTAGCTATTAAGTATGGTATCAGTCTGGGTCATGATTACACTACACCTGGGGACGTTAACATTTTTGACATCACTACCAGTGCTAATGATCGCTTTGAAAACAATATTGTGGCCTTGGGACGCGAAGACGCACTTGGACTCAATCAAAAAATCGCGAAGAGTGAGTTCGGTAGTCTGGTCATTTCATTGGAAGAAGATTTTGAAAATGGTAATACTTCGAGAAGCACCTCCCTAAATACCGGGCAATATTTCTTTGCATCTAGCAATACCGGTTCTATTGCATCCGATTCGAGCTACAGAAACTTCAGCGGTAATCGATTAGGCCGAAAATGGAAGGTGAACGAAACGAATGGCCCAGGTGCAGTTTATGTTGCCATACCCGATGTTGTTGCAGCCAACTTTAATGTCCTAGTTGTATCAAGCGACTCCACTTTTAGTACAGGAGTTACGGAGGTGACTCTCTCTCAAAACAGTGGTTTCTACTATGCGAATCATGATTTTAATGATGGAGATTATTTTAGTTTCGCAAATTCTGTTTCTCCCGGAGGAGTTGGAGATGGTTTGAAGCTTTGGCTTAGAGCTGATGCTAATGTGACAGAAACTACCAACTTGGTAAGCGCATGGGGAGATCAGTCAGGAATCGGAAATGATGGTACCTCGCCAGAGAATGATCCAACTATTCTCGCTACTGGGATCAATTTCAATCCATCAATTGAATTTTCTACTGCTGGCGATAGAATACAAGGATCATTGATCACCGATACGGATGATCTGTCTTTTCTAATTGTTGCCGAAGATAGAAGCGCAATGTCATCTGGTGGAGTTTTGTTCGAACTAGATGACACGATATCTCCAGTTGCCTCTGATGAACTAACGCTTGATGATGGATCTTATGCAGGAATTACCTTTTCAAGTGAGATTGTAAAAGATACAGCTCAAGTACTCTCTGTGGATCATCCCAACGGAACAGGTACCGCAACCATCTACGACAATGGAACCTCCATTGGAAGCAATACACCAAGAGCTGCAGAAGCCACAACGTATGACTACAGCATAGGTGATAATATATCGAGCGCGAATGGATTTGATGGACTAATTAGCGAAGTGATTGTGTACGATGCGACTTTGTCTGGCACGGAGAGAGAAATGCTACAAAGTTACCTGGCAGTTAAGTACGCATTACCAGTTAGGCATGATGTTACTGCATCCGATGGGTCTATCGTGATGAATGCGGCGACAAGTACAGGTTACTTGAATGGCTTTTTTGGACTTGCCTACGACGTTCGATCTCAACTAGATCAAAAAGTCGCAAAGTCGCCATATGATTCTCTAAGAATCGCTACCACGGATGATTTTGCGACAGCAAATACAGCTAGAACTACGGTATTTAACGACCTAGAATACATCGCATTAACTAATGATGGCGGAGATTTTAGCCTCGGTTCGGACTACAAAGCAGAAACGAATGTACGACTGAATCGAATTTGGAAGGCTCATGAGCTAAATAATCCTGGTCAGATCATTATTGCACTTCCCGATGATATCAATGGCGTTGATATGACCGTGTACGATGCGATAAATACGATTCTGATCTCATCTGATCCCACCTTTAATTCAGGTGTAGTTGAGCAGTCCGTTGCTGTTTCTGGCACGAACAAGGTTGTCACCGTTGACCTTACAGATGGCCAGTACTTTACGTTTACAACCGCAGCACCCGAATCGAATATCTGGTATAGTTATCTGACTGGAAACTGGTCAGATCCTTTAAACTGGACCCTCGATGGAGCTTTATCTGCACTTTACCTGAATCCTAGCAATGAGATTCCATCAGAAGGAGATACAGTGGTGATCAATTCAGGCAGAACAATAACTGCAGACATCAATGGTATTCTGGTCGAGCGAGTAGACATTACTGGAACAATTGACTTAGGTAGCACTGGTAGCCATGACTTCACCTATCTGCTAGGTTCAGGTAATCTGAGAATGTCCGGGAATGCAGGGATGGACAATTATCCCGCAGCAGAAGACTCACTTTTCTATGATGCCGCAGAAGGTGGTACTGTAGAATACTATGGTACAGGTTTAGAACTCGATACAAAGCGTAGATATAATAACCTGATGATCGATCTTGACAATGCAACGGATGAGGTTGTACATGTCACAGACTCCATTATCGTAAATGGAAATATGACTATTTCCCAGGGAATCTTCCAATTTGGAGACAATAGTAATTCCGGAGATAGAGTTGGCGTGGTAGAGGGAAATTTATTGGTGGAGGCCGCAGGTGGAATTGAGGTCGGTACCACAGACTCACGACATGAATTTAATCTGAGTGGTGATTTTACCAACCAGGGATCTGTAGAATTTACAAATAGAGGTTCCGCAAACTATGTGGTGGAAGCTACGGACGGGATTGTAGATGTCAACTTTGTTAGTGCGACACAAGATCAGACGGTCACGTTAGAAGGAATTACCAATTTCTATCGAATCGAGGTAAACAAGGGTGTTGATGCGACCTACAAAGTGACACTAAATGCAACTGATCCAGCCAATTTTGGCTTGTTTGGATTTGCAAGCCAGGGACATGGATCAGTGAGTCAGTTGACTACAAATGCGAACAATGTTGGCCTGCTTTATGGGACATTGGAACTGGGAAGTAACATTCAGATTAATGAATTGACAGCGTCAGGAAATTACAATGTTTCTGAAGGAGCAGGGCTTGTGGTAAATGGTGGAGAACTTAACGGAACAACCTGGATCGTAAATTACGGTACTTGCACTTTGTCTGCAGGATCAATTGATATGGGTATTGGAACTGTTATCAGAAACTCTGGAGCCTGGTTGGTAGAAGGTGGCACGTTCGACATGGGTCATTTTAGAACCTCTGGACTGGGAGCAGGGAACGACGGTTCGTGGACACAAACTGGCGGGGTGGTGAATGTAACAGGCAGTGGGAGTCAGGGCACCTATTATACTTTCAGTCTCACCTATACCACATGTAGTTTCACGATGAGCGGTGGAGAACTAAATGTTCAATCCAATAACAGCTCGGCTGTAAGTGGCATATTCTTGAATTCAGCACCAGAGAATACTACTGTTACCGGTGGCTTAGTCACAGTTGATATGGCTCATACTGATACAGACAGTGTGTACATAAGCTCCACAGTGCCGTTTTACAACCTCACCGTTAAGCAAAGTGTAGCAAATGCTAATCCAGAGGCAATGGTCTTTGTTGAGGGGGGCAATTCCGGGGGAACTGCCCCTGATGGTGTTACGCTTGGACGAAACAAGCTTGAAGTCCTCAATGATTTCATTATAGACAACACGGAGGTGAACGGAACCACTTTGATTTCAGATCATAGTGAAGTAGGAATTACAGGGTCATTGACGATAGCCAATGGCGCAACCTTCAGTGCAGATAGTACGGTTTTGACATTCGAAGGAGCAGGGTCATCTCAAATATCAATTGAGACTGGAGCAACATTCGTACTGGACACTTTAGTTATTAATAAGAACTTGTCAACAACGTCTGTTAACCTTTTGCAAGGCAATGCGACTGCAATACAGGTAGATAGCTTGTTTAGCCTGCAATCAGGAATTTTCGATTACGGAACGTTCGATATCCATATTGGAAAAGACGTGATTGTCAATGATACGATTGGAACCTCAACGGCCACAGGAAATTTCATATTGAATGGAAGTCAGGCACAGACCATCACGTCTGATGATTCTGGTTTTATATATGACCTGACCATCAATAATGGAAACGGTGTTTCACTTTCAGGAGATCTTGGGGTAGAAAGCCTGAATCTAAACACAGGAATTTTCGATATCAATACCAGCGGACTTTCACTTGACAACGAAGCGCAAACATCGGGAACGTTCTCCTCAACTTTGATGATACAAACCGCAGGAAATGCTTCCGATGGAGGAGTCAGTTCCTTGTTTGATGCGGATGAGGTAATTACCTATCCATTTGGGACTGCAGGGAAATATACACCCGCAACTGTGGATGTGAGTTTAATAAGCAGCGATGATGGGTACATTCAAATTACGCCTGTGGATAATGTACTCGCAACGGCAGAGTCTGTGACAGACTTACTAAATTTTTACTGGCGAGTTGGCTATTCTGATTTTGATTCCCCACTTGCGACTATTAATAGCTTTGTCTTTACCTATGATCAAACAGATGTTACGGGTACTGAGGCCAATTATTTACCTGGATTTGTAGAGGATAACGAAGATGCCGATATAGATGGAGATTCATTTAGCCGAGCGACTGATGGTACTACTGCTGATGTCGATCATACCACTAATAACACAATTACATTCGATGGAGGTGGAAGTTTTACTCTTCAGGGGGCAAACTATACTGCTGGAGAAACGGCGGCCTTCGCTGGAGCGGTTACGGTTTATTATTCAAGAAGACCGTTCTCTGGGGCGGTTCTGAACTCTTGGGGAGATAGTGACTATTGGTCTACCAATTCGATATCGCAGCATGGTGGCCCCGCTGATGGTGGAATACCTGGTCCTGGAGATGTTATTGTGATGGGACATGGTAGGATTAGCAACTCTGACAATTTCAGTACATGTGATCCCTGCACGCTTGTCGGAACCACTCGACATGACATTCAAATCGTAACTGACAGAACTGTAGCCGAGGTGATTTTTAATAATTCTCCAACTGCAAATGCACTGAACAATGCGGATACTAGAATCAGAGTACCTGTTGGTATTACCCTCACTGCCGAAAGAATTACTGGAAGAGGCACAATAATTCAACATGCAACTGCCGCTAATATTGGAACTATTACTGCAGATATTGGAGATTTCAATGAGGATGAAGACAGTGGATGGTTTCTACTTACATCGGGTGCAAACACAGATATTGATATTATCGATCGATTTGACTTTCCAACTCTTCGTGTGTTCGGAAATAATAATGTTACCTACACAGCAGATGTGACAGCTATGGGACTGGTGGTTGATAACAATGCTGACTTGTACGTAGAAAACAATTTCACAATTTCAGGTACAACAAGGGTTGGGTTGAATCAAGGAGGCGATATTATCTTTAGAAATGTTGGGGCAAATCGAACATTTGAAACTGATTCACTAGTACTATCCACTGCGGCTACAACCACCAACACTGTTTCTGTGGAAGATGCTGGTAGCGACATTCATACCTTAAGAGTGAACAATGGTATTAATTTGGTACAGGCAGGATCTTTTGACTTGTACAATGCTGCTACTACTAATGTGATTCTGGAACTAGGAGGTGAGGGTGATCATGCTTTTACTAATTCTGCAGGAATTATACCTGATTTGTACAGATTGGTAATGAATAAGGGTGCTGACACTACCTCAACCTTCTCCTTAGATAGCGACGTTAATATATTAGGAGACAATACTGTTGAACCTCAATCGATCGAACTACAAAACGGGAAACTTATCCTAAACCATACTGATCTGTCTTTGGAGCTGGCCGATAATTCCGATTTTGACATTCCTTCATCAGCTGGTTTGGAGGTGACATTAGGTAGTCTGACCTCGACAGGAGCTAACATAATATTGGATGGATTGCTACGTGTAAGTGGCGCAACAGCATCTGTAGTACTCGGAACATCCGACATCGAATATTCCAGTTCTGGCAATGCTTTAATTGATGTTTCAGATGGAACACTCAACGTAGGCGGTCAAGTTCGTAGAACTACAACAGCTACGAATGGAATTCTGAAATACCGACAAACTGGTGGAGATGTTGACATTGCTACCGATGGGGCTGACGATACAAACAGGGCTGCTTTTGAGGTATTAAATACGGGCAGTGAGTTTACGTTGACTGGTGGTACTTTTAATATTGAACGAGGTGTGACTGGCGATTCTAATGAGTCATTGGAGCTTAGCCCTGAAACGTACGATTTAACAGGCTCTACAATAAACATCTTTGAAAACCTGGGTGCCAACTATGGCTCGAACTTTTTCAATATTTCTTCTACAATTCCATTGAACAATCTGACTATTGCGAATAACATTAACCTTCCCAATGCTCGGTTGTACACTCAGAATTTGGAAGTGGAGGATATTACTATAAATACCAATCAAGTATTAGAGACCAATGGTTTTTCATTCATTGTAAATGGAGATTTTGCAAATAGTGGTACTTATACCAACACCGCTACCGAAACCATTTTCAGTG
>JBDWQX010000193.1:0-5380 GCA_039986395.1 Cyclobacteriaceae bacterium
AGCTTCTCCGATTTCCTCAATTAGATCAGTGTTTGGATTGAAGTTTACCTCGTCAATACCTGAAATGTCGTTGACATGATTGATTACATTTTGATCGTGCGGTGCTACCAATTGTGCTCCATCCGACCAGTATGCCTTGTACCCGTTGTACTCCTTTGGGTTATGAGATGCTGTTAAAACCACTCCTCCGACACATTTGAGGTCTCGAATCGCAAAGGAAAGTTCTGGTGTGGGACGCAATCCATCAAACAGGTACACTTTAATCCCATTTGCAGAAAATACGTTTGCAGTAATCTCCGCCAATTCCCTACTGTTATTTCTGCTATCGTGAGCTATTGCTACTGAAACTTGCGCTGAGTAGCATTTTTTAAGATAGTTAGCGAATCCCTGGGAGGCCATGCCAATGGTGTATTTGTTGACACGATTGGAGCCAATATCCATTATACCTCTTAGACCACCTGTACCAAACTCAAGACTCTTATAGAAAGCTTCTTGTAAATGGCTCTCGCTCATTGATTCGATACGCAGCCTTGAAGCTTCGTCTAGACTGTTGGAATCCAACCATTCTTTTGCTTTTTCCTTTGCTTCCATTTTCCTGCTACTTATGCAAACCCAAGCCTTGATTTCACCCTGTCCATTACTTCAGAGGCAATGGTATCTGCTTTCTTTTCGCCTTCACTCAGCCTTCGTTCCAACTCGTCCAAATTACTCATGTAGTCGGTGTAGATTTCTCGTTCCTTCTTGAAACGATCGTTAATCAGTTCGAACAATTCCTGCTTAGCATGCCCATACCCATAGTTACCTCCTTCATATTTTTTCCTCATTTCGCTTGTTTCAGACTCAGTGGCTAACAGCTTGTATATAGAAAATACATTGCAAGTATCCGGATTCTTAGGTTCTTCCATCGGAGTACTATCTGTTATGATCTTCATAACGTTTTTTCTAAGTGCTTTTTCTCGTAAGAAAACGTCAATAATATTACCATAACTCTTACTCATTTTTTGTCCATCGGTGCCAGGGATGGTCATAACTTTCCCATCGATCAGAGGCTCAGGAACCACGAATGTTTCACCAAACTGATTATTAAAACCTGTTGCGAGATCTCGTGTGATTTCTAGATGCTGTTTTTGGTCTTTTCCGACAGGGACAAAGTCTGCATCGTACAGCAAGATGTCAGATGCCATGAGCACTGGATAGTCAAAGAGGCCAGCATTTACATCCGAAAGCCTATCTGCTTTATCCTTAAAAGAGGTTGAATTTGCCAGCATGGGATAAGGCGTAAAGCAATTTAGATACCAAGTCAATTCACAAACTTTTGGAACACGTGACTGCCGGTAGAATACATTTTTGTCTGTATCAAATCCGCAGGCGAGCCATGCAGCTGCAACCGCATTCGTGTTTTCCACACGTAATTTTGAGTCTTTGATCGTAGTGAGAGAGTGAAGATCTGCGATGAAGAAGAATGATTCATTCTTTTCATCTTTAGATAATTCGATAGCAGGTAAGATAGCACCCATAAGATTTCCTAGATGCGGTTTGCCTGAACTTTGGATACCTGTAAGAATTCTAGCCATTTTTTGAAAAAAATTTGTGCAAACCTACGATTAAATTTGAACCTTTACGTTCAAGAAGCAGTGCAATAATTTGAAAATCAACATGAGAAATATTTTACTTTTTAGCCTTGTCATTTTGACTCATTTTTCATTCAGTCAGGGAACCTTGAATTTTGAAAATGAAACACATGATTTTGGTCAGATAGATGAGTTTGGAGGATTTGCTGAAACAACCTTCAACTTTGTCAATGGTGGAAATCAACCCATTAAGATTACCAATGTTAGGGCTTCCTGTGGATGCACTACTCCAGATTGGAGTAAGGAAGAGGTGATGCCAGGAGAAAGTGGATACATTAAAGCTCGATACAACCCTCGCAATAGACCTGGGAAATTTAGAAAATCTTTAAAGGTTTCAACAACTGGTGAACAAAAGACACTGTTTATCGCTGGCTTTGTGAAACCAAGGCCGCGCGACGTTCTAGAGGAATATACGATTAGTAGTGGCGATCTCCGTTTGAAGCATCGCTCGTTAAACTTCGGCAAGATCACACCTGAAAAGCCTATTGAGAAGAGTTTTGATGTTTACAATGCCGGTAATGACTCTCTTAGTTTACTCAAGAACTTGATGGAAATTCCAGCGCATTTGAAAATAAACCTGGAGCCTGAGCATCTCGCAGCAAGAGAAAAAGGGGTCCTAAAAATAGTGTTTGATCCAGAGAAGAAGGATGATTTAGGATTCTTGAGTGACAACTTCACAATCCAGACAGACACCTTATTAAGTGAGAAAAATCAGTTTTATGTGATCTCGACCATTGAAGAGTTCTTCCCTGAGATGTCCGCGGAAGAACTAGACAATTCTGCAAAATTGGAAATTGCGGAGCGAGTCTACGATTTTGGAAAAGTGATGGAAGGGGAGGTTGTGGACGTTGAATTCCAGTTAACAAACAACGGCAGAGAGAAGTTGAATTTCAGAAAAGTCAAGTCAAATTGCAGTTGTGTCACGTACGAATTAAGGTCACAAAATTTGAAGAAGGGAAAATCTCAGATGTTGAAATTGAAATTTGATACAGCTGGAAGGAGAGGTAACCAATACAAAACGGTCACCATCTTTTCAAATGATCCGATTTCTCCGACCCAGATGGTGACCATTAAAGGTACTATTCAACAAAGAGAGGATAGCAAATAACTACTTCTTTGTCCAGTTGTTATTGTCACGATTCACATCGGCAAGAAGCCCACTCTCATCGATTTGGATGGATTGAATGTTTTCAAGAGAACCTTCGATTTTAAAATTGTAGCTAGGATGTGTCCATTTCCAATCTGGCAGCACCACTCTTTCTAAGCCACTCTCATTTTTCTTTTCACCTCTCATGATGCTTAGCGGAGCGTAGTATATCTTCTTCGAACCATCCTTAAATGTAACAGTGACATCCATTGGCATAGGCACAGAGCCTTGTCTCACGACCTCGACTAAAACATTCCCATCAAATTCTTCCACACTTCCAACTCCGTAATCAATGGTTTTTGTTGAATTGATCCAATAGTCGTAGTACCAATCCAACTCTAACCCTGAGGATTTTTCAGCAACTCTGACAAAATCATTTAAGTCAGGGTGCTTGAATTTCCATTCATTGAAATAGCGAAGCAAAACTTTGTCTCTAGCTTCTTCGCCAATAATGTAGCCGAGCTGTGCTATGCTCACGGCTCCTTTCGAGTAGGCGGCCCGACTGTAGGCGAAATTCGTCTCATACTGATCTGAATGAGTACTCATTGGCTCTTCTTTGCCGCTTTTTGCCAAATCAAAATAGCCTGCATAATTACCGTTGGTGAACCAATCGACCTCAGTATCAAACACATGAGCCATGGTAAGACTTGATGCGTACGAGGTGTATCCCTCGTCCATCCACGAATAGTAACTTTCATTACTTGCAAGCAGCCCTTGGTACCAACTATGAAGTGCTTCGTGAACGGTGACTCCAACAAGGCTTTGTAAACTTCTGTGTCCGGTAATCAAGGTTGCCATTGGGTATTCCATACCTCCGTCACCACCCTGAATGATGGAGTAGTGCGGGAAGGGGTATTTACCAAAGTTCTTTTGAATGTATTGAAATGCTTTGACTGACAATTCCGGCAACTTCTCCCATTCTTTTGTTTCAGGTGTATCCTGATAGAAGAAATGAAGATCAGGTCCACCGGGGACTTTGGTGATCACATGCTTATAGTCAGGGTCCGCTGTCCACACGAAATCGTGGACATTTTCAGCTTTGAACTTCCATGTGTGGTTTTTACCTTTTGCCTTTGCTCCAGGCCCATCAGCATATCCATAACCTATCTGGTCTGCATTTTGGAGGACCCCAGTTGCTGCAACAACATAGTTCTTATCAATGGTGAGGTTGACTTCAAAATCTCCCCAAGGCGCAAAGAATTCACGACCTACATACGGATGAGCATGCCAGCCGCGCTTGTCATATTCAGCTAATTTGGGAAACCACTGCGCCATCGAATAATCTATCCCCTCTGCATTGTCTCTACCGCTCCGACGGATTTGAATGGGCACCTGGCTATTGAAATCCAGACTGAGCACAGTCGTTGCACCAGGAAGGATGGGTTTCGCTAAACCTACTTCAAGTACGGTCCCTTCAATTTTGAATGATAGGTCAGAACCATCTTGTTTTACATTGCTCACTTTGTGATACCCGATCTGAGAATTATTCAATTTTGCAATTCTGTCTCTTACGCGACCATCTGGGTCCTCAATTGTCCTACTTCGGACATCCATCATGCTTTCCGGCTGAAAAGCATTGAAATAGAGATGGTAGAAGACATTGAATAGCGTATCTGGGCTATTATTATAGTATTTAATGCTCTGTGATCCCGAGAATTGATGATTCTGAACATCAAAATCTACGTTCATTACATATTCAACTCTTTGCTGCCAATAGTTTTGGGCAGTCAAAAAGTGACCCGTAACAACAAATAAAAGTGGGAAAAAAGCTTTCTTGATAAAATTATATTTCATAATCGAAAAAATGTTTTGAGTGCATACTATCAATTGCCTGAAATAAACGTATATTGAAGCAACCTTAATCTAAGAGCAATGGAAAAATTAGTTGACTTCATCATGCTGATTATATTGGCATTCGGTTCGGCAATCCTATTTACGTTTGCCGTAATTTGGAAATTTTTACAAGCAATGTATCAAATTATTTTGTCTAGAATTTAGACATCTACTTTTGCATACTTCGCATTTTTCTCGATGAATTCTCTCCGAGGAGCAACCTCGTCTCCCATAAGCATCGAGAATAGATGATCTGCCTCTGCTGCAGACTCTATAGTCACCTGCTTTAAGCTTCTATGTTCAGGGTCCATTGTAGTCGTCCAGAGTTGTTCTGGATTCATCTCGCCTAGTCCCTTGTAGCGTTGCAAGTTTACCGAATCTTCTTTACCGTCAGGAACCATCTCTTTCACCACGCGTTCTCTGTCCTCTTCTGACCATGCATATCTTTCTTGTTTCCCTTTCTTGATTAGGTAAAGGGGAGGTAGAGCTATGTAGAGGTAGCCGTGTTCAATAAGCGGCCTCATGTATCTGAAAAAGAAAGTAAGTATCAGGGTTCGAATATGACTACCGTCAATATCAGCATCCGTCATAATAATGACTTTGTGATACCGAAGTTTTTCCATATTCAGGGCTTTCTCATCCTCTTCTGTTCCGAATGAAACCCCGAGACCGGTAATCATATTTTTGATCTCTTCGTTGTCGTAAATCTTGTGCTCCTGTGCCTTCTCAACATTGAGAATTTTGCCTCTCAATGGGAGTATTGCCTGGA
>JBDWQX010000194.1:0-10362 GCA_039986395.1 Cyclobacteriaceae bacterium
GGTACAATGGACGCTACCCAGGCAGTTGGTATTGGAATCCGTGCTGGACCTATGTTGCCTTAAACAAAAATGTTAGCAAGGAACAGGTAGAATCACACTTTCCCGATTTCATAGACAAATTTTTTCCTGATTTCATTAAGGAAGATGTGACTATGGAACTTCAAGCACTCACTGATATACACCTCTATTCAAAATTGGACTACGAAATTGAGGCCAATAGTAATGTAGACAGCGTTTACATTTTTGGCGCGATCGCATTCTTCGTACTAGTCATCGCGGCAATCAATTTTATTAATCTAAGTACCGCCAGAGCAACCAAGCGGGCAAAAGAGGTGGGGGTAAGAAAATCACTGGGCAGTTCAAAGTCTCAGCTCATTAAACAATATATCTTTGAATCTGTCTTTCTGACCTATCTGGCAATGGTGATTGCTCTGGTAATTGTAGCGATTGTACTACCTGCTTTTAATGTATTAACCGAAAAGTCTGTCGAGTTTACATTCCTATTTCAACCAAACCTCATATTTAGTTTGGCAGCAATTGCATTGATGGTTGGCCTATTGTCTGGCTTCTATCCAGCGTTTGTTCTGTCGTCGTTTAATACGATTCTGGTCTTAAAAAATGCACACTTGAAGACAAGTGGGCTCAGTTTTAGAAAAATTTTGGTTACCGCTCAATTTGCGATTTCCATTAGCCTAGTTATTGGGACCATTGTAGCAATCAATCAGCTGCAATTTTTACAAAACAAAGAGGTAGGTTTTAGCCAGGAAAATGTCCTTATGATCCCGGTTATCAGATCACCCATGGGTCAACATTACGAGAATTTCAAGAATGCGGCACTACAAAGTCCAGGGATAAAATCTATGACAGCTGTGGAAGAAATTGTTGGTGCTAAGCACCAGGTGGGAAATTATCGATTCGAGGAAATGGAGCAATCAAAACCTTTTGCACGTTTCAACCTTAGGCACGATTTTGCCAAAACCTTTGAAATTCCACTTGCCGCTGGGAGAGACTATGACCAAAGCATACAAACAGATGATTCGCTTGCCTTGGTGGTAAATGAGACTTTTGTGAAGTCAATGGGTTGGGAAACTCCTGAGGAAGCAATTGGCAGGCGTTACTACTTCAGAAATGAGCTGAAAGGGAGAATTGTGGGTGTGGTCAAGGATTACAATTTTGTTTCAAAGCATCATCCAATAGCGCCAATTGTTCTTACACTAAACACAAGGCGAGGGTCGTTCAATCTTTTTATAAAATATGTGGCTGTCAAGATCGATGGAAGTAACATGGAAAATTCAATTGCAGATCTGAATACTGCTTGGAAGTCGGTAATGCCAGACATGCCATTCGATTATTTTTTCCTCGACGACACACTTAACGATTCTTACAAGGCAGAGAAAAAACTTAGCAACGTGACAGTCATTTTTTCAGCCTTGACCATTCTGGTAGCTTGCTTGGGCCTATTCGGACTAGCCACTTTTAGTGTGGAGCAGCGTACCAAAGAAATCGGTGTGAGGAAAGTCTTGGGAATTTCGACCCCTCAAATACTCATGTTGCTTTCCAAAGAGTTTCTACTACTAATTGCAATCGCCTTTGCGGTTGCGGTGCCCATCTCTTACTTGCTGACAAAAGAATGGCTCAATGGTTTTTCCTACCGAATAGGGATGGAGGTATGGCCATATGCAATCTCAGGATTGCTGACATTTATAGTTGCCTTTGCAACAGTGGCATATCACAGTTTTAGAGCGTCATCAATCAACCCAGTTGATACGCTTAAGTACGAGTAGAGATTTAGTAGTCCGTTTTGATGTCTTTGTTAAGTGGAAGCCCAAGTTGATACCCTATGTCTTCATCCTTGGATTCGTCCACAACGTCTAACCCATATTTTATCTCATTGGGGTTTTCGTAAACGAACGTGCCGAACATTCGATCCCAGATTGAGAGAACATTGCCAAAGTTTGTGTCGGTCCATGGGCGCTCGAAGTGATGATGAAATTTGTGTGCATTCGGAGTGATGATAATCAGACTGAGTGTCCTATCTAGCCAATTTGGAAGTTGAATATTTGCGTGCGTCCAATAGGTAAAAAAAATGGTTACCATTCGATAAAAAAGGTAGTACGCAACTGGCATTCCAAATATCACTACGGTCGCAATAGCGAAGCTTTCACGCAGAATAAACTCTATCGGGTGCTGTCGCGTACCTGTAGTTGCATCTACTTTCGTATCGCTGTGATGCACCATGTGGAGCTTCCACATCCATTTAACACGATGCAATAGGTAGTGTGCTGAGTATTGGGAAACGAAATCGAGTGCGGCAAAGGCAATCAAGAATTCTAACCAAATGGGAAGGGCCACCCAATTTAGAATTCCAAAACTGGATTGTTCCAACCAATAGAAGACTCCCACTGTGGCTACTCCCACACCCACATTTATGACCATTACAAAAAGGAAAAAAACAAGATTTACACCATCGTGCTTTAGTTTTTTGTAGTCATGTTTGAACAAAGGGATTATCACCTCCAGCGTCCAGAAGAGTACCAGGCAAATAAGCACCCAAACGAACTTGTGCACTGTAGATATTGATTCTGAAAGAGAAAGAATTGTCTCCATGGTATTGATTTATTCCAGATAAATATACCAATTAGTCAAGGGATTGCTTCGATTCTTAGAATTCGCAGTTACCCGGAGTTCTTGGGAATGGAATGACGTCACGGATGTTGTTCATATCTGCGACAAAAAGGATTATTAACTCGCATGTCTGAACCTAGGTTCCCATAAATTAAAGTTTTGTCAATAAGTATCACTTCGATCTATACACCTCTGCTCCAATGGTATAAATATGCCTTTGTCCTGGCAAAGAGTGTTGCCATTTTCCCAAGCTGGTATTGCGCACAAGTTGCTTTTTGGAAAAAGTGTCGGTCTCACGGCACACAATAGAGAAATAACCATCTGTTGGTTGCCACAATACATTTAAAAACTCAAAACAAACAAAGAAGTCTTCGGCAAAGATCAAATTCGCGTGGCTCAGATCAATCTCAATCCACCCTTCCTGGTAGGCTATGTTCATAAAGACTCCCTCGAATACATCCGATCCCGGCATTCCATTTGCCTTTTTTTCAAGCACTCGTACTCTCATTTTGGCTTTTCCAAGATTATTATCTCCTATTTTTATCCTAGCCTTGGATAGAAAAACTGGATAAGTACTAGCTTCCATCAGCTGAGCTATTTGTGCCCCACCCTTGAAGTTGGCATAACATGAACCCCAGTAGAACATCGGCTTTACACCTAGTTTTTCATACCTTCTTTTTTCTTTATCAGGGGCAATTTCCACAGTTCTAAGTTCCATGACGGCTTCTTCTAGCGCTATAACAATTTCCTGGCTATTTAGCAGGTAAGCAATGGATAGCTTCTTTCGTACGTGCACCACCTCAGAAAAAGTTAGTGTGTCATCTGTAAACTGTGATGGAATCGCTAAGCGGAAGAGTCCATCTTCGTTGGATACCGTTCCAACATTCTGACCTACTATACCTATGGAAGCATACGGAATCGGCTTCCCGGTCTTAGCATCCACAACCACCCCTTTGATTTGATCCTGTGAAAATCCCAGTACACTACTGAAAAGAAGTAAATAAAAAAATAGCTCATTCATCTTTTGTCAATTCATAACCATTAATAAGATGAATGCATAAAGAAAAAGTTACGATCTAAACGAATTTCCTCTACTGGACAGAAAACATTACACAGCATCCGGTGTTTAAGTCATATCCATTCCAAAGAAACATAAAGAGAACCCTAGAATTCGCAGTTGCCCGGAGTTCTTGGGAATGGAATTACGTCACGGATGTTGTTCATGCCAGTTACAAACTGAATCATTCGCTCAAAGCCAAGTCCATAACCACTGTGCGGAACAGTGCCGAATCTTCTGGTATCAAGGTACCACCAAAGTTCTTCTGCTGGCACTCCCATCTCTGACATTCTCTGCTCCAATTTCTCCTGTCTCTCTTCTCGCTGGGAACCACCAACAATTTCGCCGATTCCCGGAAATAGAACATCCATCGCTCCAACCGTCTTACCATCATCATTCTGACGCATGTAAAACGCCTTAATCTCTTTGGGGTAGTCGAAAAGAATCACAGGCTTCTTGAAGTGTTTTTCAACGAGAAACCTTTCATGTTCAGACTGCAGGTCAGCTCCCCACTCATCAATCAAGTACTGAAATTTCTTCTTCTGGTTCGGCTTTGATCTTTTCAAAATTTCGACTGCCTCTGTGTAAGGGAGTCGGACAAAATCATTCTCATGGACAAATTTCAAGCGGTCTAAGAGACTCATCTCGTTGCGTTCGTTTTGAGGCTTTGATTTCTCCTCGTCAAGTTCTCGTTTCTCCAAAAACTCAAGGTCTTCACCACAATTTTCGATGGCATAACCAACCAGGTACTTCAGCATGTCTTCGGCCAAATCCATCGTGTCATCCAGATTATAAAACGCCATCTCCGGCTCTACCATCCAAAACTCTGCTAAATGCCGAGTTGTATTGCTGTTTTCTGCTCTGAAGGTTGGGCCAAATGTGTAGATCTCTGAAACGGCCATTGCAGCTAATTCACCCTCAAGTTGACCTGACACCGTTAGATTGGTCTCTTTCTCGAAAAAATCTTGTTTGTAGTCTATAGTACCATTGTCATCCTTAGGTATATTTTCTAAATCAAGTGTGGTCACCTTGAACGTCTCACCTGCTCCCTCCGTGTCGGATGTGGTAAGAATTGGTGTATGGAGATTTAGGAAGCCACGTTCGTGAAAAAAGGTATGCAATGCATAGGTCATCGCATGACGTACTCTAAGCACGGCACTGAATGTGTTTGTGCGTGGACGTAAATGGGCAATTTCTCGGAGAAATTCCAACGAATGTCTCTTTGGCTGTAAGGGAAATTTATCTGGATCAGCTTCACCAAGAATATCGACTGTCTCTGCAACTAGCTCAACACTTTGACCAGCACCTTGTGATTCCACCAAATTTCCAAGAATAGAAAGACTTGCGCCTGTAGTGATCTTGCGTGTGAAATCTTCATCAAATTTTTCAGTATCCAGAACAACTTGAAGGTTACGAATACAAGATCCGTCATTCAAAGCCACAAACGCAACGTTCTTGCTTCCTCGCTTGGTCCTAACCCAGCCCATTGCACAAATTTCTTGTCCGACTTTACCGTCCTCTAAAATTTGTCTGATTTTTGTTCTTTTCAATTTATCCACTTCCTCTGAAAATATATGGGTGGCAAAACTAACTAATGTGATATTTTTGGACTACCAGTAATTGTACATGCAAAAACTATCTCTTACCCAGTCGCTTCAACAAAAGCTGTCTCCCCAACAGATTCAGTTTATTAAGCTATTGCAAGTTCCCACGGCAGAGCTTGATACTCGCGTGGAGGAAGAGCTAGAAATCAATCCAGCATTGGAGGAAGGGAAAGAGGAAAAAGAAACAGAGGAGCAGGAAGAAGATTTCGAAGACGACTTTGAGGTTGACGAGAAAGAAGGTATTGAAGAATATCTGCAAGATGACTATGCGGGGTACAAAATGCAGGGAGATGGCAGAAGCCCCGATGAGGAGGAGCGAGAATCTCCACTGTCTGTTGGCAAATCGCTGCATGAGCAATTAATTTCACAACTTGGATATCTTAAGCTAAACGAAAGCGAACAGGTTCTTGCCAAGCAATTGATCGGAAGTATTGATGCCGATGGGTACATTCGAAGAGATCTGGAAGCCATTGTAAATGATCTTGCCTTTTCCCAAGGGGTTGAAACCGACGAGGAAGAGTTGGAAAATATCTTATTCAAGATTCAAAATTTCGATCCAGCAGGAATTGGAGCCAGAAGTTTGCAGGAATGTCTGTCACTTCAGTTAGAAAGGAAAGACGAAGAGTTGGAAGAGATTCAAATCGCCCGACGGATAATTGACACGTGCTTCAACGAGTTCTCTAAAAAGCACTACGAGAAAATCGCAAAAAAATTGAGCGTCGATGATGAAGAGCTGCTGCGTGAGTCTATTTATCAAATAACTAAGCTCAATCCAAAACCGGGCGGTTCTGGTGATGAGGTTGCAAAAACGCAGTACATCATCCCCGACTTTATTCTCGTTAACAACGATGAAAAGTTAGAGCTCTCTCTTAATTCAAGAAATGCCCCTCAGCTAAAAGTAAGCAGGTCTTATTCAGACATGCTACAGGCGTACGACAAAAGTGATAAGAAAGATAAGAAACTGAAGGAAACGGTATCGTTCATCAAGCAAAAACTTGATTCCGCTAAGTGGTTTATTGATGCAATTCGGCAAAGACAGCAAACCTTGCTAAACACCATGCAGGCAATCATAGATTTTCAGTTTGCGTATTTTCAAGAAGGTGACGAGAGCAAGCTCAGACCAATGATCCTTAAGGACATTGCCGACCAGATTCATATGGATATCTCCACTGTTTCTCGTGTAGCTAGCAGCAAATCAATCCAAACAGAATTTGGTGTTTTCCCTCTAAAATATTTTTTCTCTGAAGGTATAGCCACGGAATCAGGAGAGGATGTGAGTAGCCGAGAGGTGAAAAATAAGTTGAAGCAGATCATAGAAGGAGAAGAGAAGACCAAGCCGCTGTCTGACGAAAAGCTGGAAAAACTTCTAAAGGAACATGGATACAACATCGCAAGAAGAACGGTGGCGAAATACAGGGAGCAATTGAACATTCCTGTGGCACGCTTAAGAAAAGAATTGTGAAGTTTTTCATGAAGTTCGTTTCAGCTTTGTGTCATCCCCTTCTGATGGCAACCTACCTAAGTATAGTTATGCTCGTAGGGGCTCCAGATCTCTTCGCATATCCATTTAGAGCAGTCAAAATATTAATTCTCGCTGTCTTTCTAACCACGTGCGTTATCCCCGCATTTACGATCTACTCGCTAAAGCTCTTTTCTAAGATCTCAAACCTTGAACTCACAAACAAGGAGGAACGACCACTCCCCTTTTCACTTATTTTCATTTGGTACGGAGTGTCTTCTTTCCTTTTTGTAGAACGGTTGCAATTAGGCAAGCCATTTTCAACCATTATCATAGCGGTAACCATCCTTATTGGTTTGCTATTTATTGTTACTAAGTGGTTCAAAATAAGCATTCATTCCACTGCTATTTGGAGTGCCGTTGGGATCATCGCAGCATTGAATATTGTAGACGCTGTGACCTTACCATATGTGTTAATGGCCTTCATTTTATTTGCTGGTCTAACGAGTACTTCCCGATTGTACTTAGGATATCATCAGCCTAAGGAAGTATGGTATGGAGGATTCCTGGGTTTCTGTTTCAGTTTCCTAGCTGTGTTCTTCTTTGGTTAGAAGCCAGTCACGTTGATTCCAACTGTTTTCATGGTCGGGCTGGCACCTTGGATTGGTTCTTTAAACGCATCGGAAAGATACTTTTTGTAGAAAATGTGAATACCCTTGAAACCGAGTCTAAACTGATATCCATATCTAAAACTCTCGAGATTAAATTTTCCACTCTCTTTGAGCGTCTTTACCCCATTGCCTTCGTCGTACTTGATTTTGGTGTGAGCTCCCAGCTTTAGTCCAAATATTCCACCAGCAGATACAAAAAATCCTTCGCCATCTTCTGTTCCCTTTGGGTGGAATCTCAACTCCACAGGTATGTCTAAGTATGTGAAAGTTATTTTGTTTTTTGTAATTCCTGTGTATGGTAGTCTTGTATAAAAAAGTGCCGAGTCTTGAAAACTCACGCCACTCTTAAAGCCCATTCTTTCCAGACCCAATCCGATACCTGGGAGAAAAGAAAACTTGTTGCTGATTTCATACCTCTTGGCGTAGTAAATACCGAGAGACTTTGAAGCCCATCCTTTTCTATCAAGTGTGTCCGGGGTCACTGACCAGCTATTAAATCCAAAATCTACCATCACTTCCCCAGGAATATCTGGACGAGTAAAGCCATCTTCCTGGGCCACAGAAAACAAGAACGAGAGCGTCAACACAACTCCAAACAGATACTTCATATAAATTAAATTTGCGCAAATATAGAATCCTGCGTCGCTAACGAAAATTTTGAAAGCAAATTGTTACTTTTGCGTCCCGTAACGGACTCGTAGCACAACTGGATAATGCACCTGGTTACGGCCCAGGAGATTGGGGGTTCGAATCCCTCCGAGTTCACTTTTTAATCGAGTAAACACCCTTTTTGATGTCAAAAAGGGTGTTTTTGTTATAAGCAATTTTGCTTTGTAAGCAATGAGTGAAATTCAAAATTCTCGAAAAGAACACTTCAGTTAAATCATGTTAAAACTCATTCAAATGGAACTAGATATGTCTAAAATCCTGCGTTTAAAGACCTCTAGTTACTGCACAAAATTTCGTCAATGTTGT
Organism: Cyclobacteriaceae bacterium; assembly: GCA_039986395.1. Lineage (GTDB taxonomy): Bacteria > Bacteroidota > Bacteroidia > Cytophagales > Cyclobacteriaceae > Ekhidna. The sequence continues at coordinate 8,392 of JBDWQX010000194.1, forward strand.
CCCATGTTGAATTTGGATACCACTCAACACACCTAATACATGCAGACCAGGGAGTCTCAAAGACAGCATTAACCTCAGATCGATCATAACAAACAATTTCAGATGTGGTAGCATAGGTATGAAAAAATCCTAGCGCGGATATGTTTGTTGACTCATTTAATATGTTCCCTGTGATCGGTCTGAACGGAGCATCAAATAATCCTCCTGGACGATCTAGTTGTTCTTTGATAAGTCTCCAATACTCGTAACTGGAGGAAGGCATGGCATTTATATCAACTAACCCAATATATGTCAGTCTGGAATCAACAGGAATAGTTACCGAAGTAATTTTATAATTTTCTCTAGAGAGTCCAATATTTGATTGAATATTTAGTGCACCTCTATCAATAGATTCCCTGAATTGCCAGCACAAATCCCGAGAAGGAGGAGGTCTTGTTTTACATGACACGAAGCCCAATTTAACTTTAGCCCAACCATCACTTTGAGTGATGAAAAAGTGATTGTCGTCTATATTCTCGATTTCCATTTCAATATTATGAACCAAAGAATCGGGTGAAAGAACATCTTCGTCAGCGATGTTTTTAAGCACAGCTTCGCTTGAAACTACATTGATTGGCTTTGGAACCGTTTCGACAGAAGATGAATAAGTGTCTCCATTTTGAAGTCTGATGTGGAGTTGGTAAGATTTGCCTTCTTCTACAACAAGAGCTCCCGCCTCCAATTGATAACGACCAGGGGAAATTTCCCCTAAGATGACTCTCGGTCCATTTACCTCTTGAATTTCTACATGAGCATTTTGACCTAGAAGATTGTTGCCTAAAGCATCAATCCCAGCTAAGGTTGTAAGTTTTACATAGTGCGGTTCGTTCTTAGTAGAAACAAACCCATCAACCACAAGCTCTTGGTTGTGCAATGGCGTTTCAAAATCCGTGAGTTCCAGGCAACTACTAATTGAAATTGCGTTTGCTATCAACAATATTTGCCAAGTTCTAATCACTTCAAGTTTTAAGAATTCCCTACGACACTAGGCCTTCGCCATTCTGGAAACAGTTTTAGTGAAAATGTCCCTTACTGATTTACGAGCTTTCAGCACAGAAGAGAAGAAAGGTGATGACTCACCACTTCAACTGACGATTTGCTTCCCTTGATAATTTTAGGTTTTAAGTGCTAGTACGATTGGCAGAAGAAATTCTGATGTCAAGTTTGAGGGAGCTGGCACAGTACAAGTAAGCAGATTGGCGACATTCTAGTCAGAATTTTCCATCTGAAAAAAATGATCTTGTGCTTTTTTGATTCTTTGTTTTGAAAATTTTTTCTTCAATACAAAGAAACCAAGGAATGTGTGAGAACTCAATCTGCGAATCATATAAAAGTGTTCACTAGAATCAGACTTGTAATACTCCGAAGAATCAAAAAGATTATCTATTCCCAGGGATTTGTCAAGGGCAAAAATTTCACGAATAGCCACTGTACAATCGGAGGATTTGTAGATAAAACTCCTATCAGTACAATCTAAAACGAAGATAAAACTGTCAGGAATAATTGCATCTAGTGCATTAATCTGAATTTGGAGACCAGCAAACATATATTGACAATAGCTGAAAAAAAAAGGGGAAGGTTTGCATATGTCTGGTTGAAAAGTTCATAGCTGGTTGAACGAATACAAAACCTTCCCTCTTTGTACTAACAAATGTAGATTTTGCCAATGATCAGGAGTATGGTGGCTAATACAGTAAAAGCCCTAGTTAATTTCACTAGATACGATACGCGGAAGCGGGAGCTATACGTTCTGGATCAGGCCAAGAGTGATGGCTTTTTTGGTTAGCTCAGCCATATTTTTTGCCTGCAGTTTTTTCATGATATTGCCCCTGTGTGCTTCGACTGTGCGCTCGCTAATGAAGAGTTTATCGGCAATTTCCTGACTCTTAAACCCATCGGCAATATGATTCAGAACTTCCAATTCTCGCTCTG
>JBDWQX010000195.1:0-25000 GCA_039986395.1 Cyclobacteriaceae bacterium
GACCGTCTGATTTGGAAATTATTCGCCCGTCAGTTGTGCCATTGTTGGTGGCATCTCTATTGTACCACGCACTAACGGTGATGTCCGTTTGATCAGGGTCGAATGTGCCCACCTCAATTCGTGTGAAGTCACTTGCGCCAGCAGTAGGGGAAAAACGAGCACCATTCGCAATGATTCCTGAATCGTTGCTCACAGCACCAAAAGAAATTCCATCATTTCCAGTAGAGACTGCATCATCATATTCGTCATGTAAATGCCAAGTACCAACATAGTCAGTATCAAAGATGTCGTCTGACGGGTCTGTAGTTACAGCAGGATTTCCGTAATACATATAAATCTCGGTGTCAGAATTATAGCTGAGAGTGGGAAGCATCACCCAGGCAACATAATCTCCTGTAGAAGGATCATATTGCTCGATTTGATGATCTAGTTCGGTCGTTCCATCAGAAGAGGTGAAAATGATGTCATATCCATTTTGATGTGCTACGTCTCCACCATTTCCTGAATAAATTAGATCTGAAACTAATTTACTGTCCGCCAATCTAATCAGAACTGGAAAGTTGGTATGATCTGCCGATCCTGAGACTTCTGTATTGTCTAATGTTAACTTTCTCCTCAGGCTGTAGCCTGTTGGACCAGAGCCACTCGCAAACTCAGTTTTAATTGTAACAAGAGCAGAGGTTGATGCTACCGACTCAGTGGCGTCATCTACGATGCAACGAAAATAAGTGTCGACGGTTAGGGATGCTGTGGTATAGACGAGTCCAGTGGCACCGCTGCCTCCCACAACATCGGTAAAACTTACTCCGTCAGTAGAAGATTGCCATTGCAGAGTTGTTCCTGATGATGTGAAATTAGAAAGCGTGAGAGAGGTTGTATTTCCGGAAAAAATTGCACTTGATGCTGCTGTTGCAACTCCTCCGTCAATTGGGGTGATAGATTCTTCGGTGCTTGCTGATACAAAATTTATTGCATCGTCTTGATTGGTAAATTCCGTACCCACCCAATCTGCGGATAATCCAACATTGAGGTACCTGGCCTCATCAATGTCGCCATCATAAAATCGATTGTCGCCAATAGCTCGTCTACCCAAGAGAAGTGGTTCTGCATTTGAATCCACGTTGCCAGTCTTAACAACATTGTCTTCCTCCATTCCGTCTACATAAAAAATCATGTTGGAACCATCGTAGACGCCAACAAGATGATGCCAAGCACCATCATTTAGATCAGCATCAATATCACTGTTATCCCGGATTGTTGTGGCTCCACCTGTCCTGACTCTCCAACTTGGTCTTTCAGTACTCTCCACGCCTAAATGCTGGTAATAGGTACCGTCCTCATTTTTAATAACGATACCATAATCATCTGCTTGTACGCCGTCTAACTGCACCCAGGCACTGAAGGTAAATTGGTCTGTGATGTTCCTTAGGCTGGAATTGTCATCCACCTGTAGCCAATCATTGGTACCGTCGAAATTTTGCGCATTGCCCACTTTCCCTGCAATATTTCCTGTACCTCCATTGTCTGTAAGGTCATTGCCATTGTCTGTAAGATCTGAATAGGTTGCACCTGCTGATGAAGTAGTTTCATCCAGAGGCCAAACACCGATGTAGTTGCTGTTCCATGTATTGCCCGAAGATTGATCAGTTGTAACATCTGAATCTCCATAGTACATGTAAAAAGTGTTGCCACTTGTACCATCAAGGTCTAATTGAACCCAAGCTACTATGGCTCCTGTACCTGCGTTGAAACTGACCAATTGATGAAGAGCTCTAGTAGTTCCATCTGCATCTGCAAAGACAATATCAAACCCATCAGCACTCGTAACGTGTGCTGTGCTGTTGTCTAGATCTGAAGAGGTGATTGACACCAAGACTGGGAAATCAGTCAGCGTGCCAGTCCCCGTAATATCGCCCGCGGCGATAGTTACTGGCTTCCGATACTGATATCCAGAAAGCCAGCTCTGGGCAGAAGAACTGAATGCTACGAATAGACAAATCCAAAGACTTGCAGTCTTAAAAACTTTCATTGTGACGTTGATTAAAATACTGGCGAGATATTATCAACTGTAATGTCCCGAAAAAGCTGGATTATTCCTAGGTTGTGTGTTGATATTAAAAGAGCAAAGGGTTACACAAATACAAAGCCCCTGCCATCGCTTTCATCATAAAATTCAATTTTTTTCCCAACAAGAAACATCATTTCCTTTTTTTGAATCAACACTTGGACTTCATCAACAAAATATTCATCGTCCATCTCTTTCTTTTTATCAAAGCCGAGTTTGAAAGCCACACCGCACCCAGCACCCCTTACACCTACTCTGAGTCCATATTCTTCTGGGATACCTTTGTTTTTTAAGATGTTTTTTATCTCGCTAAGTGCTGAGTCCGTAATTTCTATGGGCGGCTTCATGTATCAAAAGTATTATTTTTGACGTTCATCAAATCTCTAACAATTCTTTTTATGGAAATGGTTTACGATCTATTGAAAATTACCTTACCCGCGGTAATTGTGTTGTATGCAGCGTATCTACTCGTGCGATCATTTTTGCAAAAGCAGTTGGATGAGATTGCCTTTAACGTTAGGCAAAAATCGCAGGAGGTTGTCGTCCCTATCAGATTGCAGGCCTACGAGAGAGTAATCCTGCTGCTCGAAAGAATTACGCCTAGTAACCTGCTCTCCAGATTAGGAAGCCCGGACTATTCCGCCGAAGAATTCCAGCAAATTCTCATTCACGAAATTCGGAATGAAGTGAATCACAATTTATCACAGCAGTTGTACATGTCGGACAGTGCATGGACCTACGTTAACACTGCCGTTGAACAAACAATATCACTTATCAATTCTTCAACAAATGGCCTTGACAAAAAAGCCAAAGGAATTGATTTAGCAAGAGCCATTCTGGAAAATGGCGCAGGCGAGGAAATGGACACAGCTCAGCAAGCCATAAAGTTCATCAAAGAAGAAATACAAGAAGTTTTTTAGTCTTGACGAAAGAAGAAATTTGGAATAAAGCGAAAAGCGCCTCAGTCAATAGAACGAGGTTGAACGAGATCATTTCTCAGGCTGGAGAGAAATTAGATACTGCATTGGGAAAATCGGAAAAATTGAAGGATGCTTCGACCAAGATTCAATTGCTCATCAGAATGGTAAAAGCGCATCTCTCTGGTCGATATACTGCATTCTCAACTCGGACGATTCTCCTCGTAACTTTTGCTCTCTTGTACTTTGTAATTCCCACAGATGCCATTCCCGATTTCCTACCCATATTAGGGTTTAGCGACGATATTTCAATTCTCTATTTTGTTTGGAAGCAAATAGATAGCGATGTATCGAAATTCCTGCGTTGGGAACAATTGGATTAGGTTGTTTAGAATATATTGCGCGACACTCATTACCATTAATTAATTATGTCATCAAAAAAGGCTCTTATCGTCGGAGCGACTGGCTTGGTTGGAAAGGCACTGGTAAATCACTTGTTGGAAAAGAATTCTTATGAGGAAATCAAAATCCTTACCAGAAGAGACTTGGATTTCAAAGATGATCGACTGAAAATAGTATTAGTCAAAGACTTTGATAAGCTGTCTGAACACAAGGACCAAATGAATGCGGATGATGTGTATTGCACATTGGGAACAACGAGAAAAAAGGCAGGATCCAAAGAAAATTTTATTAAAATAGACTTGGAGTATCCGATCGAGCTTGCGATGCTCACGAAAGATCAACCAAGCTTTCAGCAGTTTCTGGTTGTTACATCCTTAGGTGCAAACTCTCAATCGCCACTATTCTACAATGAGACAAAGGGTAAACTAGAGGAGGCATTAGCCAAATTGGAAATGAAGTCATTGAGCATCTTTCAGCCATCACTTCTCTTAGGTAATCGTGATGAATTTAGGCCGCTGGAGATAATTGGAAAATTCTTCAGCACGCTACTTTCTTTTTTTGTTATTGGTTCAAAGAAGCGGCTATGGGCAATCAAGGGACAAGAAGTTGCAGAAGCTATGTACATGGTTTCTAAGAAAAATGAACCAGGGCTTAAGTACTACAAACCCAATGACATGCTAAAAATGATTTATGCATGGTAGCCGTGATTCAGCGAGTCACTTCAGCGTCGGTTTCGATCGCTGGTTCGGTGAAGTCGCAGATTAGTAAAGGGCTGCTTGTTTTGTTGGGAATTGAAGATGCTGACGATCAATCCGACATAGACTGGTTAACAAGAAAAATCGCAAACCTTCGGATTTTCGCAGATGAACAAGATGTGATGAACAATAGTCTGCTTGATTGCAACGGTGAGGTATTGGTGGTTAGTCAGTTTACGTTACAAGCCAGTACCAAGAAAGGTAATCGACCCTCATATATCAAGGCCGCCAAACCAGATATTGCGATACCACTGTATGAGTCTTTTGTAGAAACAATTCAAAAGGAAGTCACAACAGAAATAAGAACCGGCGAGTTTGGGGCTGATATGCAAATTTCTCTCATAAATGATGGTCCGGTAACGATCGTGATAGATACGAAGAACAAGCAATAATCAGTTTTTTTGCTAATTGAGTTAATCCTCTTTGAAGGGGGTTCAGGGGGTGTTAACTTTGCGCCTCATTTTCAAATTTTGGAATGTGAAATATTGGAATAGCCAGAGGCTAACCTATGAAGAATATTAGAAACTTCTGTATCATCGCCCACATCGACCATGGAAAAAGCACGTTAGCGGATCGCTTGCTGGAGAGTACTAAAACCGTCTCCTCAAGGGACATGCAAGCCCAATTGCTAGATAATATGGATTTGGAACGCGAGAGGGGCATAACGATCAAAAGTCATGCAATCCAAATGGATTACGAACAAGAAGGGCAAGCGTATACGCTTAATTTGATCGATACACCTGGTCACGTTGACTTTTCGTACGAAGTTTCAAGATCTATCGCTGCTTGCGAAGGTGCTCTCCTAATCGTTGATGCTTCTCAAGGAATTGAAGCCCAGACTATTTCCAACTTATATCTTGCTTTGGAGCATGACCTTGAAGTCATCCCAGTCTTAAATAAAATTGACTTGCCAGGTGCTATGCCTGATGAAGTATCCGATCAGATTATTGACTTAATCGGATGTGAAAAGGAGGATATTCTGCATGCTAGTGCAAAAGAGGGAATTGGAATTACAGATATTCTAGAGGCTATCGTTGAAAAAGTACCAGCACCAACTGGCGATCCAAATGAGCCTTTGCAAGCGATGATTTTTGACTCTGTTTTCAATCCATATAGAGGAATTGAGGTATTCTTCCGCGTTTTTAATGGGAAATTGAGTCAAGGAGATAAGGTGAAGTTCGTGAATACTGGAAAAACGTACGATGCGGATGAGATCGGGGTTCTGAAATTAGAGCATGATTCAAGAAAGACAATTTCGGCTGGGAATGTAGGATATCTGATTTCAGGAATTAAGGTTGCTAAAGAAGTGAAGGTTGGAGATACGATTACACACGTAAGCAACCCTACACAAGAGCTCATTAAGGGGTTTGAGGATGTAAAGCCGATGGTTTTCGCAGGTATTTATCCCGTAGAGACCAGCGAATTTGAGGAGCTGAGAGCATCAATGGAGAAATTACAATTGAATGATGCAGCACTCATTTGGGAACCTGAAACTTCAATGGCCCTGGGCTTTGGATTTCGCTGTGGATTCCTGGGCATGCTCCATATGGAAATTGTTCAGGAAAGGCTCGAAAGAGAGTTTGGAATGACGGTGATTACAACTGTTCCATCTGTGCAGTTCCATGCGATTGAAAACAACGGAGATATACTAAAAGTGAGCGCTCCTTCGGAGCTACCAGAACCCACATTCATTGATCACATCGAAGAGCCATTTATCCGAGCACAAATCATCACAAAATCTGAGTATATCGGACCTGTAATTGCGCTTTGTGTTGACAAAAGAGGAGAGATAAAAAACCAGGTTTATTTAACATCGGACAGAGTAGAACTGAGCTTCGAATTACCGCTTGCTGAGATCGTTTTTGATTTCTTCGATAAGCTAAAAACCATCTCTCGCGGGTACGCTTCTTTGGACTATGAATTGATCGGATATCGGCAGTCGAACATGGTGAAATTAGACATCATGTTAAACGGAGATAAAGTGGATGCTTTGTCAGCGATTGTGCATCGTGATAAGGCATATGAATGGGGGAAAAGACTGTGTGAAAAATTGAGGGAGTTGATCCCGAGACAAATGTTTGAAATCGCGGTTCAAGCGGCAATTGGAACAAAGATTATTGCAAGAGAGTCGGTACGAGCGATGCGCAAAAATGTGCTGGCAAAGTGCTACGGAGGGGATATTTCAAGGAAAAGAAAATTATTAGAGAAGCAGAAGAAGGGTAAGAAAAGAATGAGACAAGTTGGAAATGTGGAGATACCCCAGGAAGCATTTATGGCTGTGTTAAAACTAGATTAGAGGAAGTGGGAGGTGAGAAGTTGGAAAACCGCCAGAAAGGTTTCAAGTTTGAAAAACTAAGGATATGGCAAGAATCGATGCAGTTGGGGGAGGACATTTTTGTGGCTTCTGGTATGTTTCCCGTAGAAGAGGAAGTACAACATTATTTCGCAAATAAGAAGAGCCTCAGATTCAATCGCTCTTAATATTTCCGAAGGATCAATACTGCAGTCGAATTCTGAGTTTAGAAGATTTTTAGGTTATGCGATTAGATCTCTGGCTGAAGTTGTCACCTGTTTGTATAAAGCGAAAGGAAGACAATATATTTCGACGGAAGAGTTTGACTCTTTTTATTTGCGTTGTTTTGATCCTATGAATATGATGATTGCATTTAGAAATAAATTGAAATGATTATGACACTTTTCTACTTTCCCACTTCCCGCTTCTTACTTCCAACTTTATAATCATGCCAACCATTATAGACGGTCGAAAAACTTCAGCAGAGATCAAAGAGGAGATCAAAGTAAAGGTTGATTCCCTAAAGGAAAAGGGGCATCGGGTGCCTCATCTTGCTATTATAATAGTTGGCGATGACGCACCAAGTCACACCTATGTAAATGGTAAAGTAAGCGCATGCAAAGCCGTCGGTTTTGAATATACACTTTTGACTTTTGCAAGTTCTCTTACCGAAGAAAAATTACTTAAACATGTCGTAAAACTGAATGAGGATGATGATATCGACGGTTTCATTGTGCAAATTCCACTTCCGGATCACATCTCTGTCGAGCACGTAACCGATACGATTTTGCCCTCCAAGGATGTCGATGGATTTACTAATAGAAATTTTGGTAGCATCGTAGCTAATCACCACCTTTTGCTGCCTGCCACCCCTTTCGGAGTGATGGAACTAATCAAGAGATATGAAATTGAAACATTGGGGAAAGAATGCGTTGTGGTGGGAGCTAGTCGGCTAGTCGGAGCACCCCTTAGTCTGATGTTGTTGCAGGACGGAAATGCGACCGTCACAGTATGTCACGAACATACAAAGGACTTAGCTAAGCACACACGGGAAGCCGATATCCTGATAAGTGCAGTTGGCAAACCCAACTTGATAACCATAGACATGGTTAAGGAGGGTGCCGTGGTAATCGATGTAGGGACAAGTAGGGTACAGGATGCTAGCAAAAAATCTGGTTTTCGGCTTTCTGGTGATGTCGATTATGAAAGCGTAGCTCCGATTGCGAGCTATATCACACCTGTGCCTGGAGGGGTTGGTCCGATGACCATTGCTTCACTTCTGGTAAACACACTGAAAGCATATGAAGCCAGAAACCTCTGATCCGCATTTTCTCCCAGTTATGGAGTCTTTCCACACCATCCAGGGTGAGGGGTTCCACACAGGTAAATCTGCGTACTTTATCAGACTTGGCGGATGTGATGTGGGCTGTCATTGGTGTGACGTGAAAGAATCATGGGATGCCTCTCAGCTTGGCTGGGTTTCTGTAGAGGAGCTTGCCTTGGAGGCCGAGAGGTCAAATGCAGAGATAGTCGTTATTACTGGAGGCGAACCATTGATGTACGATTTGTCTGAGCTGACAAACGAAATTCACTCGATGGGCATGAAAACGAATATTGAGACCTCTGGTGCCTATCCCCTGACTGGGAAATGGGACTGGGTCTGTTTTTCTCCAAAGAAGTTCAAAGAACCAAAAGAGGAGTTTTATGCAAAATCAGATGAACTTAAGGTGATTGTTTTCAACAAGTCGGACTTCAAGTGGGCACAAGAGCATTCAAATAAAATAGGAGAACGTTCAAAATTATATCTGCAACGAGAGTGGTCTAAATCAAAAGAAGTGACACCTTTGATCGTTGAGTTTGTGAAGCAAAAACCAAAATGGCAAATCTCCCTCCAAACACACAAATACCTCGATATTCCATAGGAAGAATTATTGCTTACCTAGTTCTTGGGTTAAGTAGCACCTTTAGTCATGCTCAGCAATCTCTTTCAAGCTCCAACAAAAAGGCCCTTAAACTCTACGAAAAAGGGCAGAATAAAGCCAAAGAGCGCGATTTTGACGCTGCAATTACCTTTTTCGGCTCTGCTTTAAAACAAGATCCGTCATTCTACGAGGCTCATATGAGAATTGGGAGCTTATATAACGCGATGGGGATGGAAGATTCGGTTTATTCAAATCTTAAAGCCTACCTAGAAAAGACATCACTGCCAAATCCTACCATTTTAAATCGAATGGCTTCCTTGGCTTTTGCCAGAGGGGAGTATGTACGCTCGCAAGAGTATATAAATAATCTGTTCGAAATTGTACCTGATGCTCGATCTGGTAGAGAAATGGCTCTCTTGAATAAAAGTCTGGATTTTGCTATTAGCGAAATCAAGAGAGACACGAAACTGGAAATATCCGCATTGCCACCTCAGATAAACAAATACGCACTTCAATATCTACCAACAATCACCATTGATAATTCGACGCTTGTTTTTACCAAGCGTGATTTAATTGATGGTGACGAGGACATTGTGGTCAGTTATTTCAGAGACGGAGCTTGGACTGAGGCACGGTCTGTTTCATCTCGAATCAATTCTCAACTGAACGAGGGTGCATGCACCATTTCGGCGGACGGAAAAGTAATGATTTTCACATCATGCGATAAGCGAGACTCATTTGGGAGCTGTGATTTATACATTTCCAGAAAAGCAGGCGAACAATGGTCTAAGCCGCGAAATCTAGGTAAATCAGTCAATTCCCAGTATTGGGAGTCGCAACCAGCCCTCTCAGCGGATGGAAAAACCATTTACTTCTCCTCAAATAGACCCGGAGGACAAGGTGGGAGAGATTTATGGTTCTCTGAATATGCCAATAAAGGGTGGTCAAAGCCGATCAATCTTGGAAATTCCATAAACTCGTTTAAGGACGAGACCACTCCGTTTATTCATCCAAATGGAGAAACCATCTTTTTTTCGTCAAATAGCTTCGTGGGCATGGGCGGTTTTGATCTGATGCGGTCCAGCAAAATGGATTCATCATGGACAGACCCAACCAACCTGGGTTATCCCATAAATTCGCACGATGATGAAGTGGCACTATTGATAGCTGGAGATGGAAAAACAGCGTATTTTGCTAAAGAAGAGCAAAAAGATGGTAGAATTATTGATAGCAAAATTGTAACTTTTACTTTACCCAAGAGTCACCAAGCTAAGCCCACAACCTACATTGTGGGTAAAGTTATTGATGCGAAAACTTCAAAACCAATCAAAGCTAAAATTGAGATCGTTGACCTAGAAAAAAATTCACTACTATTTGAGGGTGAATCCGATTCCATTTCTGGTGGTTACACAATGGTATTACCCTCAGACGTTGATATAGCTTCATATGTAAAGAAGAAAGGCTATCTATTTCATGAAAGTAATTTCTTTACAGAGTCCAATTCTCTCATCGCTCCCGACACAATTGAGATAAGGTTAAAACCTATCTCAGTCAATGAATTTTTGGTACTTAGAAACATCTATTTTGAGCTTAATTCTTATGAATTAGATGATAAATCGTTGTCTGAGCTGGCTAATGTGGTTGAAATACTAAGAGAAAACCCAGGAATGGCCGTAGAAATAAGTGGCCATACAGACAATTTGGGTAGCAAGTCATATAATCAAACATTGTCAGAAAAGCGCGCTGAAAAAGTACTTCAGGAAATAGTGAATCGTCAAATAGATAGGTCAAGACTGTCCTTTAAAGGATTAGGAGATCAACAGCCTATTGAGTCAAACAACACCGAGGATGGTCGTAAATCCAACCGTAGGATAGAATTCAGGGTCATACGTGTAATGCCATGAATAGTTGCTTTTTCATGTTGTTTTTTAGCATTTTAACGTAACGGAATAAAATTCAAGTGAAACTTGAAGTCAGCAATGATAATTTGGAGTAATTGCATCTTTTGAAGAAGATTCTTTGATAAAATGTTCTTATAACGAATGAGCGCTGACTACCTTGGACATTTAGACGGTTTTATTTTGTTAAGAAATCTTAAAAAAGTAATATATTTCAGGTTCAAAATTTATTGTTTAACATTTAACTAGTAAGTATGAAGAGGATTTTACTACTATGTTTTGTGTTCTTTACTGCCTTTGCATTTAGTGCAATGGCTCAAAGAACAGTATCCGGAAAGATCACCGATGATAATGGTGAAGGACTTCCCGGAGTGAATGTTGTGATTAAAGGCACAACAACCGGAGCGACTACTGACCTAGACGGTGCATACCGACTAACTGTAGAAGACGGAGCTACACTTGTTTTTTCCTATGTGGGATTTGAAACACAGGAAATTGAAGTGGGATCGCGATCTATTATCGACATTACCTTAGGCGGAGTTACAGAACTACAAGAAGTTGTAGTAACTGCACTTGGTATTGAGAAGGAAGCCCGGTCCATTGGATACGGAATCGATGTCGTTAAAGGTGATGACCTTGTGAAAGCACGTGAGGCAAATATTGTTAACTCACTGCAAGGAAAAGTTACGGGTGTTCAAATCACGAACACTGGTGGTAACCTTGGATCATCTTCGAAGATCACAATTAGAGGAGTTTCTTCTTTAAGTGGAAGAAACAACCCATTGTGGATTGTAGATGGAGTAATGATCAACAACGCACAAACTCCAAGTGGATCTAGAATTACTGGAAACAGAGATTTCCAAAATGGAGCTGGAGTAATCAACCCTGATGATGTTGAGTCTATCAACGTTCTGAAAGGAGCTGCTGCTACTGCACTTTATGGCTCTCGAGCTGCTGCAGGTGCGATCATTGTGACTTCCAAAAGAGGAAAGTCAAATGCCGATGGAAGCGCATCTGTGACGATCAATTCATCTGTGAGATTTGACAAGCTATTCAGAATTCCAGATTATCAGCAAGAATACGCTCAGGGATCTCTTACTAAGTATGATTCTACTCGAGTTGGATTTGACTGGGGACCTAGAATTATTGGACAAACTGTTGAGAACTTGGCTATTACAGGAGAGACAGGTCCACTACGCGCTGTAGAAGACAATGGTATCAGAGACTTCTTCGAAACTGGTGTTAGCTACATCAACAATGTATCAGTTTCTGATGCTAGTGAAAGAATGGACTATAGAATAAGTGCTACAACACTTAATCAAACAGGTATTCTTCCTGGAGCGTCTCTAGACAGAACTACAATTGGTCTGAATGCGGGTGTTAAGCATAGTGATAAGCTTTCTTCAAGATTTGGAGTGCAGTATATCAAAACACAGTCTGAGGGAACTGGTGTAACTGGTGCGAATGATCCAAACATTATTGGATTAGGATCTTTCAGTAGTACATTGGATCAGAACTTATTCAAACCATGGAAAGATGCAAGTGGGAATCAAATTAACACTCCTACCAAGTCGGCTGATGGAGTTGCCCTCTCGAACAACCCATTTTGGGTTCAGAACGAGAACGCAAACGATAGAGACGATGATCGAATTATTGGTAATTTCCAGTTGACTTACAAACCTTTCGAAGGCTTTGCGCTGATGGGAAGAGTTGGTGCTGATTTACAAGATGATAAGCGTTTCATTGAAAACAGTAAAGGAACGGCGCAAAGAATTGATGGTACGTTTGATTCAGATAACATAAGAAGAAGCGAAGTCACTGCTGACATCATCGCTTCATATTCTACTGACCTTACCTCTGATATTTCTTTGAATGTTCTTGGAGGATTTCAGTACAACAAGAGATTGTTTGAAAGACAAAGAATTCAAGGTGTTTCTCTTTTGATTCCTGAATTGTTTAGCCCAGCAAATGCTGCGCAGACGATCGCAATTAGAGACTTTACTGAGCAGAAGCTACTTGGACTTTATGGTTCTGCTGAGGTAGGGTACCAAAACTGGGCAACATTGACATTGACTGCCAGAAATGACTGGTCTTCAACATTGCCTTTGGACAACAACTCATACTTCTACCCATCTGCTAGCTTGGCGTTTGTATTTACTAACGCATTTGACATTGCGAACAATGTGTTGTCATATGGTAAGTTGAGAGCTAGTTGGGCTCAGGTTGGTAACGATACTCAGCCATACTTGCTAAACTTCAACTTTGCTCCAATCACAACAGCAAACGGACAGTATAGCTTGAACAATAATTTCCCATTCAATGGTAGATTGGCATATGCGGTAGGTACTCAGATTCCACCAGCAGATTTGCTACCAGAGCAACAAACTACGTTAGAGTTTGGCTTGGACTTGCAGCTGTTTGATGGAAAAATTGGACTGGATGCATCATACTTTACAACGAAGAATGAGAATCAAATTTTGGCATTGCCAATTCCACAAACTACCGGATTTGCTACGAGACTTACTAATGTAGGCCGTGTAGATCAGGAAGGATTCGAACTTACAATTGATGCAACACCAATTCAGTCTGGAGACTTCAGTTGGAATTCAATTGTAAACTTCTCTCATGTTGAGTCTACTGTAGTAGAACTAGCAGACGGACTGGAGAGAACACTTATTGCATCTGCATTTAATAGTGTTCAAGTTGTAGCTGTACCAGGAGAGGAATTTCAACTATTTGCAATTGGTTGGGAAAGAGACAGTCTGACAAACAGACCTGTAATCGATCCAGAGACCGGAAGAAGAGTTGCTGGTGAAGCGCAGACGTGGGGTTCAGTACTTCCAGATTGGACTGGAGGATGGACAAACGTACTTAGCTACAAGGGAATTTCTCTTTCAGTTACTGCAGATGTCAAATGGGGAGGTATCATGAAGTCTTCTACAGTTGAAGGACTGCAAACTGGAGGCCTAGTAACAGAAACTCTTCAGAATAGAGGAGGTACTTTTATTGATACAGAAGGAATTATCCTTACTGACAATGGTGATGGTACTGCTACCCGAACTGACAATACAGTTCCATTGAGAAATGCTCAAGATTATTGGACTGCTCTGAATGATAACAGTGTTGCAGAGGGTTACATCTTCGATGCTTCTTACATCAAGCTAAGAGAGGTTAGCATTTCTTATGCACTTCCATCCAGCTTGTTAGCTAATACCTTTATTAAGGGTGCTTCAGTTGGTGTAGAAGGAAGAAACCTTGCGCTTCTGTATTCAAAAGTTCCACATATAGATCCAGAATCAAATCTATTTGGTTCAGGTGCTGATGGTTTTGGAATTGAGCGAGCAGGTGTACCTTCTACAAGAAGCTTCGGCTTTAATGTAAGATTGAACTTCTAATCTAAATTTTAGAAAGATATGAAAAGATTAAAAATAGTAGCGCTAGCTTTCGTAATGTTGTTTGGAGCTTTCTCTTGTGATGAAGCACTAGATATAAATACGGATCCATTAGTAGCGACAGCAGCAGATCCAAATGCGGTACTTCCGTATGTGTTCGTGCAATATTCGGCCCGAAAAGTGACCGAACTAGGAACTCGAATTTGTGACGTTTCTCAGTACATTTCAAACACATTCAATAGCCCTAATAGAGGGGCTACCAGTATTTTCTTGACGGGAAATACTTGGGGAATGATGTATGTGCAAGTATTGGGGAATCTAGCATTAGTAGTTGCAGATGCTGAAGAAGCAGGTGCGACAAGTAATAATATAGCGGCAATGGCTAAGGTTGTTCAGGCCGTGATTTATTACGAATTGACCAGTATTTGGGAAGAAGTGCCGTTTACGGAAGCAATCGATGGTCAGGAATTTCCTAGTCCAACTTTTGATTCTCAGGAGGTTGTTCTCAATGGCGTGGTTGGTTTGCTAGATGAAGCGATGACATTGATTGACACTAGAGAAACCAATGGAGAGTTTAATGTCTCTGTAGGAGACATGATCTACGGAGGCGATATGGCTAAGTGGAGAATTCTTGCAAACTCAATGAAACTTCGTACGCTTATGATGCTTCGAAGCGGTGGTGCTGCAGTTGATGCGCAGATTAACACAGCACTTGGTCAGCCATTGATGACTGACAATAGTGATGCAGCGTTTTTGGCATATGGAACTGCTCCAGGAGCTCAGAACGGGATGCACACAATTATTACAGCATTTTTTGGCCCTGATAATGAAAGTCAAGATGTTTTTGGTCCTGGAGACCCTATAGATGCCCTCTTGAATGGAAGTGGAGATCCAAGATGGGACAACTGGGTAGCTAGAAATGACCTGGAAGCACCTGGAAACGATGTGTTCCCAGATCCGACAACTTCGGTTTTGAGTAACAATGTAATTAGGCCTGATGCACCAGATATTTGGATGACACCAGATGAGATTGATTTATACAAAGCAGAATTGGCAATAGCCGGTGGTTTTACAGGACTTAGTAGTGCTCAATCTCACTATGAAGATGGAGTAACAAATAGTTTGGAATGGTGGGGTCAGGATATCCCTGGAGTGCTTGGTTCAATTTCTGCTGCTGAGGTAACCGCTTATGTGGGAAGTCTTGGTGCAGTTACTTTGCAGCGAGTACAAGAGGAGCAATATCTTGCTGCATTTTTGCATCCTGTGTTAGCATGGAATCACGTAAGAAGAACTGGTGTACCAGCACTTTCTGCACCTCCTGCTTCTAGCATTTCGTCTATTTTGATGAGGTTTAACTACCCACCAAATGAGGTGGCTGCCAATCCGAATACCCCGGCGAATCTAGATACAGATGTTAGAATGTGGTTTCAACCATAATTGGTAATATTTAAAATATAAATTGATATGAAGAATATATATTATTTACTTATAGCCATGTTGGTCGTTTCGGCTTGTACCGAAGATTTCGATTTAACAGAGCAGTATGGCTCGGTTGAAGAGTTACCTGCATATGTGGCTTTTAATCCAGACGGTACAAATGCTGTCATTGACGACGAAGATGTTGAGGAGACTGATGGTACAGTCACTTTTAGCATTGAGAACCCAACGGGTACAGAGTCAGATATAACAGTAAACTATGACTTGTCTGGTACGGCTGTGTTTGGTACTGATTTTACGATTACTGGTGCAACAGCAACTGGTGGTTCTATTGTCATTCCACACAAGCAGTCTGCTACTCCTGATGATTTTCAAAATTTCGACAACGTGGACCTTGATGTTACACTGTTGACGGATGCGATAACTGATGGGACCAAGACGCTTAACATCACATTGACATCTGCTTCAAATGCAGCTGGAAATATTGCTGTTGGACGTGGCGGAACAGATGCACTGAGAACAGCAATTGTTAATATCGCTGATAGCCCACTTGGGTTTGATCTTTCTGCAACTTCAGCAAGTCATATAGAGAATAGCCCAAGTGATACAATTAAATTTTCGATTGATCTTGGATATGCTGCAGACGTTGCTTTGACATACGATCTGACTGTTGACCCTACTAGCTCCCTTGGTGGTGGTAGTTATAGTTTTAACAATGCAACTGGTCTTGCAGTACCAGGAGTTGGTATATCTATCGATGCTGGAGAGACAAGTTCGGATTTTGAACTGATCATCGCTGATGATGGGGCACTTTCAGCTACCGCAAATGCTGAAGGAGTTGATTCATTGTCGTTTATTGTTACAAACGTTGCAATGGCAGGTAGAAATGTCACACTTGGTGAGGATACTGTTAAGATTCTTATTCAAGATGATGCGAAGAGATTTGCGTTCACTGACACTACTGCTACGGCTTCTTCCTTTGAGGTGTTTAATTATGCCGTTGCTTTGACGGATACTCTAAGTGGAGATGCTAGTACTGCATTTGCAGATGTTACAATTCCTTATACCATAGATGCTGCAAGTACAGCTGTAGCAGCTGTTGATTACAATGACGTAACCAATGGTGGAGGTTTTGTTACAATCAAAGCTGGAGAAAGTTCAGGTAATATCTCAATACAAGTGTTGACAACGGGTCAAGCTACCCCTCCAACCGTGATAATTAATTTGGGAGCTGCAGCGGTAGCTTCTGAAGCGGAGGTTCTTGGAGCTGGTGATGATGATACATTGACGATAACGATTAAATAGATTCGTTATTTAACGATAATTAAAAAAGCCCTAACATTTGTTAGGGCTTTTTTTTGATTAAAATTGTTCGGATTCTTCTTACAAATCAAAAGTCAGGACCCATTTGCCTGGCTTATTGATTATGTATTCGAAGGAAACGTAGTATGTGTTGGTGTTCAGTTGGTTTGGAACTGTCATATCAACTCGGCCTTCAAAGGGAAAGGTTGCACCTTTAAATCCAACAGCCAGTTGGTCTGCGAATTGAATACCACTTCCGGACAGCTGCAGTGCTTGCATTAGATTGAATTTTGTACCGTTTCTTCTGAACTTAATCTGGACTTCGTTGTTTGCATCGTCTTCAGAGATTTGCTGAAATTTGTATCGCGTAACTCCCCTGCTTGAGATCACTTTCCAATCGGCGATCTCTTCCTCTCCAACGTAGGCATCATTCTTCCACACGCCAACGATCGTACTGTCACCCATCAACTCTCTCCTAAGGACCAATTTACCAAGACCATTTTTTAGTCCCTTTTTCCACTTCCCATCGTAAAAATTACCATTCTCCCAAGTGAATTTACCATCACCGTGCGGCTTGCCTTTTTTGAATTGTCCTACATAGTAATCCTTCCCTATGGTTTTTCCATCTCCGTCTGCGAGACCTTTTTTACACTCGCCTTCATATTGGGCCACATAGACGTCAATAAAGGCTTTGCAGTCCTCATTTTCATTTTGTGCGTGTCCACAAAATGAGACGCCAAGAAAGCAGATTAGCGGAATCAATTTGTTACTCTTCATATTTTGGTGTTTAGTTTCATATACATAACCAGTTCAGCACAACTTACCCATATTTTCTTCAGCTGAATATAGCCTGCAGAATGAACTGACAATTTATTCAATGACTTGATTTTTTTTCTTAAAAATTGAATTTTAAATCCGGGATGTCCATCGTTGATTATCATGTTTTGTTTTAGATGGATTGGCCTGCTAGCTTAACGTTGCACTACATTTTTCATAGGAACGATCAGTTTACGATGATTTTCGAATAGACATTCGCCTTTAAAAAATGGAACCTACATTTTGAACATTGTTTCAGAAGAGAACCGGTACACAAGAAAATTCGTGAAGAATTGACTTTTCCTGATCTCGTAAAGTGTTCATGCACCAAAATCAGTTTTAATATTCTCTAGTTTGATGCTGGTACTCTTTCATTGAAATAGTCATCAAATTTCCTGCAACTGTCGATTTACAACTACTCCATCACATCACTTTGTGAGATCGTTCTATTAAACTTGAGGTTTGATAAACAGGGATGAAGTATTTTATTGTTTCAAGTAACAAGCATCTAGATTTATTGGGGTCTAAGATTGCAAATCAAATAGCTTCGCTTGATGTTCGAGCTGAGTTTTTAGATTTCGAAGGAAGGATAGTTCCTGATGAGGCCCAAGCTGGTGATTACTGCTCCTCGCTCAATGGACCTAGTATTTGGCCAATAAGATCATTTGGGATTGTTAAAAAAGTAAAGCGAAAGGTTTTCGAAGCAAATCCAGATGTCCTCATCCTGGTTGGTTTTGACAAACGATTCGTAAATGTTTCACGCTCTGCTAGACAGGCGAAAATCAAGACCTGTTTGATTGCGGGTAGTTCGATGAAAACCAAGGTAGATGGCGAAAATTTGAACTTGCTAGATCACTCATCAATCAAATTTCTTGCGACAACTCCGGTCGACTTTGACTTTTTGATGTCAAAACGCATGAACGCTGACTACATAGGTAATCCTGCTGTGGAACTTATAAAGGAGCATAAATTCGAAGACGATTTTTCTCTCAATGAGAATGAGGTCAACATAGCAGTAATACCAGGGAGCGGAAGAAAGCAAGCCAGAAGAGCCAAATCATTCATTTACAGAATGATTCAAGAAAAGCAGAACTACAATTGGCAAATTGCAGTGACGAGTGACTCAAAGGAAGTTTTTATCTCGTTTGAGTCTTTGGGAAATGTTTGCGTAACTGAAGTGCCCAAATACGATCTCTTCAGAAACTGTAATGCTGCAATGGTTGTTTCTCCCAACGATTCGTTGGAATCTGCAAGCCTTAATTGCCCTCAAGTTTATGTTCACTTGAACGGAGGTAGAGTTAAACAGGCTTCCTTGGTGAATCAGGTTGCTAAAAAGGAGGTAATAAAGGAGTTTTCTGGAAAGAATTGCAAGCCTGCAACTGTCTTAGCTGAGCTTGACTTGATACTAAACGACCAAAACTATTGTGCTGGGATCCTAGCTGACTATCAAATGGTCAAAAGCAAAATTGGTAACGATAGAGCTTCCCGAAAAGCAGCTCAAATCATTGTAGACTGGCTGGAAGAATCAGGCAGCTCTTAGCTTATTGAATTTCGATTTTTCGAACTTTTCAGTAGCGTAATCTTTGGTAATCACAATCTCCTTGATGTCTGTATTGGATGGCAATTCAAACATTGCGTCGGTTATAATTGCTTCACAAATAGATCTAAGCCCTCGGGCACCGAGCTTAAATTCAAGAGCTTTTCCAACAATGTAATCTAAAGCTTTGTCTTTGACTTCTAGCTTTACATCTTCCATCTCGAAGAGCTTTGTATACTGTTTCATCAAAGCATTTTTTGGCTCAGTCAATATTTGCTTTAATGCATCCTCATTCAATGGATCAAGATGAGTCAATACTGGAAGACGTCCGATGAGCTCAGGTATCAGTCCAAAACTCTTGATGTCTTGCGCAGTAATGTATTGAAGGAGGTTCTCCTTGTCAATCACTCCAGAATTAAAATCATTGTCACTCGCAAAGCCGATCGGCTTTGTATTTAGACGATTAGCAATGTGTCTTTCGATACCGTCAAATGCTCCACCGCAGATAAAGAGAATGTTCTCAGTATTTACAGTAATCATTTTCTGGTCAGGGTGTTTCCTTCCACCCTGTGGCGGAACATTCACAGACGTACCTTCAAGTAATTTCAACAAAGCTTGCTGGACACCCTCACCACTTACATCTCGAGTAATGGAAGGATTGTCAGACTTCCTTGCAATCTTATCAAGCTCGTCAATGTAAACAATACCTTTTTCAGCAGCATCTACATCATAATTGGCTGATTGTAAAAGTCGAGTAAGTATGCTTTCAACGTCCTCCCCAACATACCCAGCTTCTGTAAGAACCGTTGCGTCAGCTATGCAAAATGGAACCTGCAATATTTTTGCTAATGTCTTGGCTAGATAAGTCTTACCTGTTCCAGTTTGTCCAACCATCACGATATTAGATTTCTCAATTACAATATCGTCTGATTCATTTTTTTGCATCAATCGTTTGTAGTGATTGTAGACAGCAACAGATATGTATTTCTTAGCTTCATCCTGTCCAATAACAAACTCATCAAGATGCGCTTTCATGTCAGCAGGCTTGATCAATTTAAAATTTGGTGCGTCAGTTTCAGAAGTTGTTTTGAGCTCTTCGTTTAGGATTTGCTGAGCCTGTGCAATACACTTGTCGCATATGTGGGCGTGAATGCCTGAGATCATCAGATCTACATCCTTCTTATTTCTACCGCAAAAACTACACGTTACCTGAGCCATAATTTTAGTTTTTTACCAGGACTTCATCAATAAGTCCGTACTCCTTTGCTTCTGCTGCCCGCATCCAATAATCACGATCGGAATCCTTTTCAATATCCTTGTACGATTTACCAGAATGTTTTGAAAGTATCCCATAAAGATCTTTTCTGAGTTCCTGCATTTGCTTCAACGTAATCTCCATGTCTCGAGATTGACCTTGCATACCACCACTTGGCTGATGAATCATAATTCGAGCGTGAGGAAGGGCAGATCTTTTATTTTCAGCCCCACCAGCTAGCAACACCGCTCCCATCGAAGCAGCCATTCCGGTGCAAATTGTAGCGACATCAGGACTAACATATTGCATAGTGTCATACATGCCTAAACCTGCGTAAACGGATCCTCCAGGACTATTCACATACAGTAAAATGTCCTTTTTGGAGTCGACCGATTCCAGAAACAATAGTTGAGCAGTAATGATATTAGCTATGTTTTCTTCTACTTGCATTCCAAGGAATATAATTCGATCCATGATAAGTCTTGAGAAGACATCAATTTCAGCAAACCTTGTGGGTCTTTCCTCAATAACTGATCTAGTCATTGATTCCACGTGATGAACGTAATCATCAAAAGCTGTGCCGCTGATGTTATGATCTTTTACTGCAAACTTTCTTAGTTCCTGGGTATTTAGCATTTCTCGGTTTTATAGAATGGTGTAAAAATAAAAAAGTCCCTAGTTAATAGAGACTTATTTGTAACTGTTTTCGATGAGTCTTAGTTCCTCTTAAAGCTTTCTAAAGTCATCCAGACTGATCTCTTTCTCTTTTATCGTGGCCTCTCCTTTGATATAATCAAGAACTTTAGCACTTTGTACTTGATTGAAAACCTTCATGTAGTTCTCGCCATTTTCGCCTTGTAAATAGTTTTGAGCAAAAGTGTCAAGTTGATCATTCATTTCTGGAAGACCAGACCCAGCGAATTGACGCTTGATAAGCTCTTTGGCCTCATTGGTCACATCCTCATTCTCTACTTTGATTTCCTGATCTTTTAAGACTTTATTCCTTATTAGTGACCAACGCAATTCCTTAGCATAAGTGCCATACTCTAGATCCAGCAGTTCCTCAGTCAAATTTTCATTAGACTTAACAAGCCATTTTTTAAGAAATTCATCTGGCAATTCGATCTTAGCTTTTTCCGCAAGTCGATCGACCAATTGGATTTCGAAGAATTTTTCGCTTTCCGACTTATAATTCCCCGAAACTGCGTCTTTTATTCTCAATCGAAACTCCTGCTGATCTTGGACACTTCCCTCACCAAAGGCTTTATCAAACAATGTTTGATCCACCGGAGCAAGTTTGTGATGGTTAATGCCTTTTAAGACAAAGCTGAATTTTCTCAATTTCTTGAAATCATCCTCGTTCAGACGAACCTGAGACTTAATCGCATTTTCATTTTTGAAACTCTTCCTCGCGTCTAACTGAACTTCAGTGTCAACCTTAATACCAACTAGCTTCTTAAGGTATGATTTTTCAATATCCCTCAAGTCAATACTGATTTCCTGATCAAGTAAACCATCAGAACTGGTGGCTTGACCATATAGCGTGTCTTTTTCCGAGCTGGTGTCAGGGTTCTCCATTTCACCAAACTGCCTTTGTAGGTTTTCAATGGTTTCATCAATGACAGAATCATCAACTTTGATTGAATACTTATCGATTTTTAACTTCTTATCAATTTTCAGCTCAAATGGTTGGGCAAACCCAATTCGATAACTAAAATCGAAAACCTCCTGATTCTCCCAGTCAAAAGATTCGTCAGCTTTTTCGGGAAGAGGTTCACCCAGGAATTGTGTTTCGCCCTCCCTTAAATAGCTGTTCAGTTTTTCAGAAACCAGTTTGTTGATCTCATCAACAATAAGAGCAGTTCCATACATTTTCCGAATCATTCCAGCGGGAACCTTCCCCTTCCTAAAACCTTTGATACTGGCAGTTCGACTATACTCTTTTATTTTTTGATCAACACCAGGTTGAAAATCAGCCTTGTTTACGCTAATTTTAATTAAGCCTTGTGTTTTATCCGTTTTGTCAAAAGAAATCTCCAACGTATTAATGTTTGGTTATAATAAAATAAAAACCCTCTCACGTGTCTCAATCCCGATAAGTATCGGGATCAAGATTTCGAAAGAGGGCCCTTTCAATGTGCGGATGGAGGGACTCGAACCCCCATGCCTCGCGGCGCTAGATCCTAAGTCTAGTGCGTCTACCAATTTCGCCACATCCGCCTATTCTTTCGTTGCAAACTCTGGAGCATCGAAAAAATCGGAACGCAAATTTAGAGAATATTTTTTACCGCACAAGACTGAGGAACGTATTTAATTGATGGTTGTAGAGGAAGATTTAGAAGAAGAGCGAAAACAGATTATTAGGAGATATAGACGAATGCTCCGAAAGGCAAAACCGATTCTAAAAGAAGGTGATGCCAAGCTAATCAAGAGGGCCTTCAATACATCCATGGAAGCGCATAGCGGAATGCGAAGGAAGTCCGGGGAACCATACATTTTTCATCCACTTGAGGTAGCCGAAATATGTATTTCCGAAATTGGATTAGGAACCACTTCAATAATAGCTGCCTTATTGCACGATGTAGTTGAGGATACCGACCATGAAATTGAAGACATAGATAGACTTTTTGGAACCAAGGTGGCTACTATCATAGACGGTTTGACCAAGATTTCAGGAGTTTTTGAATATGGAAGTTCGCAGCAGGCTGAAAACTTTCGGAAAATGCTGCTAACGCTATCCGACGACGTGCGGGTGATTCTTATAAAATTGGCAGATCGCCTTCATAATATGAGGACGTTGCAAAGCATGCCAAGAAACAAGCAATTAAAAATTGCGAATGAGACCATCTACCTATATGCGCCACTCGCTCACCGTCTTGGTCTTTATGCCTTTAAATCTGAGATGGAGGATCTGTACTTGAAGTATAGTGAAGGAGAGATTTTCAAGGAAATCTCACAAAAGATCAATGCAACAAAAGATGCTCGTGGAAAGTTTATCCGGAATTTCATTAAACCCATTAAGGACAACCTTGCTCAGTTGAAGGTTGACTACGAAATAAAAGGTAGACCCAAGTCCGTTTATTCCATTTGGAATAAAATGAAGAAACAAGCGGTGCCATTTGAAGAGGTGTACGACTTGTTTGCAATCAGGATAATACTGGATGTTCCATTGGAGCTAGAAAAATCACTTTGCTGGCAGGTGTACTCCTTTGTGACCGACTACTATCAACCGAACCCCGATCGCTTAAGAGACTGGATAAGCATTCCGAAAGCCAATGGATATGAGTCGCTACACACCACCGTAATGAGTGACAAGGGTCAGTGGGTAGAAGTTCAGATAAGAACCAAGCGGATGGACGAAATTGCTGAAAAAGGATATGCTGCACACTGGAAGTACAAAGATGACTCCAACAATTCCGTAGAGTCTGGCTTGGAAATGTGGATTGGAAAAGTGAGGGAGATACTTGAGCAGAACGATGCCAGCGCGATTGAATTCATTGATGATTTCAGATCCAATTTGTATTCTGATGAGGTTTTCGTGTTTACCCCAAAAGGCGATTTGATTACGCTGCCAGCTGAGGCTACTGCTCTTGATTTTGCATTTGATATACACACTGAAGTTGGTTCGCATTGCTTGGGAGCCAAAGTCAATCAAAAACTGGTTCCGCTCAATTTCAAACTTAAGAATGGTGATCAGGTTGAAATCCTAACGTCAAAAAAGCAACGTCCGAATGAAAGCTGGCTGCAATATGTTGTTAGCTCTAAGGCAAAATCAAAAATCAAAGATGCGCTCAAAGAAGAACGCAAAGGGTTTATCGATGAAGGTAGAGAAGTTGTCAAAAGAAAATTGAAGCAGCTCAAAATGGATTATCAGCAAGATAATCTGCAGCTAATTGCTGATTTTTTTGATGCTAAATCTGTACCTGACGTCCTCTTTTTGATAGGCACCGGGAAAATTGATCACT
Organism: Cyclobacteriaceae bacterium; assembly: GCA_039986395.1. Classification (GTDB taxonomy): domain Bacteria; phylum Bacteroidota; class Bacteroidia; order Cytophagales; family Cyclobacteriaceae; genus Ekhidna. The sequence continues at coordinate 23,957 of JBDWQX010000195.1, forward strand.
CACTTATCAAGTCATTCAAGAAAGCGGGTAAGAAGATCAAAGACCAATCAGAAGTCGATGAAGTCAACAAGCTGGAAGAGAAGCTTAAGAAATCCAAAACGAAAGAAAGCGATCTTCTTTTATTAGGAGATGACCTTAATATAGTTGACTATAAATTTTCAAAGTGCTGCAATCCGATTCCAGGTGACGATGTTTTTGGTTTCATCACCGTGAGCGACGGAGTCAAAATCCATCGCACCACATGCCCCAATGCCGCTGAACTACTTTCTAAGTACGGCTACCGAATAATTAAGGCAAAATGGGCTTCCTCAAGAAAGCATTCCTTTGAAGCGGCGCTGGCAATTATCGGAACAGATAGAATTGGGCTGGTGAGTGATGTTACTAACGTGATTTCATCGGAATTAAAGGTAAATATCAGATCACTATCAATTAATACAGATGGTGGAATTTTCGAAGGCAATATCCAGTTATATGTTGATGACACTAATCACATTGACAAGCTCAAGAAGAAACTGGAAAAAGTCCAGGGAGTAGTTAAAGTATCAAGATTAGATTAATCAGGATAACGCATCACTTATATTTGCAAAATGGTTGTTCAGGAAACACTAGAAGAAGTAAAGAAGATCTTTCAAGCACACCTTGAAACGAAAAATTTGCGAAAAACTCCAGAGCGTTTTGCCATACTAGAAGAAATCTATTCTAAAAATGGTCACTTCGATGTTGAAGCTTTGTACGTTAGTATGAAGGAGAAAAATTATCGGGTAAGTAGAGCTACAGTATACAATACATTGGATTTGCTTGTGGATTGCGATTTAGTCACAAAGCACCAATTCGGGAAGAACCTTGCTCAATTCGAAAAATCATACGGTTTCAGACAACATGATCACCTTATTTGCACAGACTGCAACAAGGTGCATGAGTTCTGCGATCCGCGAATTCAAAATATTCAAAATACCGTTGGTCAACTTTTACAATTCAAAGTTTTACATCACTCGTTGATTTTGTACGGAAGCTGCACCAGAAAAAACTGCGAAAACAAACTAT
>JBDWQX010000196.1:0-10968 GCA_039986395.1 Cyclobacteriaceae bacterium
GTGGCAGCCGCCCAACCGATTAATGGAGGAAGCGCTCCTGGTATCGCACCCACAAAAACAGCTATTGGTCCTACTCTTTTCAAAGGAGTATAGACGAATGCATACAAAATCAATGAGGAAAAAGAAAGGCCAACCGCTAGCGGATTGGTAAATATCATTAGCAATGAAAGTCCGATGATTCCGGTAAAAACACTAAACCAAAAAGCTTCATTGCTGGAAATTCTGTTGGACGGAATTGGTCGATTTTTAGTACGGTTCATCACAGCATCATACTTCTTTTCAGTAATCTGATTTATAGTAACTGATGAACCTGAAATCAGGAATCCTCCAACAAGAAATCCTACCAAATTGAGCCAATTGATTGCGGCCTGATTTGCAAGCAAAAATCCAAAGCCAGATGAAAAAACAACTAGGAATGAAAGCCGTGGTTTTAGCAATTCGTAGAAGGCTTTTACCTTCTGTGATCTATCAAGTGTAATATGTTGAATGGATGCGCCCAACTATGAGATTTTCAGACGTAAAATAAAGTAAAAAAGAATGCTGAAGATACCGGTAGCAAACAATAAATGAAGGGGTTGTGGCCAAAAAGGAAAACTAAAATTTGTCATTATAACACCCACAACCATCGTCAACAAGACCAAAATCAGCAGCAGCGTTGCTGCTGATCTCAATTGAGACGCATTAGACTTTATGACCAGGAGAAACACGGCAATAGTTCCAATTGCAATTAGCCACGAATAGGATCGATGAAACAGAAAAACACTTGACAAGTTATCAAACCAGTTAGCTCTATCGGGCTCTCCCAGAAGTAGTCCATCTATGATGTGTCGAACCTCTGTACCTAAGATGATCTGAGGCGTAAACAGAATAAACAGAATCAATGTCGCAATGAACAGATTTTTACTTTGCACTTTGTGCATTTCTCGCGCTCGAACTTGCATCCATATTAGTAGGGCTACAATAAGTAGAGCCAGCAGCATATGAAACGTAATGAAACCTTTCAGCAGATTTGTTGATACAACCAAAGAACCAACCCAACCCTGAAACCCTGTGAGGATGAAAACAAACACACCCACCACTGTCACCCATCGCTTACCTACTGAGAAGGCAAAGATCATATTTAGAAAAACTAGAAATCCGATTAGTACACCCACCAAACGATTTACGTACTCAATCCAAGCTTTTGTGACATTGAATTCCTGTTCTTGGAGTACGACTGGATCCGTTGCAATTTTATCTGCAATAGCTCCGAACCCCAACTTGCTAAACAGTTTTGATAACCGAAGGTTTTTGCTAAGTCTTTCAGCTTTAAAAACTTCCAGATAGTTAGATGGCAATTGTTCACTGGAGGTTGGCGGAACATAGCTACCAAAGCACTTCGGCCAGTCTGGGCATCCCATTCCGGCACCCATACTTCGGACTATAGAACCAACAAGGATCAGTACAAGTACTGATCCCAGGGTAATGTTGTTTACTTTAAAGAAAAAGTTTTTGTTAGCCATTCACCTTATCAACTCCGGTGAGGTCTTCTTGTTTTGCTTTTTCATTCTCATGATCCAAATTAGATTCAGGTGTATGAGAATATGGAGTAGTTTGCATGATGAAATCATCCTTTGCACCGGGTTTACTGTAGTCATATGCCCAACGGAATATTCTAGGAATTGCCCCAGGCCAGTTTCCATGTTTTGGAAATCTTGGAGTAGTCCACTCCATTGTATTCGATTTCCAAGGATTCGCAGGAGCTAACTTTCCTCTGAAGATACTATAGAAGAAATTGAATAAGAATATGAATTGCGCAGCAAAGGTTATGATAGCTGCAATACTCACCAGTGCGTTCAAATCAGTAAATCCACCGAATGTTTCAAAGGAAGTAAAAGCATAATATCTTCTCGGGAATCCAGCAATACCTATATAATGCAGTGGGAAAAAGACAAGATACACTCCTGTAAAAGTCAGCCAGAAATGAATTTTGCCAAGCTTGTCATTCATCATTCTTCCGAACATTTTTGGAAACCAGTGATAAACGCCAGCTAGCATTCCAAAGAACGCAGCACTTCCCATCACCAGGTGGAAGTGAGCAACAACAAAGTACGTGTCGTGCAAATGAATATCAAGAACTGAGTTGCCTAAGAACAAGCCAGTGACTCCACCTGAAATAAAGAAGGACACCAAGCCAATCGAGAAAAGCATTCCCGGCGTAAAAATGATATTCCCTTTCCAAAGGGTGGTAATGTAGTTAAAGGCCTTTATCGCAGAGGGCACCGCAATAATCAAAGTTAAAATGGTAAAGATGGATCCAAGGAACGGATTCATTCCAGTAATGAACATGTGGTGTGCCCATACAATAAAAGACAAGAAGCCAATACCGAGCATTGATCCAATCATGGCTTTGTAGCCAAAAATTGGTTTACGCGAATTCGTAGAAATGATCTCTGAGGTAATACCAAGTGCTGGAAGAATCACAATGTATACTTCTGGGTGTCCCAGGAACCAGAAAAGGTGCTGGAACAAAATGGGACTACCACCAACGTTGGGCAATGCTTCTCCAGCAATATAGATATCTGAAAGGTAGAAACTCGTTCCAAGCGATCGGTCAAAAATCAAGAGTAAGGCCGCAGAAAACAAAACTGGAAAAGACAAAAGTCCAAGAATCGCAGTGATGAAAAAGGCCCAAATGGTCAATGGAAGTCTTGAGAAAGTCATCCCTTCAGTACGAAGGTTAATCACCGTTGTAATGTAGTTGATACCACCAAGGAGTGTCGAAACAATAAAAAGTGCCATAGAAACTAACCAAAGAGTCATTCCAAGGCCAGAACCAGACATTGCCTGCGGTAATGCACTTAGTGGTGGGTAGATCGTCCAACCACCACTAGCTGGCCCCGTCTCAATGAAAATCGAAATGAACATGATAACTCCTGAAGCAAAAAAGAACCAGTATGAGAGCATATTCATAAAGCCGGAGGCCATATCTCTGGCTCCAATCTGTAGCGGTATTAGGAAATTTGAAAAGGTTCCACTCAGACCAGCAGTCAGAACAAAGAACACCATAATTGTTCCGTGCATTGTCACCATCGCCAGATAAAACTCTGGGTCTATTTTTCCTTCAACCGTGATCCACCCTCCAAGCATGGGTCGTAACCACTCCAGATCCATGTTTGGAAAACCTAGTTGAAGTCTAAAAATAACGGACAGAGCACCGCCCATCAGTGCCCAGAAAATTCCTGTTATCAGAAATTGCTTAGCTATGGTTTTATGATCTGTTGAGAAAATATACTTGCTTACGAACCCTAGTTCATGGTCATGATCTTCATGATGATCATCGTGACCTGCTGTATCTTGCTGTAGTTGTATATCTGTTACCGACATCTTAATCTTTATTTAGAACTGCCTTGAGCAGAACTTTCAATTTCTTCCTCCTTAATTTCCAAACCCGACGCAATTATTGCTGCTTCTTTCAGTTCATTTGGAACCTGAGCCAAATAATCAGGATTTTGTTTCAGCCAAGTATTCTCTTGTTGTTCCTTGTACCATGAATCATATTCATCCTGCTCTAGTACAGTTATGATCCCTTTCATCCCAAAGTGACTTTTTCCACAGATTTTATTACAAACTAATTCATAGTTAAAATCTGGATTTCCAGTCTCATCTCTCATTTCAGCAGTAGTCACCGTTGGCACAAACCAAAGCTGTGTAGGCATTCCAGGTACTGCATTCATTTGCATTCTAAAATGTGGATTGTAAACACTGTGAATAACGTCACGGCCTCTGATCTTTAGAAGTACTGGTTTACCCTTTGGAATAACCAACTGAGTGGGCATAAAGTCGTCATGTCCTTTTCGATCGGATAGGTCCAATCCCATCTGATTTACAGCATCAATTTTTCTAAAATCTACGTTTCCTAAATTCCCGTCTTTACCAGGATACCGAAATGCCCATGCAAACTGATAACCCATCACTTCCATCACCTCAGCTCCCTCTGGAGCTGGTCCTGTGATTTTGGTCCACTCCTTTAGACCAGAGATGATCAACCATGCCAACACGACCGCAGGAACAAAGGTCCAAATCATCTCAAGCTTATTATTGTGCGGATAGTAGTGAGCTTTGTTGGATTTTTTATATCTGTACTTCCATGAGAAGCCAAAAAGGAAAATTTGCGTCACAATGAACACAAATACTGTAATGACCATCGTAATCCAGAATAGTCTTTCCGTGATGTGTCCGTGTTCAGAAGTAATTGGCAGGTTATAATTGTCAAACTCCGTCTTGGAGTAGTAGAAAAAACCTATGACCCCGACAATCAAAAATAACATCATCAATACCCCCTGAGCAGTATTTCCTGATGGAACATTTTCATCTGCGTCCTTTTGCTTGGGTTTGACCACATCAACCAAATTCGTCACTCTGAACACAGTAATAAATACCGCTACGACTAGAATGACTGCAACAACAATTATTAAATTAAGCATAACCTATCTCCTACTTAAATATGATGATGTAAACTCTCTTCCAACATTGGGTGATTCTTAGCAAACAACGGAGCCTTAGCCATGGAACTAAGAACAACAAATAAGAATGCACTGAAATAAACCAAGATCAATCCAATTTCCAGGAATCCAAAAGAACCATTATTGCCCAAAGTTCCTGGGGTAACCATTAGATAAAAGTCAAGCCAATGCCCAAAAACAACAACAGGACAAACCACTTTCAATATTCTTGTGTGTCTTTTTGCATCCCTTGTCATTAGAACTAAGAACGGGAAGAAAAAGTTAAGTATTAAGTTGATATAAAAAACTGGAGCATAGTGCCCTTTCCATCTTTCTACAAAGTAAACAGTCTCCTCAGGGATATGAGCATAGTAAATCAGCATGAACTGAGAGAACCAGACATACGTCCAAAAAATACTAAACGCAAAGACGAACTTCCCCAGATCATGAATGTGATTCTCATTGACAATTGAGAGATACCCCTTGTCTTTTAACATCACCACTATGAAAAGCGTCAAAGCTAAACCGGCAACCCACCAGCTAGCGAAACTGTACCAACCAAACATCGTACTGAACCAGTGCGCATCAATTGACATAACCCAATCCCATGCTGCCATCGATGAGGATACAGCAAAGAAAACGAGGAAGAATGCTGAGACACCTCTCATTTTATACCATCGATTTGAACCGCTTTCAAGATCTTCTTCAAAAGCAAGAGTTCTCATTTTTCTGAAAAGAATGTACCAAACAGCAAAGAAGATTACCATTCTTCCGACAAAGAATGCAGGAAATTCGCCTCCTTTTAAAGGCCAAAAGAAGTAGGGTGCTTTTCCTTTAATTATTTTATCGCCACCTTCAGCGGCATAAAGATCAGCATGAGTCCAGTGGAAAAGATCGTGGCCAGCAATGAAGTAGACGACGATCATAAGTCCAAATGCAATAGGTAGCCAGGAGCCAAAAGCTAAAGGAATTCGTTTGATACCTGCAGACCACCCTGCTTGTGTGGCATATTGTATCGCAAAAAAGAACACTCCAATTAGTGCTAGCCCTCCAAAAAACACATTGTTAATCCAGAGGTTCGCAAAAAATCTTTTCAATGATGGACTTGATCCATGATGCTCACCTTCCTCGGTTCCATGCTCTTCAGCCATTTGGCCATCACCATATGGTTCCTCGTCATGACCGTCAGCAGCAACTTCTACACCGTGTCCTCCACCATGATCAGCTTCATGCCCTCCTGATCCCATGGTAAAATACCCAAGTACAGTAAGAACTATACCTGCTAGAAGAACGATCAGTAACGTTTTCTTCGCCTTTTGGGTAAATTCAAATCTCTCTTCTGATACCATACTTGTATCTTATTTCTTTTGAAGTTCTTTTATATATCTCGCAATTCTCCATCGATCATCAGGACTCACCTGCGAACCATGAGCTCCCATCAAACCTTTTCCATATGTGATCACATGAAAAATATGCCCCTCAGTAATTTCTGTATAAGCTGCTCCGTTCAAGTTTGCTACTCCAGCATAAGCTTCAGCCACCAGTCCATCACCGGTACCTTCAGCACCGTGACAATGCTGGCAATAGCTTTCATACAATTCCTTTCCTTTTTTCACAACACTTTCATCCTCTACAGCCATTGGGCTCTCCACTAATGCTGCAGCCTCCAAGTCATCGACTGTATATCGATACGGCAAAGGCTGGCCTCTTCGGACAGTATTTGCCACAGGCTCTCGCATTGTCATTTTATAAGGATTGTATGGATTTGAGTTGTAAAATTCTCCGTGACCATCCTCATCGTTAGAATCCAACCAATTGCCAGCGTCCTCGTCAACAATTTGAGTAAGAGGTTCGTACGAAGTTGCATGATACATCTGAGGAGAGTACTCCAATCCAGTGTCATTTTCTCCGGCTGCACAAGAGATCAGAAAAGATCCTACAGCAAGAAAAGCCAAATACTTAAATGTCAATTTCAACATTCTTATTCAAACGTTTTATTATTTACTTCAGAAGCACCGCTACCTTCCAACACTTTCTTTATTTCAGCTTCCTTCTTTTCATTTTTATCTAAATCGATAGCCATTACATGCTTATCATCCGTGATTCTGATATCATAAATTCGTGGTTTCCCCCAAGGTTTCAAATTACTTATACCGAAGAAAGTACCCACCATTCCGAATGCAGCTAAAAGCACGGTCATTTCAAATGTTACTGGAATAAATGCCGGAAGAGGCACAAAATCCTTACCTCCAATGATCATTGGCCAGTCAACACCCATCATACCAATTTGCATGGTTAATGCCAGACTGGTTCCAGTAATCCCGAACATGAATGCTGCGACGGATAGCCAGCTTCTCTTGTAACCGAGAGCGTCCTCAATCCCATGAACAGGAAAAGGTGAGTAAACTTCTTCAATCTTAACACCACTTCCTCTCACCTCTCTGATGGCGTCCATCAAAACATCCTCATCTTCATAAACACCAAGTACGTATTTTGTTCCTAAAGACATATTATTTCTTTTGACCAGTTGCTTTCAGAATACTTTTTACTTCAGCCATGTTTATCACAGGGAAGAACTTCGCGAACAGGAAGAACGCTGTAAAGAACAGACCGAATGAGAACACATACACGCCAATATCAACCATTGTAGGATAAAACATTGCCCAACTTGAAGGCAGAAAATCTCTGTGCAGTGACGTAACAATAATCACAAACCGTTCGAACCACATTCCAATATTTACAATAATTGAAATCACAAACGTTGCAGCCAGATTGGTTCTTATTTTCTTCGACCAGAATAGCTGTGGTGAAATCACATTACATGTCATCATGGAGGCATATGCCCACCAGTATGGACCTGTAGCTCGATTGATAAATGCATATTGCTCAGCCTCAACACCCGAGTACCAGGCGATGAAGAATTCTGTGATATAGGCCACTCCAACAATCGAACCGGTCACAATGATGATTATGTTCATCATCTCAATGTGCTGTATTGTAATGTAATCTTCAAGTTTGTAGACTTTTCGTGTCACCAGAAGAAGGGTTAGCACCATAGCAAATCCAGAGAAGATTGCACCTGCCACAAAATAGGGTGGAAAGATTGTTGTATGCCAACCAGGAATTACCGAGGTAGCAAAGTCAAAGGAGACAATTGTATGTACTGAAAGTACCAAAGGAGTTGCCAGACCGGCTAGAACCAATGCTACTGTTTCGTAGTGGCTCCATGTCTTAGCACCACCGACCCATCCGAAACTCAACGCTCCATAGATTGATTTCGAAACTTTGTTTGTTGCTCGGTCCCTAATACTGGCAAAATCAGGAATAAGCCCGATGTACCAGAAAACAAGTGATACGGAGAAATAGGTTGAAATAGCAAAAACATCCCAGAGCAACGGTGAATTGAAATTCACCCACAATGATCCAAATGTATTTGGTAAAGGGAACATCCAGTAGAAAGCCAACCAAGGTCGACCCGTATGCAGAATTGGAAACAATGCTGCGCAAATCACTGCAAAGATTGTCATTGCCTCAGCAGCTCGGTTAATGGACATTCTCCATCGTTGTCTAAACAACAAAAGAATCGCTGAAATCAAAGTTCCCGCGTGACCTATACCAACCCACCAAACAAAATTGGTGATATCCCAGGCCCATCCTACAGTTTTGTTCAATCCCCACATGCCAACTCCATTCCAAAGTAAAAGGTAAACGGCGTACAGGCCAACAGAAAGTAAAGCCAGTGAAATGGCCATTGCCACCATCCACAATTTTGTAGGCTTTTGTTCTACTCGGCTGCATATATCCTCCGTAACATCATGGTTTGTCTTCCCACCAGTTATTAAGGGTATTCTTACTTCTGATTCTGCATGCATTATGCTTCGACTTTTTCTTTGTTCTCGTCTTTATTTCTAACCTTCGTTAGGTACCATACGTTCGGCATCACTCTCAACTCTTCTAGTACATGGTACGCTCTAGGTTCTTTAGCCTCGACACCTTTCTCCTTCTCTTTAATTTTAAGTTTTTGGTAGATCTTACTCTTTGGATCCTTCATATCTCCAAATACCAGTGCGTCAGCAGGGCAAGCCTTCACGCATGCTGTTGTAATCTCTCCATCCTCAGGTCTTCTTGATTCTTTCTTGGCTTGAAGTTTTCCAGCCTGAATTCTCTGAACGCAGAAAGAGCATTTCTCCATTACTCCTCTAGAACGAACAGTAACGTCAGGATTCAACACCATCTTACCAAGATCATTGTTCATCGCAGTATTTGTATCAAACTGCGAATTGTCATGATACTTGAACCAGTTGAATCTTCGTACCTTATACGGACAGTTGTTTGCACAATATCGAGTTCCAACACATCTGTTATAGGCCATCATGTTTAGGCCTTCCGTACTGTGTGTAGTTGCAGCAACTGGACAAACCGTCTCGCATGGTGCAGCGTTGCAATGCTGACACATCATCGGCTGGAAGGTGACTTCCGGGTTCTCTGCTGCCTTCTCTTTATCTGATGTTGTACTGCTATAGTATCTGTCAATTCTGATCCAGTGCATCTCCCTCCTGTTCAACACCTCCTGCTTGCCCACAACTGGAATATTGTTCTCTGTTTGACAAGCAATGGTACAGGTACCGCATCCAGTACATGAGTTAAGATCGACGGTCATCCCCCAGTGGTGATTATCGTATTTATGATCTTTCCAAAGCGACACTGCATAAGGTTTCTTCTTACCTTCTGATGTAGATATCTCAGGGAAATAGCGTCCTGCTTGTGGATCTTTTTGATAGTCCTTAAGTACGGTTTCTTGAATAACCGTTTCTCTGCCAGCGTATGTCTGGCTCGTTTGTGTCTGCGCTACCTGATATTCTCCTTCACTTCCTGACAATGAAACACCAGAAGTATTATACACCAATCCAGCAGAAGAGCTACCTACAAAATTGTAGGCGTTAACTCCAAGATTGTCAGCTACTTTACCAGCATTAGTTCTACCGTAGCCTAAAGCCAAACCAACGGTACCTTCCGCTTGTCCAGGCTGTGGAATCACAGGAACTTGAATACTTGAGCCATTTACACTCAGTGTTACCAACTTGGCTTTCATTCGCCCTGGCTCGTAGTCTAATCCATTTTCTTTTGCATATTTCAAAGGAACAGTCAAATAGTTGTCCCAGCATGCCTTCGTTATTGGGTCTGGCATTTCTTGCAGCCATGGATTGTTGGCCTGAAGTCCGTCTCCAACGGAATAATTGGCGTACAGTACAAGTTCAGTTCCTGAACTTGGCTTGGCATTATTTTTCACCTCGGTTGCAACAACTGTAACATCCAGATTAATTAACATTGAATTACCAGTATTCTCGACCTCAAATACCCCGTCATGAAGGCATTGATCCCAAAAACCATCAAAATCACCGGTACTCAATGAAGTCCAACCTGCTCTGATGAAATCATAGTAATTATCACCATTGTCGGCCCATCGTAAAAAAGACTCTTGCGCTTGACGTGTAGTAAAAATATTTGAGATTGTTGGCTGAGAAAGGCTTAGTTGACCGGAAACAGGTTCAAAGTCATTCCACGACTCAAGGTAGTGATGGTCTGGTGCCAAGTACTTTACAATAGCTGTCGTCTCATCATTTCTATCTGTGGTAGAAATGGAAGTCTTCGCTTTTCCTATTGCTCCTGCAATATCGCCACCTTGTGGGTGATCATACACTGGATTGCAATTGTAGAATAAAACAGCACCAACTTGACCTTGACTCAGTTCATTCGTAAAGTTTGCAAATGCCTTATCATCGCCTTTTCTTGTATTATTGGTTTTTGAAGAGTCAATGGTAGTACCATATGCCCCTAGAAGATCATTGATAGCGATCACCATCTTCTGAACGCTCGCATCGTTGGAACCACTAAGAACTAGTGAGCTCTCCTTAGAATTCCATAGGTCATTTGCTGCCTTTTCAAGAACAACCGTGTTTTCCACCTTAGGAACACCTACAGAGCTGGTGCCCGCTTTCTGAGCAAGAAGGTTATAAAGATTAGCTACATACAAGCCTTCTTGCGATGGTTTGATTGGATCTCTGTAATCTGAATTCGAACCAGTCAACGAAAGGTTAGACTCAAACGAGTACAATCGAGACATTTCCTTTTTATCATCTCCAAGCTTCCTTGTGGAAGCAAACTGGCGATTGTTCATTGCTTGATTTGGCCAGCTCCCTAAGAAATCTGCACCGAACGAAACAATTGTTTTCGCTTTTGAAAAGTCATGAACTGGCAGTGCTCTATTTCCAGTAGCTGCCTCGTACGCATCTAGCAAACCGCTCATGGAGATTGGATCATACTGTACCCATTCTACATTCCCATACTTGGCGTTTAGCAACTCAACCGCTCGTTGTGTTGAGGGGCTGAAATTAGAATAGGAAACAATAACCGTTTTGCCAGAATTAGATCCAAGTTCCGCTTTGATTCTCTTATCAAGTTCCTCCCATGTGGTGTCTTCCCC
>JBDWQX010000197.1:0-3752 GCA_039986395.1 Cyclobacteriaceae bacterium
AACCGGTGAGAATTCCTCCAGCGAAACCAGATAATATTCTAAAGCCTAACATGGACCAATAATCAAAAGCAAATTGATGGAGAAGCAGTGATAGTGCCATGGCTCCTGCACCAATCAACAAAATCTTTCGGCGACCCACGCGGTCTGAGATAGGCCCAGTAATAAGTGCTACAATGCCTAATGTGATGGCGTAGGCAGTAATCAATGTCCCCCTTAGTGATTCGGAAATGTCCAATTGCTCCCCTATCTGCGAAAGAATAGGAGACATGATGAAGAATTGGCTGCTGGCCGCAAACATCAATAACCACAAAGAGAACAGTATGATTCGTGCGTTGAGTTGACCTTTATTCATAAGTTGAGTAATTGTGAATGGCTAACGCAACTATTGTAGGGATGTTTGTTTTTTGTGACGAATTGCACTTATCAAGGGTTAGACGGTTGGATCGCGCGAATTATTAAAAATTATTCAATAGTGATTTTAAAAAGGATATTCGCCATTCATAAAATACTAGTGCCATTCTGAAACAATTAACTCATTTTTGCGATAGAAGATTGACTATTACTATCTATCACCAATGAGAAGAAAACTTGTATCGTTTGCAGTTGTTATACTAACTGTTGTTGCTGTTTATTTTGGCTATCAAAGGCTTTCTGGTCAGAAAGTAGAACCGCCTCAAAGGCCCAAGCCAATCGCAAAAAATTATGTATCTGCCAAACCGTTCCAACCACAAACCGTGGAGACAGTCATAGAGGCCTTCGGTAGGGTCGGATCTGCAAAACAGCTCAGCGTGATAGCTGAAGTAGGAGGAAAATTACTTCAAGGAAGCTCAGTATTGAAAAAAGGCTCAAGGTTTAAGAAAGGACAGTTGCTTTGTCGGATTGATAATGTTGAAGAAAACTTAACCCTGCAAGCACGAAAAAGTAGTTTCTTGCATACGCTGGCTTCGATTCTTCCAGATATCCGAATAGACTTTCCTAATAGTTTTAGCGTCTGGCAGTCTTATTTTGATGGTATCAAACTGGATGAAAAATTGCCGGCGCTTCCAGAGCCTAAGTCCTCTAAAGAAAAGACATTCTTAGCTGCAAAAAATATTCTGAGCGAATATTATGCAATAAAAAGCGAAGAGGAAAACTTGAAGAAGTTTCATATTTATGCCCCGTTCAATGGTAGTATTGTTTCAATCAATTATCAAATAGGTTCTGTAGTTAGCCCCGGAGCAAACATTGGGACTATCATTAGCACGGATGAATTGGAGCTAGAAGTACCCGTTGAGCAGCGGGATATTGAGTTTGTGCAATTGGGTAAAACGGTGACAATTGTTGATGAATCTGATTTCGAGCAAAACTGGATAGGTAAGATTACAAGAATCGCAGATTTTATCGACCCCAACTCTCAAAGTGTGAGTGTCTTTATCAACATCCAGAAGAGATCTAAATATGAGGCATTGGACGGCTTGTTTTTGAAGGCCAGGATTCCTGGAAAGTCAGTGAAAAATTCCGCTGAAGTACCAAGGCGAATCCTTAAGAATAAGGACGAAATTTTTGTAGTTCAGGATAGTGTGCTAGTAACTAGAAAAGTACGTGTGCACAAGATCTCCGAAAACAATGCCATTATTAGTGGATTGCAGCCAGGAGAAATGATGGTAACTGATCGCCCATCGAATGCTTCTGAAAACATGAAAGTAGAAATCATAAAACCTAAATCGTAAGTCATGAGAAAGGTTATAGAATTTTTTGTCAAATACCCCATTTGGGCCAATGCCATTATTATGGTAGGTGTGTTTGGTGGGTTAGGAACTTACTATTTTAATCTAAAGAAATCGTTCTTTCCGGAGCGTGAGGCACGTTATGTAAGTGTAAATGTGTCCTATCCTGGGGCTTCTCCTGTGGAAATGGAGGAAGGAGTGACTATTAAAATCGAAGAGTCTCTCAAGGGCTTGGAAGGAATAGAAGAAGTAACTTCAACTTCATCGGAAAACTTTGTCAACATCAGCATTCGATCCAGAGATGGTTATGATTTGGATGAATTGACTACAGAAGTGAAAAATGCAGTCGATCGAATCAATGCCTTTCCGGTGTCGGCAGAGAAGCCTGTAGTGGCCAAACAAAAATCTACCAGTATGGCCGCATACATGGGGATACGAGGTACAGTTTCATTATTAGAACTAAAAAAAGCGGCAGAGCAAGTAGAAGATGATTTTCTGAAGTCAGGTTTTATTTCGCAAGTCAGGGTTTCTGGTTATTCCGATTTAGAGATTTCTATTGAAGTAAGAGAACAAGACCTAAGACGGTACAATCTGACATTTGCTGAAGTAGCCAGCGCCATTCGGATGAACAACCGTGATGTGTCGGGTGGTTCTATCAAAACCGTAGATGAAGAAATTCGCATCCGTGCCAATTCGAAAGAATTTGACCCGAGTATTCTAGATGAAATTATTGTCAGGGCAAACCCTGATGGGACCAAGCTCCATTTAGGGAAGATTGCTGATGTGAAATTGCAATTCGCAGATGTACCTAATAAGTATTATTCTAATGGCAAACGTGCCATCAATATTGCTGTACAAAAATTACCCGAGGAGGATATAGAAAAGATATCTAAGTTTTTGGATGAGTATGTCAAAGAGTTCAACTCACAACAAGAAAACATAGAGTTATCTATGGGATTTGACTTCAACTCGATGCTAGAGGATCGGTTGGAGTTGTTGATTAGAAATTTCGGTACGGGGCTGATACTTGTGTTACTGACACTAGGCTTTTTCTTGTCTTTAAGGCTTTCCTTTTGGGTGGCCATGGGAATTCCAATTTCATTCTGTGCCATGTTTATCATAGGAGATATGGCGGGCATTACGATCAACATGTTGACCCTTACAGGGATGCTCCTAGTAGTCGGTATTTTGGTTGATGACGGTATTGTAATTGCAGAAAATATTTATACTCATTTCGAAAGAGGTAAGAAGCCACACGAAGCAGCGATCGATGGGACTATGGAAATGCTGCCGTCGGTATTCACTTCCGTGATGACAACCATTGTTGCTTTTATGCCATTGATTTTTTTGGATAACAATGGTTTTACCAAGGAAATGGCGATTGTGGTGATTGCCTGTCTGGCATTCTCATTGGTGGAGGCGTTTTTTGTGTTGCCTGCTCACTTGTCTCATAAGTGGGTGCTGGAAGGAAGAAAAACAGATGGCTGGTATCATAGGTTCAGAGAAGGCATGGAGAAAATGATTGACCATGTACGGTTCAATATGTATTCACCGTTTATCGGTAGATTATTGAAACATCGTTGGATCTCCTTTATGGCTCCGTTTGTATTTATTGTCATGGTGCTAGGCATGTTTGCAGGTGGTCTTATCAAGTTCACACCTTTTAGCCGTCCTCCAATTGATGATATCAACGTGGATTTGGTATTGAAGCCAGGAACTAGAGAGACTGTGACTGAAGAGTATCTTTGGAGTTTTGAGCGATCGATTTGGAAAGTGCATCAGCGCATGTTGGATGAAGGGAGAATCAAAGACACGATCATGACAGATGTGGATGTCCAATTGGGTTCTACATCAGACAGGCAAAATACAGGTTCTCATACGGGAGCCGTAAGGATTGATTTTGATCATCTCGATGAAAACAATATCTCTGGATACGAAGTTGCTTCTAAAGTTCGTGAAGAAATAGGTCTGGTTCCTGAAGCTGAGAAGTTGGCCGCCCCTACGCTAAACTTCTCAGCTTCAGGAACCAGACCTATTTCTTCACGA
>JBDWQX010000198.1:0-13522 GCA_039986395.1 Cyclobacteriaceae bacterium
GGCAACCTGAACTCCATATCTGGCCGCACTTCCCAGAAATCCCCCGAAACCAACCATCAAGAGCTCCTTCATTCTAGCATTTTTTGCGTGTGTTTTTGCAAATCTGGAAAAAAACGTGTGAACTCATCTTCAAAATCTGCATAATGTGCCTGCAGGCTTGCCGCAGCAAGTTCCATCTTTGAGTTGAATTTGGTTCTTTTCGACATACCTGAAAGAGCCCTGTCAATGCCATCAATGAATTGGTAGTTGTAAAGCCAATTTTTTTCCTTCATGTATACCAGCATGTGATTTACCGTCTGAGGGACAACGTTTGAATAACCAGCAATCATCTCGTAAAATTGAATCGTGTAGGATTCTAAATCTATAGAGGAAAAATTCTTCCAATTTTTTGCTAAGAAATGGTCGTAGTAGACATCGACGATCACTGGAGAGTAATGCCCGAAGATTGGACGCAGTCTTGTCTTGCTCTCTAATACTACAGGATGAGAGTCGGTGAAGCTGTCAATTTCGCGATGAAGTTTAATTCCAAATTGAATATCGGGGTGATACTCTTCGAACTGGTTACCCTTCACGAAATCACCTATGAAATTCCCAACCTTCACCTTTTCATTTTCACCGCTTAGGAACAAATGCGCCAGAAAGTTCATTTTTATTGATTTGACCGTTCTTTTCGAAGAATTTGTGTTTTGGTAAGTCCGACTTAACTTTGTTTAACAAGATGGTGAAATTATTTCACTAAAGCTATCGTGATAGAAGACAATTTTTCCAATACCACTCGTTCTCATCTCAACATGCTGGTACAGCTTGCCAGGGTTGATGGGGTAGTGGTGCAAGAAGAAATCGATTTGATCAAACAAGTCGGAAAAGCGAATGGAATGTCTTCGGAAGAAATCAGCGAATGCTTCGAAGATCCTTCTAATATTGAAATTAGCGAGTCCATTTCGGATGACACGAAGTATGACTATATGTATAACATCGTGCAGTTGATGAAGATAGACGGTCGGCTCTACAAGGAAGAAATTAAGTACTGTGCAAAGATTGCTAGCAAGCTGGGATACGAGGAGGACGTACTACGAGAAATGATGCTAAAAATCTACAGCGACCCTCATATTACTGCAGATAAGGAGGCACTTAAAGCCAAAATTCAGACATATCTTAAGAAATGAAACTGCTCAGTTTCATCTTTCTATTCACTTTTTTTACGAAGACCTTTGCACAAGAGGAGATGGAAATTAGATCAGTGCTTGATGCTCAGGTCGAATGCTGGAATGCTGGAGATCTGGAGTGTTACATGGATGGCTATTGGAGATCGGATAAATTGCTTTTTGTTGGTAGCACTGGACCTACCTATGGGTGGACAACCACATTGGAGAACTACAAAAAGAGATATCCCAATATTGATGCGATGGGTAAGCTTACCTTCGATATTAGCAGCGTCGAGCCTTTAAGTGATGAATTCTGGTTCGTCGTTGGGAAATTCAGCATTGAACGCAAGAATGGTAATCCTAGCGGATATTTTACCCTTATTTTTCGAAAAATCGATGGAGAATGGGTGATTGTTTCTGATCATACTGACTGACGAGTCCCCAATTAAATTTTAGTAGTCCCCTGTTTTTGAGTATATTCTATGTTCATTTAAACACTAATTCTGGTATAATATGGTAATGAGTTATCGAGGAGCAGAGGCTCCGAAAGTAGAAGTCGTTCAATCAGTTTCAGTTTCCGACTACATGGCTAGGAAATTGATAACCTTCAAACCAGATCAGCCAATGCATGTTGTTGTAGATGCTTTGATGAAACATAAAATATCTGGAGGACCGGTGGTCAATGACAAAAACGAACTGGTAGGCGTGATTTCGGAGGGCGATTGCCTAAAGGAAGTTGTGAAGGGGAAGTACGATAATATGCCCATCTTTTCGGGACACGTGGAGGAGCACATGGCTCGAAATGTGGTTACCGTTGACCCTGACCTCAACATATTTGAGGCAGCCAAAATGTTTCTGGAAAAAAGATTAAGACGATTCCCAGTTGTAAAGGAAGGGAAGCTAATCGGCCAAATAAGTCAAAAGGATGTGATGAAGGCCGTGCTTAAGGCTAAGAGTGCCACTTGGTAAACCATATCGTCGTGGAAATAGGTGTCACTTTGCCCAGCGTAATGGAGGAACGAGTTCTCCTTTTTCCGAGGATTGGATTAAAATACTGAGTCGTCTCAATTTAGTCTCCTCCTTTTTGGCGCTCATGACCCACCAAATTGTTTGCTTTCGGTACGTGGGGCTTATTTTTTCAAAGAAAAATTTTGCTGCCGTATCATTCTTCCTGATTTGCGTTTCGTACGTCGGATCTAAAACAATCTTCTTCTGCTCGTAAGATGCTCTAGCTGTTCGTTCTGGGTTTCTTTTCTTCCAGACTTTCAAACCGGCATCAGTAACCAACCCGTCTTTCCGCAATTCTTTGATTCGAGCGATATTTACGTTACTCCAATGACTATTTGATTTTCTAGGAGTAAATCGAATCATGTACGCTTCTTCATCGATTCGTTTCCGGATTCCATCAATCCATCCAAAACAAAGTGCCTGATCCACAGATTCTGGCCAAGTAATGCTGGATTTCTTAGTTGCCTTTTTGTAGTATCCAACCCACAATTCAGTTTCATCGGCATGGTTTTCAGTAAGCCATTTTCTAAAACTGCCTGGCGTTGGAAAGAAGGTAGGCATTAAAACGGAAGCAGGTCTGGCTCCTGATATTCTTCCTTCGCTTTTTTGTCTGCAAATACGTTGTAGCCATAATGTTGCCTTAGCAGTCCTTTGAAGTCTGTAAATAGTCTCGGAAACTCTACAAGAAAGCTTTTAAAATTTTCTGATTTTGACTTGTTCATAAAATGGTTTACCGTTTTTATAGCTGCGATGGTTACCGTTTTATTGAATTTTTCAAGATCACCGAGTGATTCCGCAAACCCCTTGATCTGGTGACACATATTAGCTTCCGCTTTTTGCAATCCGTACTTCTCGATATGAATGTAGGCCAACCTAATATGTGCCTCATGTGAAAACATGCCTGGTTTCAGCTTGTAATTCGCAAATTGAGATTCAAACTCACTATCGGAAAGACTCCAGTGGTCTTTTACCCTCATCTTACTTGGCTAAAAGTGAATCGTAGTATTTAACAATTTGAATTAGGTCTTCTTTTTTGGAAAACTTTAGTTTGTTTGATTTTAGGTACTTTTTTAGATTTCCCTCGTTCTCCTGAAAGAGCGCCAGATTTCCAGCTTTGCTTTTTGTAAATGGAACGGCTACTTTCTCAACCACTAGGTAATACTCGTCACTTTTTACTATTCGCGAATTTTTTTCCCCGACATCTAAAGCTACATTATAGGTGGGTTCTGCAATATCGTAGTTGGTTTTAGCAAGCAATTTTGCCGAGCCCTCTTGATCATAAAGGACTTCAAAGAACCCAGTCAAACGCACATCGTCGTTGAACTCGAAGTCCTTGCAATTAACAAACTGTCTCAATTGCGTGTCAGCGCCCCGCCAGCTAAACTTAGCAATTCTGTGAGCCGGACATACCTTGATATCATCTCCAAATTTGAATTCCAGCATGTTATATTGTAGATCAAACTTTAAGGGGTAATCTTCAATCAGTAGCTCATTTGTTAGGAGCACATCTCCTTCACGCCATTCATCATCAAGGTAGAACGTTCCCTCCATTTCAGATTTTGAGTTCTTCTGCTGAATTGTAGCCAGTCCACCCAGAAAATTAAAGCCGCCTGCAGGTGCACCACCTCCACCTCCGCCTCCGATAGCCTGCGCCTGCAAACCATTGCTACACAATAATGACAATAAGAATCCTCCTAATACTAATTTTCTCATGACAATAGATTTTATTTTTAAGTACTACAGTGGTGACCGCATTTCTTAACCAGGTTACCTACTTTTTGCGTTGATTAAATTCAACGGTTTTTTCATTTTTTTGTTAAAAGCTAAATGCCCGAATATGGCTTTCAACTCTCCTACAAGATTAAAATTAACAAGGTCACGTTGATTTTGAAACTTTGCGATTCGTTACAATTTATACTTCTTACATCAATTTTATTGCCAAACCATTTTTGATTCTCGTCTTTGTCTCGATGTGGAGTCTGTCTTTTGGTTTGTTTGTATCCTATCTAGTGTTGATGCTGAATCTAAGTATGCCTCAAAAAAACCGCAGCATTTGTTGGATTCAAAATGCAGGTTTCTTCATTGACCTACCTGACGGTGACATTCTAATTGACGCTATTTTAAGCTCAGATGATGCCATTGCAAGAGCTGAGAAACCATATGATGATATTCGCTTGATCTTTGTAAGTCATGTGCATGGTGACCATTTTAGTGCCAAAGGGATTCTTCAGCATCTACGAGCAAACGATAAGACGAAAGCAATACTTACTCCAGAAAGTTTTCAATCGTTGCGTTCGGTCGGGCTGCCGGAGGGCTTAGAGTCGAGGATTTTGATATCATATCCAGGTCCAGATGAGTTGGAAAAATTTGAAGTAAATGGATTTTCAGGACACGTCCTTCAGTTTAAACATGCTGGGGTTCAAAATATTGGATTGGGTTTAACTGGGAAGGATATCGATTTGGTTTATGTGAACGGTGGAATTCAAAATCGAGCCTTGATACAACAAATGGGTGAAACGTATGCTCGCACAGACATAGTCATTGCAAACAAGTGGCCGTTAAGCAACCTCGAGTACGTTAGTCAAGTTGAGAACCTATTTGACCCATCGTGGCTTTTGATGGCGCATCACTCCGGTGCATCTGATGAAATCGTGAGAAAAAATGGAGGTGTGGATGCAATGGAGAAGAAGATGCGAGGAGTAAGAATGAAAGGCAAAGTCTTTGGGCGACGAATGCAGTGTGTAGCTTTTTAGCAGCTAAATCATTTTCTTTCCGACTAGCTCGTAGATATGCTCTCGGTGTTTTTTGCTGATGGGAATTTTAGCCGAAAAAATATGCAGATGTTGATCTTTGATCTTTTCAACTTTATTTAGGTTGGCCATATAGGAATAGTGAACTCGCTGAAAACTTGCAGGCATGATCTCCTCTAATTTCTTGAGGCTGTGATAAACAATGAACCGATCCTTCTCTGTGTTAAAAATAACGTAGTCTTTCAAAGACTCAATAAAGCCAATCTCATCATATTTGAGTTGCACGAAGGCTCCATTGCTTTTTATGAAGAGCGTGTTTACGTCAGACTTTATTTCACTGCTCGTAGGCTGAATCAGCTTATTGACTGCAATCAAGAATCGTTCGAAATTGATTGGTTTTAGAAGGTAATCCAATGCATTTTTCTCGTAGCTCTCTACACCGTAGGTCGAGTAAGCAGTGGTGAAAATAATGTGAGGTTTTCTGGTTAGTACATCGACAAAATTGATCCCATTTATCTCCGGCATTTCGATATCCAAAAAGAGGAGGTCTACCTCATTCTCATTTACAAATGAGATAGCTTCTATAGGGTTATCAAATGTGCCGATGAGATGTAAGTGTGCTACACGATCTACGTAGTCTTCTAGCAGCTCAATAGCCAGCGGCTCATCATCTACAATTATGCAATTGACCTGCTTCATAGTATTATAAAGTTGCACATTTCAAGTTCGCTTGGAAAGTGCCTTCATCAGTTTTTCCAACTGCCAGCTCATAATTTTCTCCATATATAAGGTTGAGTCGTTTTCTCAGGTTTTCTAAACCAATTCCCTCTATGTCTTTCACGCTAGTCTTCGAGTGATACGGATTCACAACCTTTAAGTGGACTTCTTTTGGTAACGCCTGCAGTTCAATATGGACGTAGTTGCTAGCATCAGATTTTTTGACTCCATGTTTGAACGCGTTTTCAATTAGTGTCATGAGTAGTGCAGGCGGGAGTTGCTGGCCTTGAACATCACCCTCAATGTCAAACGAAACGTCTACATCCTTAATCCTGATCTTTTCAAGATCGATGTAGGATTTAAGAAACTCTATCTCTACGCGGAGTGGGACAGTGTCATTTTTATCCTTCTCCAGTAAATAACGCATCATATAGGCTAGCTTTTCTACAACTGCGGAGGCTTTTGGTGACTGCTTGTTCGTGAGGAGAAGCAAATTATTAAGGGTGTTAAAGAGGAAATGCGGATTGATTTGAAGTTTCAAATACTTCAATTCTACTTCGAGTTTTTGCTTTTCTATTTCTGTTTGATGGGCTTGCAGTTTGAAGAAATCAATCGAAAATTTAACTGCAGAACTAATAAAAATGAGCACTACAGATTCAATGGTGACCCACAGAAAGTAACGCCAGGTTTCATCATAGAGCGCACTTTTAAATTCATCATCGACTTCCCTAAGGTACTTGGTGGAAAAAGCACTGAGGCTAATGCTAACGATCAACACAACTAGGAACTTGACTAAATAGGTTACATATTTTCTCGGTTTTGAGAGAAGACTCGGAAGTGCCCAATACAAGTGAGAAAAAATAAGCCAGGAGAAAAACAAAAAAGTGCCGAGTACATTGAGAAGGCCTTGTTGAACGCCGAAATCTTTGAAAGCATAAATGTTCACTAAAAAGCTGAAACCGATCCAAAGTAATAGGTGTATTCGGTTCTCTCTTGAAAAAACTCGTGGGAAGAAATGCGTCATACGTTTTACGAATCGACTCTAAGTATAAATGACAAAACGTTGCCTTTCCCCCAAAAAGAGTACAAAAAGCGATGATCGGTGTCCTTTTTTAGAGACAAACTCCATTTTATTAGATAGTTGTCTTTCAATAAAGCGTCTAATAATCAAAGCTACCTATCTAGAAAATTCGGATTCCGCATTTGCAGGATTCAAATTTGGAGAAGTTGCTAAATCTAAATGTAATGGACATCCAGGTAAAAGAATTTGAAAGCACTGACTTTGATCATGCTATTTGCTTGATAGAGCAGCTCTACCAAGAACTAGGAGAGGACCTTGAGAACGCACAGACTTTGTCCGTTAAACTTCTTGAGCAGTTGATGCAAAGCAGTGCAGGTGTTTTATTAGTGGTAAAAACTTTCGTGACAAATGAAGTAGTAACACTAGCAACATTGACAGAGTCCAAGGCAATCTACGGTGGTGGTAGGTACGGTGTTCTGGACGAGATATTTATAGCGCCAAAGTTCAGAGCTCGCCATGAAGGTCTGAACTTAAAACCAGAAATAAGAGAGATTGCTATCAAAAAAGGCTGGGGACGGATTGACGTTGCGGCACCGACTGATGCGTGGTATCGGACTATTCGATTCTACCGAAATCAACAGTTTAGGCTGACCGTCCCGAAATTTAAGTATGTGGTGGATTTGGCTGGAGCTGCATAAGAAAAAGAGAAGGCCCGTACCTTGTAATTTATCTTCCCAGAGACGAATCCAAAGTGCATAGCTGTTTCGTATATTACATCAAACACACGAAATAATATGCTTACAAAAAAAACAGATGTCTTAAAATGGAAGGAAATTTATAGCCTGGCAGCTCTTAATGCTGCGGTTGTAATTAGCTGGATCGCTTATCATGAGTATCAGCCAATCTTGATGGAAAAAATTGGCATCACTCATTTGGTTGATTTCCTACTCATAGCTAAGGCCCTGGTCTTAATTCTGATCCCCCCATTTGCTGGACTTTTGTCAGATTACATTCTTAGGAAAAACGGTAAGTTTCTAATCATCTTCACTGTCGGAATTGGAGCCACGGCAATGGTTTTCATGGTGGTAGCTACGCTTGTCGGAACGCATCATATTGTAGACGTAAAGACAATGCTTCCATTCATGATTGTTATCTGGCTTATCAGTATGAATCTGTTTGTGAGTCCGGCAAACTCAATGATTGAAGCATTTGCTCCACCCAAGAAATTGCCGATCGTAATGGGTTTTCTGTTTCTGGTGACTGAGCTGTTGTATGCGTTGGAGCCAGTGGTTGTTGGTTTAGTGAGCTTTTTTGGTGATACCCTAACCTTTGTTGTTGGCGGGATTTTGATCGCTGGAACAGGCTATATTTTTCATAGAGTTTCTTCAGATGAAGTGATCCAAAGGAAACAAGAGCTAATGGCAAATGATAGGGTTAAGAGCCAACCGTTGGTTTCATATGCAGCTATCTTGGTTATTGGGCTTTTCCTTGGTCTGGGAAAAGCATTCTTAGTAGAATTTCTTCCAGGGCACTTTGCTTTCAAATACCCATCTATAGGCGAGTACGGAGATTATATCTCCTTTGGAATTCTAGGTGTTTGTGCAGTAGCGGGCTTCCTAGTAAGTAAGAAAATTTCCGAGTCTAGCTTGAAGAAAGTTATCACCTCCAGCTTTGTTGTGCTTGGTGTTGGAGTGTTGGTGATGTTGGTTTCATCGAATGCATATCTGACCGTAGCAGCAGCTTTGATCATCGGTGCTGGATTTACCATGATAAATATTAGCGGACTACCATTTGCGATCCAAAATTTGTCAGTACGGTATGTGACCTATGGCGTAGGTATCTATATCGGAGCTTCCGAAGTGCTATCTGGCCTATTCGAGTACATGTACTCATAACATATAAATTAGAAAGCAGTGCCTGGAGTCAGTTGATTTGATTCCAGGCATCTGCGTATATCTTCCAATCACCTTCTTCGCTAATCCAGACGATCAGATACTTGCCTTTCCAGGAGACTTCGGTCTCATCTCTACGCCTTGTTCGCCCTTCATAGTAGCCAACATCATAGGCGTATTCACCAACCACTTTGATTTCGATTGGTGTTACCTTATGATTTAGGATTACCACTCCTTCTGGAAGCGTCCATCGTTTTTTTATAGCTTGACGTCCTTGGATGATGTCAGCACCAGGAGGTAGAATTTTTCCGTTTATGGAATAGGAATTTGCCAACCTCTCATAGTCTGCATTCATGTAAGACGTTGAAAATGTTTCAATGTTTTTCAAGATTTGATCAATATCCTTTTGATCGCCTTGATAATCTTGGGATTGACAATTAAAAGTACTTAGTAAGACTAGGGATGAGATCAATATACTTCTGTGCATGACTGTAGCTTTCTGATTATCAAGAATTCTTATCTTCTACAATAGGTCTAAAAACTAGATCTTCCTTGATAAATTCCCGCATTTTCGATGCTTTCAAGGGATCCTAACATTGTGATCATCTGCCCTTGAGTATTGACCAAAGTAGCAGATTCATGACCCGATCCATTGATGTTGAATGTAATCGTTCCCTGGCCAAATCGATTCGTATTTACCTCGGCAAGCACCATGATGGCTCCATTCTTTTTGTTTCTTTTTACTTTGTAATTTGTATTGGTTCCTTTAGCTGTAACGCCACCCAAACCATTGAAACCAACTTCGTTTGGAACAGCAGTTTGAAAAACGAATTTATCATTTTCAACTAGCATGTAATTGTCTGAAAAGACGATTACTCGCTCTCCTTGTCGCCCGTGGAGAAAAGAAGCATTTAAGACAAATTTTTTGAGCTCGACCAATGTGCTGGCATCACTAAGCTTCTGCTTAGACCGTTCCAGTTTTTTCTTCGTTTTGCTTTTTTTGTTCTTTTTCAGTCCGGTATCGCTCTTCTTCTCAGTTTTCCCCCTGTTTTCTTCTAATTCATAAGCTTCTTCCTTTGCAGCTGAAAGGGCCTGGATCTCTGCCAGCTCTCTTTCTTTATGTGCAGACACAGCTTCAAGCTCTGCTAGTTCTCTTTCTCTTTGGCTGGAAACCGCTTCGAGTTTTGCCAATTCTCTTTTCTTTTGAGCGGTTACGGCTTCAAGTTTTGCTAACTCTCTTTCTTTTTGAGTTGCATTCAACTGCTCCGTAGCAAGTATTTCCTCATGTCTAGCCGCCTCCATTCGAGTTGCCTCTTCTTTGGCCAAGCGAACTTTGAGAATTGCCATTTCTTCTTCTCTGTCTGAATCAGGGATGATTGCTGAAGTGGAGAACTTGTGATTTTTGATGTAATCCATAGGATTCTTACGCCCGACACCAACCTCGATCACTTCGTAGTGCAGGTGAGGACCAGTAGCTTGCCCTGAATTGCCGCTTTTTCCAATTTCCTGCGATCTTTTTACTTTGTCTCCTCTCTTTACATTCACCTCTGATAGCTGAGAGTATCGTGTCATGTATTTGTCTTCATGCTCGATGAGAATGGAATAGCCGTATTTGCCATCATATCCAGCTTGATGGACGATACCGTCTGCCGTTGAAATTACAATGGTTCCGACCGGTGTTCCAAGATCAAGTCCTCTGTGCATCGCTCTTTTTTTATCTACTGGATGCATGCGCATTCCAAAACCAGAGGTCACTTTCATTTTTCCAGTCTCTTTTAATGGAAGAATAGAGGGTAGAAAATTATCCTGCATCGGTTTAGGAGCCTCAGTTTTCTTAGGGCTGACCGCTACTTCTTTTGATTCTGATATTACAACTGGCTTTTCAGGGACAGGTATCTCTTTAGCCTCTATTGGCTCTGGGTTTTCCTCTTGACTTACATCACGATTGTCGACGGTCTTGTTGGCAAAAGCGAGAATAACGAATAGTGTAACAGGTGCAGCTAGTAGATAGGCCCATATTGATTTTCTATTTTTTTGTTTGTTTATCATGACAATTCTTTTTTTAATCGTTGAGAAATTGAAATGACTCACCAAACCAGAATAAGGGGTTGCCTTTAGCTGAGAAAAGAGCACCTCCTGATAACCAATAGGGTCAGGAAATTTCTTTATTACAGCGGCATCCGCCTGGTATTCGTGGATTTCGATGAGTGCTCTTCGGTACAAATACATGAAGGGATTGAACCAAAGCAGAGCAGCCATGAAATCTACAAGCAGTCGATCAATAGAATGATACTGCCTGACGTGCTCACATTCATGCTCCAGAATTTGATCAAACGAATCTGTCCCAAACATTCGATTAGGAATGAAAACATTTGTCAAGAAGCTGAAGGGATGAACTTGAGCAGTTTTAAAGAGTTTGAACCATTTTTTTTCTACATAGTGACTTTCTTTTTTGAGTTTTTGAAGAATTAATAAATGAAATATCGAACGAATGATAAGCGCTGAGGCTAGTATTAGGTACCCCCATTTTGCCACCCACCAATAATCTGTAGCGGGAGTTGCCTCCACGGCTTCATAATCGCTGGCAAAAACCTCTTCATCACTGGAAACTTCCTTCCAGTTAAAAACCTCAGTATCTGTAATTTGGACAGGTATTGATTCCGATGATACGGGCAGTTCAATGAAAGGGATGACAAAGGAAATGACCAGTGTACTTAACAGGTAAGCCCTGTTCAGTACATATGTCGTTTTGTTTCGAAGAAACAAATAATACAGAAGGAAGAAGGTCCCCTGTATCGTGATGACTTGAAAGATATACATGATTAGTTCCCTATTTTCCATCTTCCTTTTGTTTACTTATCTGCTCATCTATCAAAACTCGAATTTCCTTTAGCTCGTCCACCGACAATTTGTTTTGCTGCGTGAAAAACGATGCAAACTGTTGCGTGGAATTGTTGAAGAAATTATTCATCAAGCCATTGAATGACTGTTTTGTGTATTTCTCCTTTGACAGTACAGGTTGATATTCACGGACCTTCCCGTAGGTATCGAATTTCACGAACCCTTTTTTCACCAATACATTTACAACAGTAGAAATGGTGGTGTATGCAGGTCGTGGTTCTGGATACATCTGCACAATGTCTTTGAGATATGCTTTACCTAATTTCCAGAGGTAGTGCATCAATTGCTCCTCTGCTTTGGTCAATTCTTTCATGGCGGTAAAACTATTACTATAATTATAATTATACAACTATTTTTATAGTTATAAAATTTTATTGTTTAGTGTGACTAAATTCTAATATCTTGACCAGATGCGAAAACCTACTAATTGGCTCATATCACTTGTTATGCTGATTTCCTCATGCGTACAGCAAAAGAACAGTGTTTTGACAGCCTTTGATGTTTATTGTGAAATGGTTGCCAACGACGCGAAACCAATGGCCCTTCACTACCCTATGGAAAGTGTTGAGATAGATAAACTGTGGATGGAATTTGGTAAGGTGGCTAAAAAACACAAGGTACAGCTCTATCGAGAAGATGACTTTCCTGTTTCAAGTCTGTTTCCTGCCTCTTTGACTGAAGGCAAGACGGTAGTGATGATCCACAGAGGGAATACCTTGGAGCAGTACAAGCAATGGAAAGCTGATCTTCGGGCAGCGGATGCTACAAACATTCAGGAATCCGAAGCATTGGCCCGGCGTTTTGGACGCTTGATGGGGTATGGTTCGCAAGGCATAAACGAACTACTGAGAAAATCTTCAGACTTCCGTGATTTGGCTTCTTTTGGTGTGAAACAGCAGGTAACTCACCTCTACTATGGTGATCTTGATGAAGCAGTTAACTTTTATGGAAAGGTGCTAGGGTTGACAGCGGTCGATTCTGCCACGTTTCAAATAAGTGCAGATGCTTATCTCGAATTACACGCTTTCAATAGTGAGCACGGAGAAGGGCAATCTAAATCCACAGCCGTCGCTTTTTTGACGGATCAACTGCCAGATTGGTATGCGTATGTTCAAAAGGAAAACGTACCGATCAAGTACACCTATAAACCTAGAGAAGGTGGTCCGCATGATGGTTTCGTAGCGATTGATCCAGGTGGATACTTATTGGAGTTTGAAGAGTTTAAGCAACACCCCGAAAATGAGTTATTCATGGCGGCACTTTCACAGGCACCACGCATGGAGACTTCGGTTGAGGGCCTTAATTTTTACGGGTCGATTACCTGGACGTATCACAAGGACCTTCTAATGATTCAAAAGTTCTATGAGGAGATTTTGGGCTATCAACTTGTAGCGGATCAGGGATGGACAAAAATCTATCAGACGTCAGAGACTGGATTCATTGGCCTTGTAGATGAACGTAGAGGAATGGAGAATTATGCTGATACGAAGGCAGTGGAGATCGAATGGAAAATATCCGATGAAGAAGGTTTCGATACGTACGCTCAAGAATTTTTGCTGCAATACAACTATAGCAACAGCTCTCTTATGGGCCCTGAAAAATACAGGTATCATGTCAAAGGCATCAACACAAAACCTAACAATTGAGGCAGTGTCTTGGTAACCCTCTAACCTCTCCTTCTAAAAGGACTGCAAGAAAACGAGCAAGATCAAAATTGGGCAGACAACCTTGAGAAAAATAGGCCATATCTTATAGAAGAAACTATTCTCAATTTCTGGATGTCCTTCCTTCAACTCATTCAATAGTATATTTTTTCGTATTACCCATCCAGCAAAAATGGCGATAGCTAAGCCCAGAAATGGCTGACTGTAGACGGTCGTTGCGGTTACTACAAGTCCGAAGAGTTTGTCAAAATTGAAAACAATGATTAGACTCACGATCCAGAAAAAACCTCCAGTGTACCAAGTTGCTTTTGGCCTTGATGTATTTCTGCTGTCGACCACATAAGCCACAACGGGCTCTAGCATGGCGATCGAAGATGTAAGGGCGGCAATACTCATCAGAAGGAAAAAGACGAATGCGACGACC
>JBDWQX010000199.1:0-4838 GCA_039986395.1 Cyclobacteriaceae bacterium
GTTATCTCTTACCTGCTTGATGACCAGAAGATTGTATGTGTTGATGTAGAAGGCAGTCTTGAAATCTTGATCCTGCCCATTCAAATAGAACTCTGAAATATCAAGGATTAGATTGTCCAATTCCATGGGAGCTTCTTTGAGTAGTTGGTAATCAATCTTTCCATCATCAACATTGTTGATTAGAAACTGATTTACACTTTCAAAAAAAGTTTGTGAAAAGGATATGGAAGGGAGAAGGAGTAGAAAAAGTAGACGAATCATGACTATTCTCTTTTAAAGTTGCTGGTATCCGTTCACACGCACTTTGCAGAGCACGGTTTAGAAAATGCTCCTGTATTTCCATGAAATGTAATTTTGCCTACATTTTCTAATACAAAAAAAAGTCTCCGCATAGTGGAGACTTTAAGTTGAAATGTTTTGTGTTTTTAACGATTAGCAGAATTCTTTAAAAACCTCATTTAAGTGTCCTGCTATCATTTCAGCTGAACGTCCTTCAATGTGGTGTCTTTCTACGAAGTGAGCTAATTCACCGTCTTTAAACAATGCAATTGCCGGTGATGAAGGAGGATAGGGAAGCGTATATTCTCTAACTCTCTGTACGGCTTCAACGTCAAAGCCTGCAAAAACCGTTGTCAGGTTGTCAGGCTTTTTTTCTGCATTCTGGGTGGCCATCAAAACGCCAGGTCTGGCAGCACCTGCTGCGCAACCGCAAACTGAATTGATAACGACGAGCGAAGTTCCCTTATGGTCCTTCAGGTGATTGTCAACTTCTTCTGCAGTGGTTAGTTCCGAAAAACCTGCGGAAGTCAGTTGACCTTTCATTGGTGCTACTATTTCTTCTGGATACATATCTGTCTATTTATTTAAAATCTTTACATAAAACCTTTACATAAAACCTAGTTCCAACCTTGCTTCTTCAGACATCATGTCTGTTGCGTAAGGAGGATCAAAGGTCAATTCAATATTAACATCATTAACACCCTTCACTTCTTTCACGTTCATTTCAACTTCGCTCGGTATTTGTTCAGCGGCGGGACACGAAGGAGACGTCAACGTCATCACGACCTCAACATTGTTTATTGGGAGAATGTTTATCTCATATATAAGCCCCAATTCGTAAACGTCAACTGGAATCTCAGGATCAAAGACATTTTTGATAGCGCGAACGATATCCTCCTTGAGCTTTAGCTGGTCAATATTTGTTGTTGTCTCACTCATGATTTTTCCTTTACTGTAAACGCCAGAGCAAATAATTTAATTTGTTTGATCATTGCCCCAAAACCATTTGATCTTTGGGTGCCAATGAATCTGTCCATTCCAATCTGGTTTGGAAAGTAAATCTCTGCACCGACAATATCCTCAGGAGCTGTTTGACTGAATACCCTTACAAGTAAACTCACAAGCCCCTTAGTAATCGCCGTATTTGAGTCAGCCTCGAAGTGAACCTTTCCATTTTCCAGCCTTGCTGTCATCCAAACCTTTGATTGACAGCCCTTGACGATATTTCTCTCTATTCGATCTTTCTCTGGAAATTCACCCAACTCGGCACCTAACTCCATGATATAATCAAGCGTCAATTCCATCTCATTTTCTAAAACTGAAAACTCCTCGATGATTTCCTCTTGCCTTGATTTTATCAATTCCATTACCTGAATTTTGAAATGATCTCCTTCAAAGATGTACTGAAATAGTCAATTTCCTCCAGTGTATTGTATACAGAGAAGGAAGCCCTTATAGTTCCTTCGATTCCAAAAAAGTCCATGAGAGGCTGCGTGCAATGATGTCCCGTCCGAACGGCTATTCCTCTTGCATCTAATAGTTGACCAATGTCGTAGGGATGAATTCCCTCGACAATAAAAGACAGCACGCTAGTCTTTAAGTCAGAATCTCCAATAATTTTCAATCCTTCTATTTGAGAAACCTGATTCGTAGCATGTTGTAGCAGGGTGTGTTCATGTGCTTGAATTTCTTCGTAACCCAACTTCTCAATGAAATTCATGGCTTCACGAAAAGCAATAACGTCACCGATGCTTGGCGTTCCCGCTTCAAACTTGTAGGGAATTTCATTGAATGTTGTGCCTTCAAAAGAGACGTCTTTTATCATTTCACCGCCACCTTGATATGGAGGAATGCTCTCCAGCATCGTGCGCTTACCATATAAGACACCGACTCCTGTAGGTCCATACATCTTGTGACTTGAAAAAGCCATGAAATCACAATCCAGTGCTTGCACATCAATTTTTAGATGTGGTGCTGCCTGCGCTGCATCAATTATCGTTGTAGCTCCAACCGATTTGGCCTTGTCAATTATTTCTTGAATTGGATTGATTATTCCAAGAGAATTGGAAACGTAGTTCACAGCCACCAGTTTGGTTTTGTTGCTTAGTAGCTCTGTGTACTTGTCAACCAGAATTTCACCTTTGTCATTGATAGGTATCACTTTGATGGTAGCGCCAGTTCTCTGGGCAATCAATTGCCAGGGAACGATATTAGAATGGTGCTCTAGCTGCGAAATTAAGATCTCGTCACCTTCGGTGAGGTTTACTGATCCCCACGAATGAGCAACTAGATTGATGCTTTCGGTTGTGCCTTTAGTGAAGATGATTTCAGCTTCCTCAGCAGCATTGATAAAAGATTGAACCTTCCTCCTTGTATTTTCATAAGCAGTGGTGGAGCGTTCCGCCAATGTGTGAATTCCTCTGTGAATATTTGCGTGATCTTTTTCGTAGAAGTGAGTCAAAGACTCTACTACATCTGATGCGGTTTGTGAAGATGCTGCATTGTCGAAGTAGATCAACGGCTTTCCGTTCACTTCTTGGTCGAGCACTGGAAATTGCTTGCGAATCGCCAAAACGTCCAGGAATTTTTCGGCCACCTCCATTAGATCAGTTTATTTGAAACAAGTTGTTCTACCTCTTCCTTTAGTTCTGGAACAGGAATATGGGCGGTTGCCTCAGCAGCAAATGCATTGAGAATCATTGCTTTAGCATTCTTTTCTGATATACCCCTGGTCCGTAGATAAAAGATTGCATCCTCATCAAGTTGCCCAGATGTACATCCGTGTGAACATTTCACGTCATCAGCCCAAATCTCAAGTTGAGGCTTTGTATGGATGCTCGCATCGTCTGAAAGCAAAATGTTATTATTCGTTTGAAAAGCATTGGTCTTCTGAGCATCCGGGCGAACGTATATTTTTCCATTGAAAACCCCTGTTGACTTTTCGTCCAAAATCCCTTTGTACAATTCGTTGCTATATGAATTTGGTTTTATGTGATCGACAGAAGTGTTGTTGTCTGCATGTGATTTACCATCGAGAATGTAGAGGCCGTTCATGTAGCCTTCACAATTCTCATCGTTGAGGTTGATCGTGATGTTGTTTCGAACGAGACCACCCGAAAATGTGAAAATATTGGAATAGAAACGACTATCCCTCAGTTGCTCGACGAATATAGTTTCATGGACGTATGCATCTTCTTTGTAGGCCTGGATCTTCGAATAGTTGATCTTCGAGTTTTCAGCAAGATCAAACGATATGTAAGAGTTGCAGAATGTGTTTGACTTGTTGATGGATTTCTCTACAATCGAAATTTCTTGACTGGCACTTGCGGAAACCTTGATCCTTGGATTAGAAAAACCAATGGAGTTCATTTGGTAAACGAAAATTGGAGAAGTATCACTCTCGGTTTTAATTGTGATTTCTTCTGGACTGTACGCAGTGTTCAAGAGACTAAAAGGATCATGTTTTCCCTCAGTTACTTCCTGTGAGAGAACGGTCACTCCATTTTCAATTACGGAATCTGATTTTGAGAGGACTCCGTTGATAATAACAACGTGACTTCCTGATGTTTTGTAAAGGTCCTTTTTGTTAAAAGTTGTTTGCTGATCGAGATCAAAACTGAGTTTCTTTTCTAGAATTGAAGTAATCTGCGTGTACTTGTACGACTCGGATTTCTTAGACGGCAAACCTACCTCCTGTAGCATTTCCCATGCGTCTATTCTGACCTTTGAGGATGAATCAAGACGAGGTTCCAGTTTGTCGAGCAATATGGACTGTTCCTTAATCATACTACTTCAGCAATGTCGCCTTTAATCCAGTCGTAGCCTTTTTTCTCTAGTTCTTGAGCCAAGCTCTTGTCTCCGCTCTTAACGATCCTTCCATTGTACAAAACGTGAACGAAATCAGGCACGATGTAGTCCAATAATCTTTGATAATGTGTCACCACAATAGTTGCAGTGTTCTCACTCTTCAGCGTATTGACTCCGTTCGCCACAATCTTCAGCGCATCTATATCTAAACCTGAATCTGTTTCATCAAGAATTGAGAGCTTAGGTTCCAGCATAGCCATCTGGAAAATCTCATTTCTTTTTTTCTCTCCACCTGAAAACCCTTCATTGAGGGATCTACTTAGAAGCGATTGATCGATTTCGACTAGCTTCATTTTCTCTTTCATCATTTTCAAGAAATTCACTGCATCCAGTGCCTTTTCTCCACGACTTTCCCTAATCTGATTCAGTGCAGTTTTCAGGAAGTTGGTAGTTGTGACTCCTGGAATTTCGATGGGGTATTGAAAAGCAAGGAAAATTCCTAATCGAGCTCTATCTTCAGGTGAGAGATCTAAAATGTCCTTGTTCTCGAAGACTACTTCACCCTCGGTTACCTCATAGCTTTCTTTGCCGGCCAAAACCGAAGCAAGAGTACTCTTACCAGAGCCATTCGGTCCCATAATTGCGTGCACCTCACCAGCCTTTACCTCCAGGTTAATTCCTTTTAGTATTTGTTTGTCCTCGATTGAGGCATGTAAGTTTTTTATTGAAATCATAGATTAGTACTTAGTTCA
>JBDWQX010000200.1:0-18536 GCA_039986395.1 Cyclobacteriaceae bacterium
AAGTCCCTTCATGTAATAATGAATGCTGATCGTTTCTCCGTCCACAAATTCTTGCTTTTCAGGATTGGTCAGATAATAATCCCCCTCGACATACACCGCCAAAGGCAATGAATACTGTAACTTCTCCTCCTCCAATCCCAACTCTTCCAATATGGATTGCCTAAGATTCACTTCCATCACCGAAAGCGCGTGATCCATCCCTCCCCAATCCAGAACGGCTTCAGCTAAATACATTGTCTCTGCATCTTCTACCAGCCTATTCAGTTTGTTCGATGTCAGTTTCCCTCCTGAGGTTTCTCCTTCTAAGGTGATCGCTATCCCGTGATCGTTTTCTTCCAGAGTTGCAATCACAATGATGTACTTTCCTCCTACTCTCTTCCTGTCGCCTATTTTATTTAGCGTTTTGTTCATCAACAAAGCACTCTCTTTGGTACTCGCCCGTTTTCTCTGGATGTACCATTGATAGCCAGTTAATTCCTCGAAGGCTGTCCATTGAACGCTTTCTTCATAGGTCATGAGACCTATGAGCGGTGCTAAAAAATCTGCAAACCACTCTTCCATTGTCTCATTCTCTCCCTGATCTGTCTGTGCTACCACACCTAAAGTGCAACTGAGCATACTTAGTAGCAGTAATAATTTAGGTGACGCGCCTTGTGCTGGCCAGCCATTCTTGGATTTAAGCCATTTACACAAGGACATCAACTGCTCTTGCCAGCACTTGGACGCTTTGCTTATGGGACTATCTAAACAGGAGTTTACCAAAATATTGCTTCTTCGTGGATTGCGAAGCAACTATGGCTATTAATGGAATCGGGAAGTACGATGATTTCTTCCAGTTTTCCAAAATAAATAGCGCTTATGTGAGATTCTGCAGATCAGCTAGCCGAGGAGATCGCGAAGCTATTTTGAGACTTCCTATTTGATTTTCGAACACTCTTAACCCAAATCAAAGTCCTAGTCAGAAACTAGCCTTAAATTAGGGTCATTCTCACCAATGAATGGATCAAGACTCAAATGGATCAGCAAATTCTACAGGACTCGGAGCTCATACTAAATCCAGATGGAAGCATCTATCATCTGAAATTGCGTGAAGAACATGTTGCGGAAACCGTGATTCTGGTTGGAGATCAGGGACGGGTGGCCGCTGTTAGCAAATTTTTTGATCGAGTGGATTACAAAATACAGAACCGCGAGTTTGTGACACACACAGGAATTTACAAGGGCGCACCAGTCACCGTGCTATCGACTGGTATTGGGACAGACAACATGGACATTGTGTTGAACGAACTGCATGCAGTTGTTAACATCGACTTGGAGAATAGGAAGTTCAAAGACAGCAAACGTCAACTGAATCTGATTAGGATTGGTACCTCAGGATCTTTGCAAGAGGACATCCCCGCTGGTGCTCACATTATTTCGGAATTCAGTCTGGGCCTTGACGGCCTGATTTACTACTACAGCTACGAATTTGACATTGAAGAAGCCGAGCTGAGGGATAAGATCAATTCACATCTAAAATGGAATCCAAATTTAGCCGTCCCCTACCTAGTCAAAGGTTCACCTACATTGATTGAGCAGATTGGACACGACATGAGCAAAGGGATAACGGCAACCGCTACAGGGTTCTATGGGCCGCAAGGTCGACGACTTGGGCTTCAACTTAGCAACGAGAAGATGAACGAGTCGCTACAATCATTTTCCAGTAGAGGTCTGCGAATCACCAATTTTGAAATGGAGACTTCTGGCCTCTATAGTCTTGGGAAAGTGCTTGGTCATCATTGCTGCTCCTGTAGCCTTATTCTCGCAAATCGGGAGAAGAAAGAGTTCATTGAAAATCCCGAGAAGGCGATGAATGGTTTGATCCAGACTGTGTTAGAGCGAGTGTGACATCCGCTCAAAGTTAGGAAGAGGAGCGTTGAACATGCTGATGGACAAAGGATATCTTGGTGGTTTTTGAATACTTTTATATGCAATATGGCAAGTGCAAGCGACATTCGAAATAGATTGATCGATAGCCTGATGGCTATCGATAATTCTGATTATTTGAAGGCTCTGGAGAAAATGATAAAGTCTTCTAATATGCAGGAGGAAAAAGTTTCCCTGACCGAGGAGCAAAAAATAATGCTCTCAATAAGTGATTCAGATATTCAAAAAGGAAATCTCATTGACCAACACTCACTGAACGAAAAAGAACTTGAATGGCTAAGAAAAAGGTAATTTGGACTACCACTGCCGCCACACAAAGAAATAGCATCTTAAAGTATTGGGTCAAAAACAACAAATCAAGTTCTTATTCATTGAAACTTCTCAAACTCAGCAATCAAAAGACTGAGATAACTGCAAAGAACCCTGAATTGTACAAACTTTCAGATCACCCAGACACAAAAGTGGCCTCGATGGGACATTCAAACCTAAGCGTTCGCTTCTACATTCATATGATCCAAAAGCTCAACTGAAAAATCTAACATGTTTTGAATCTCTTCAGTAGGAGCAATATGCAAGTATCTGAAGATCATCAATGCTTCTCCATTACTCTCGATATGTTGGATGTTGCTTTCTTCCAGAAATTGGATCAGTTCCTTGTTAAAGAATTGCTCAATAGTCGAGTCATTTTCTCCCATTAGTAGAAACTTCTTTGAAACTTTTGGGTACAATTTCAAATTGTGATCGGTATATCCGGAAAATGCCTTGACACGATCAAAGATTTTATCAAAGAGTCCTTCTTTTTCAACACTAAATTTAGGAATCTCCCGATCCAACCGGACCACCTGGATGGTCGAGTGAAATACCTCTAATGAAAGCATTGCTCCTTCATCGAAGGTGATGTCGGCTATTTCCCAATTGACATTATGCTTAGCATCTTTCCCTCGAAGGACATTCGTTTTTCTTTCGATAGGACGTGATTCGAAAAAACTAAAATTTCGAAGATACGAGGTGTCCCAGTCCACTTCTTTTTCAAAGGACCACCCCTTAGCAATACTCAATTTTTGAAGCTGAATCTGTCGCTGCGTTATTGGTTTTTTCCTTGGGCCTACGATGATTTTTAACGCCCTGTTGTGACTGCTACTAGACCAGTGGTGGTCAAGGCCCGAAAGAGTCACACTGCCGCCAAATCCATCGTGAATTCTTTTGTACTCAATTAAGTTCTCCATCAACGAAAGGTCAACCAGACTTGTTTTGAGCAAATCAATTCGCACTACTTTTCCTCGAGGAATGGTATCCAACAATTTGTTAATCGAAAGTACAGATAGAAAATTGGCCACGCCCCGTATTTTAACATCATAGGAACCATCCTCTCTTGCGTAGACCTTAGATCCTGACCGAAAGATCATTTTGAAGAAAGGGACAAAACCTACTTTAGCCAAAAGCATGTGTAGCATGAGCGTTATCAAAACGCCTCCAAAGATCCCATACAGCAGATTTGTGAAGAGAGTTATGACCAGTGTGCTTACCATGAAAAGGAGCTGCTCAACCCCTTGGTCGTATGCGTGGTAAAACACCTTAGGAGAAGCTAATTTCAACCCCGTGTGAACCAAGATCGCTGCTAAAGCAGCCAGTGGTATACTGTTTATAACTGGTGAAAGAATCAGGACGAACAGCACGAGAAAAAGGCCGTGGTACAAATTTGACCACTTGGTCTTTGCGTTGTTCTGGACGTTTACAGTACTTCGGACAATTACGTTAATAATTGGGAGCCCACCCAATGCTCCTGAAACCATTGTACTTAAACCCACACCGACAAGATCTTTATTCAGATCTGTTACCCGCTTGTAGGGGTCAAGTTTATCAACCGCACGAGCACTTGCCAGGGTAACTAGCGTAGCTATGAGTGTTATGGAAAGGACGGTCAACCAGAAAGCCCCAGTGCCTATCATGCTAAAGTCCGGATGCATGATGCTCTCAAGAGGATTGTCAGGAATTGTGATCAAAAACTGTGGCCCCAATTCATATTCCCGATCGAAAAGGACTCGTGTTTGTTCATTAAAAAAATCGAATCCGAAAACAAATGGTAGGGCGACTATTACTGCCCACACCGGGCCAGGTAAAAGGTGGAAAAGTTTGAAGGGAATTTTCTTGTGATAGATAAGAATCAATATGCTTGCTGAAGACACAATTACCACAAATGGATTAGCCTCCGGCAGGAGGTAAATAGCCTCTTTTAGTGTTTCTATGATTGTCTCTGCGTCTGAGGTCGTTCCAAGAGCAAAGTGAATTTGTTTTGCAAAAATGATTACCCCGATGGCCGCAAGGGTGCCATGAAGAACTGATGAAGGGAACATTTTAGCAAATCTGCCTATTTTCAGAAAGCCCATAAGAACCTGCAGACCTCCTGAAATCATGATTGCTGCGAGCACGTAATTGATATTTCCTTCAAGTGCTGCAAGTCCACCCAGAATTGCTGCAATTAGACCTGCCGCGGGACCGTTTATGGTCAAGTTAGCACCTCTAAAAAAGGTGGTAACTAGTCCTCCAATAATGGCAGAAAGAATTCCAGACATCGGTGCCACTCCCGAAGCTACTGCAATTCCTAGGCACAACGGTAAGGCTACGAGGGCGACGCTTAACGACGCAATAACATCACTTCGCCAATTTTCTCGAATTCCTTTGAGGCCAGTTAGCGGTATATTTTCATTAGGCATTCCTAAATATACGTCCTTGTATTGCAAATGGGTTCTGCGAGATGCGTCCAGATACTCTTAATCTGCGTTGCATTCTTTAGGAAGACTTCAC
Organism: Cyclobacteriaceae bacterium; assembly: GCA_039986395.1. Classification (GTDB taxonomy): domain Bacteria; phylum Bacteroidota; class Bacteroidia; order Cytophagales; family Cyclobacteriaceae; genus Ekhidna. The sequence goes on from JBDWQX010000200.1 coordinate 4,732, forward strand.
CTTCACCCTGTTCTGCATCAAGCCAATTTCTGTGTTTCCCGTAATTACTCAACTTTGAATTTGAGAATAAACGTATCGGTGAGCTCCTCCTCATTGATCAGCTCCATGGTTTCCTGATCCAGATTTTCCAATTGTGAGTTGGCGAGGCAGTAGACCCATCCCCCTTGAACATCAAAAGTCGTGGGGATGTTAAAGGTGGGGTGGTTGACAATGAGGGTGTCCACCTGGGTTACCATTGTCTGTTTATCATTCAGGTAAAATCGGACAACGCAATGCTCTGCCAGGTTTCGAGATGCATTTTGAATTCCAATCAAACTGTTTTTGTAGTACTTCAATCCATCGATCGCTCTGGTCAAATTGGAGGTATCTGCTTCGTTCACAAATTTGTTGGAAAGTACATCGTAAATCCTGATTCCCTTTGTGAACGAAGCGATGAATAGCAGTTGTTCATCGTCAGACAATGCGATTCCATTTGGATATTTTATTTCATCCGACTCAAGAAAAACAACCAACGAGTTGTTTCGGACAGTGAAAATTCTATTTTGATTTGAGTCAGTGATGTATGCTTTCCCGTCTCTGGAAATCGCCAAATCATTAAGAAATGACGGGATGGTATCTGTGTTGAGGTAGCTCTCCAACAAATTACCCGTTTTACTATCAATAATCTGAAAGACGGACTGATCGTCACTGTTGCTTACTTGATAGAGCTTACCGTTCACCCGAGTAATTCCCACGCCACTAAATTTACCTGTGTACATAGTTTCGATCACCTTGGCATCAGAACCATCGGACTTAGACATAGTAATGTTTTTAGCATAGATATTTGACAAATAGATTTCGCCATCTTCTCCAACGGTAATTCCCTCCGGAATAAGTTCCCTTTCCTGGATCGTGATGATTTCCGTTTTTGGAGCGCATGCAGTCATCAATAAGACAAATAGCCATACAGAATGTGTTTTAATCATTGTTCAATTTTTCAGATTAGTCAAATAGTCACCAGAGCAAATCGAATTTTTCCGCCAGCAGGAATCTGCGCGAGTAGCCCCAGGTCAACATCAATCACTTTGCCCATACGAGGATATCCCCCAGTCGTTTGGCAATCGTTCATTAGAACAATGGGCAGTCCATTGGACGGAACCTGAATGGTCCCTGGAATTACAGCCGAGGACACGATCTCTTTTCCATCCACTCCAATCGGATCTCCTTGCAGTCTAATGCCCATTTTGTTGCTTGAGGGATCAATTTGAAAAACCCTACGTTGCGGCAAATCCTTTAGCAACGACCACTCTGGTCCTTTCAAGATTCGAATGGTTTGCACCTCCGCTTGAGGTAGAGGTACTTTCTTGATAGATCTCTTTTGAAAGGGTGGAGCATCTTTCGTTTCCAGCACATCTCCTTTGCTCAATCGCTGGCCTGAAAGTCCACCAAACCCAGCCAACAGGTACGTTGACTTGCTACCAAAATCTGCTCTTGCTACCAGATCGCCACCTATGCCAAGGTACGAGTAAACACCCGCTAGAGGAGACGAGATGGTCAGTACATCACCCTTCGTTAGCAGAATAGTGGTGTTCATTGCGGCTTGTTCGCCATTTACCGTCAGAGAGACTTCTGCTCCTGTCAAGCCAACAATTGAATATTCAGTTGCTTCTACGCTCAGTCCTTGAATGGCCGTTTCTATCACGGGAAAATGTGGGTCATTTCCTACCAGTTCGTTCGCCGCCCGCATGGCTGCAAGATCCATGGCTCCAGATTGTGGGATGCCGTATTGACGATACCCGAATCGGCCTTCGTCCTGGATGGTCGAAAGGCCAGCTGCTTTTATGACCTTCAGCTTCCCCATGACTCAAATTCTTTTTTGGTAATTCTGTTGTAAGAAATTTCAGAACCCACCTTGATGTTCATCGGTGGTTGCTTTTTTGCATCAAAAATCTGGAGGGGTGTTCTTCCAATAATGTTCCATCCACCGGGACTTGCGAGCGAGTAGATGCCTGTTTGCTCTCCCCCAATTCCAATCGATCCAGGTTCAAGCAATTTTCTAGGGTTCGATTTTCTAGGGCATTCCAAACGCTCGTCTAACCCATCCATGTAGATGAAGCCGGGCGTAAAGCCAATGAGAATTGCTTTGTAGGTTCCTTTTAAGTGCATGTCGATCACAGCATCCTCACTGAGTCCCGTGTGATCTGCTACTTCTCCTAAATCAGGTCCCATCTCGTAGCAAATAGGAATTTGCACCTTTTCAACAATTCCTGATCTGCCTGTCTTTTGGTTCTTTTCAGCCATCAACATCGTTAGCAAATCACTCACATTTGATGAATGAAACAAAGCAATGGACGTATAAGAAGGAACAATGTCCTCTAATTTTTCCCCAAGCACGTTTGAGATCAGCGACGCACTCTCGTGCACTTTTTCAATGGAAATATTTCTTGGTCCCTCCAAAAGAAGGGTCTTTTCTCCCAGGTGAAAGAGCTCCCAGGTAACGCTATTAAACTGCAGTGATTGTTGCACCTTTTCCTTTCAGATGATCGTGAATTGCCTTCGCCAAATGTACTGCTCCTTTCGTATCGCTGTGCAAGCAGATCGTGCGAGCGTCGATGTTTAACTCAGCATCTCCATTAAACGCTCTCTTGTGTAGGACCAGATTCTCTACCTGATTCAGTACCTCCGTTTCTCTGTGAATCATGGCATCATCATGCTTTCGGTTCCGTAACGTCTTATCAAGCTCGTACTTTCTGTCTGCAAAGGCTTCGCCAACAAATGGAATGCCAGCCGCTTTGGCTTCCCTCTCCATTTCCGAATGACACAGTCCATACAAGGGCAGTTCAGGGTCTATTTCTTTTAAAACTGAAATGATTAGTGTTGAAGTTTCCGAATCGATGGACGCCAGATTGTAAAGCGCTCCGTGCGGTTTGATATGATGAAGTTTTTGTCCCGCCTCCTCTGTCAGTTTCTTTGCAAGTAACATTTGTTTCTTCAAGGATTTTCTGAGCTCTTCAGGGTCAATATCCATCACCACTCTGCCAAAATTTTCCTTGTCGGGAAATCCAGGATGCGCCCCGATGGCCACCCCGTTTTTGATCGCTATATCTATGGTTCTTCTCACGGAATTCTGATCTCCGGCATGACCACCGCAGGCGATGTTGCAAGACGAAATGTACGGCATGATTTGTTCATCCAGGAATGAGTCGGCTTGCTCCCCTATGTCTGAATTGAGGTCGATCTGTACCATGCTCAAATAAAGTTAAACACACTATTAAAGCTCCTGAAACTAATGACCAGGCTGACGATAATTACTAATCCAGCCAGTACGTTTTGCAACGGCTTATTGGTGAAGTCACCTAGTAAGGATTTCTTGTTGCTGATGTAGATAAGAAAGAAGACGATGATTGGTAAGAGTGTACCGTTGGCAATTTGCGCGACTCGAATTACCTCAATCGGGCTGTAACCAAACATGGAAAAGATGGTTCCGGCTCCTAGAACAAAGATCCAAATGGATCGGAATTTTAATGTCTTTTCATCGCCATCCCATCCAAAAATTCCTTTTGCTGTTAGTGCTGCTGCTAATGGTGCTGTGATAGAAGACGAAATGCCTGCTGCGAATAACCCAACGGCAAGAAAGTACTTGGCCCAACTACCTAACAGTGGTTCCAGCTGTGCGGCCATATCGCTCACATTGGAGACAGATCCTTTTCCAAATAGTGCTGCCGCACTGGTAATCACAATAGCCATGGAAATCAATCCGCCTATCCCAATAGCTACACGATTTTCAGTTCTTAATTCAGGAAGCTGTTCTTTTGTTTTCCATTTTTCTCGAACGGAAGACGCATGCAAAAAGAGATTGTAAGGAACGACTGTTGTCCCAATAAGGGCGAGGATTGCCAATTGGTTTTTAGAACTAAACGAAGGGACAAACAATCCTGACAGAATGCCTGAAAAGTCAGGCTTGACCACAATTGCCGTGAGAATAAAAACGAAACTCATGATCAGGACAAGTCCAATCAGAATTTTCTCGATGATCTTCATTTCACCGATATAGAGAATCACAAAAGAAACTACACCAATGATCACAGGCCATAAAATGGAGGAACCAAAGACACCGGAGATTCCAAGAACCGAGCCCGAAATATTCCCTGCTTCATAAGCGGCATTCCCTATGATAATCGCAAAGAATATCAGTGCAATACTTAGCATTTTAAGGGCAGGATTTTTCACCTCAGACCTGATTGCTTCACCAAGGCCTTTCTGGGTAATCAGTCCCAACCGTGCGGCCATTTCCTGTAAAATCACAGTGGCAATTACCGCGAAAAGAAGCACCCAAAGTAGGGTATATCCAAAGTCCGCCCCTACGACCGTGCACACAGTGAGGGTTCCCGGGCCAATGAATGCGGCTGTCACTAGTGTGCTGGGCCCAAAATATTTTTTCAAAAAACTCATGTGCAAATGTCGTTCAGGATGGAGGTTAGGTTATGGAATTGCATTGGTGTCCTCAATTTAGGAGATTCCTAGGACCTATGCGAAAGCTTCGCCGTATGCATACGGATTTCTCACGCTCAAGCCTCTCAACGACGGTTGTGTTGCGGTTTGAGAGGAACGAACATCAAACGTCATTGCAAGGGAGGTACGACCGTGGCAATCTTGATCAACTGGACACGAACGGTAAAGATTTCTCTCCCGATAGAAATCGGGATCGAAATGACAAGAGTGTATAAGATCAGTTGTGAGTTGTTCGAGATTCCGTCGCTACAATCGGAATGACGGTTTGGTGGTTTCCTATAAATATCCGATTTCCTCTGAAAGTGCAATCTTGCTCTTAGCAAAATTTCCCGTGCCGAACGCAATTTCCTTCCCTGCTTCGTTGATTAGTTTAGACTCTGCGGTGTACAAGTTTTTTGATTTGTAGCGGACTTTTCCAAAGGCTGTCAAAATCCCTTCACTGGCAGGACGAATCAGATTGATATTGAAGTTTGTGGTCAAGACAAAAACGTCTATGACAATGGAATTCACAGCGAAGAACGCAGCATCATCCAGCAATTTGAAATACACAGAACCATGAATGGCTCCAAGCGCATGGAAGTATTTTTCAGAAATGGTTAAGCCAATTTCTGCCTGTTCCTCACTAATCTTCACAGTGGTGGTATCGTAGATATGCGTGTTCACGTTCGCTTGCAAATACATCCGTTCTAGTTTTTCAAAATGCGTGCTCATCTTAACCTAGGGTTTATTTTTCTGTTTGAAATGAATGCTTGACCATCTTGTCTTCTCGGCCGCCCACCGGATAACTTTTTTCCGCAAATTCCACATTGCCATCGTAGTCTATTGTTATGGCAGTCGAGCAGCAGGTCCCGTAGTTTGGAGTGCGAATACACATGGCGGAAACCGCACGCTCCATATCAAGTGGTAAACCTGTTTCGGGAAGTGCATCGTCACTGGCGACCTCTTCATCCTGCATGATTCGAATCAGGTCATCCAGCTCAAAATCATTTGCTATTTTTCCCCTGAAATGTTCTTTGGCTCTGTCCACCTTGGGCCATGACGTATCTAACAAGGCGTTGCTAAGACCGTGAATCCCAGAATCTAAGCGGTTCACCTTGTTTTCATAATTGCTGAGATGTGTCATTTCCTCATCCAGGACCAGCAGGTTAAACCCGTTGTATTCGTCAGCATTATTTAATACTTGCTCTGAGTACGCTGTGGATGAATGGCCATTGAGCAGAAAATCAACAGGCAGGTCTCCTCGCGATTTCACATCCTCACGAATATTGGAAATATCCCTGTAGTTCGTAACTGCGGCAAATCGCCCCTTTTTATCAACCCCCATCCAGGTTCCTTTTGCCTTCAGGTCTCTGCCAGCAAGGACATTCGAATGATCCTCCCACCAATCTGCGGTGGTCGTCGGCCGATCGTAGAACTCATCCCTGTTTGCGGCTAAAATCAGCTTATACTCGGGATGGGTATTGTATGCGAAAACGATTAAACACATCTTTTAATTAAAAATTAAGAATAACGAATTTAGAATTGAAAAGAGAAGAAGGAATCAAGAATTAAATATTCTTCCATTAGCAGGCAATTGATTTCTGAATGAATAAGATCCCGACTTTGATAAGGAGGAAAGAAAATCTTTACATTTGAGATTTGCTTTGTAAAGAAAATCGATAAATCTTTACAGAGCAATGGAGTGGTCCATAGAAATATTTCCTCCTCAAGTTGACCTTGAAACAAAGAAAATCCTAAAGGCATTGCCAGGTGCCCACAGAGCACTTGCTGAGCTCAAAGGAGTGGCCCAAACAATACCCAATCAAGCTATCCTTCTAAATACATTGCCTTTCCAGGAGGCAAAAGATAGTTCGGCAATTGAAAACATAATAACCACACATGACGAGATCTTTAAATCCTCACTTAGATTTGAAAACATTAAATCTTTTGAAGCCAAGGAAATCCAGAATTATGAACAGGCATTAAAAAAAGGATTTGTTCAAATTTCAAAAAAGGTTTTAACCAATAATGATATTATATCCATTCAGCAAGAACTGGAGGGAAATAACGCTGGTTTTAGAAAAGTTCCCGGAACAAGCCTGAAGAATCCAGCCACTCAAGAGATCATTTATACTCCTCCGCAGGATTTTGATTCAATCACCCTTTTAATGTCAAATCTTGAAAGGTTTATTAATAATGACACAATCTCCGATCTTGATCCACTCATAAAAATGGCCATTATACACTTTCAGTTTGAAAGTATTCATCCATTTTATGACGGAAACGGAAGAACTGGTCGGATCATAAATATCTTATTTCTGGCTTTAAGTGGGCTGCTGGAATTACCCATACTGTATTTAAGCCGATACATTATTGAAAATAAGACAAAATACTATCAATTACTTCAGAAAGTAAGGGATAGCAACGAATGGGAGGAGTGGGTTCTATTTATGATTCAGGCCGTCGAACAAACCTCTCAGCAGACAATTCATCAAATCATAGGTATCAGAAAGGTTATGATGAAGTACAAACAAAAAATAAGATCGGAATACAAATTCTACAGTCAAGATCTACTTAATAATCTATTCAAACACCCATACACAAAAATTGAATTTCTTGTTGATGATCTTAAAATTTCCAGAATAACTGCAGCAAACTATTTGAATCAATTGGCACAAGATGGATACTTGGACAAGCAAAAACTGGGAACTGGTAATTACTACATTAATGTACCGTTATTCAATCTATTGCTAAATCCTGATAAAGTTGCTTAATAGACACTAGATCAAATTACACGTTCATGAAAACTGTTTGGAGGTATATCATTGATTATCAAAAAAAGCACTTTGACTGGAAAGTCTACTCGACGATTCTCATTTTCCTGGCTATTTGTATAGCGTTGAACTATCGCTTCGATTTCGAAGATAGTGTGATTGATTCCTATAGTGGAAAGCCCATCAAATGGGTGTGGATGTTCCTTTTTCAAGGCGGTCCCTTTCTCGTAGTCTGTCTGATACTGTACGCCTACAAGAAATCTAGTGAGTGGCTTACCAGTTCCAATTTTTGGCTAAAGTTCGTCGTCGGGTTTGGATTGCTTGCATTGGATCGCTCCTTTTATGGGTTCAATTTTCTCCGAGGATCTTTGCATAAACTGGATGCGCCTTTTATTATGAAATGTATCAACTGGAGTTCCAGCCTGCTTCTGGTTGTAATCCCTTTGCTACTTCTCTACCAATTTCTCGAGAAGGATGATCCCAAAAATTGGTATGGATTAAGCTGGAAAAAATTCGATCCAAAACCGTATTTGTTTCTGCTTGGCATATCCGCCGTTTTCCTTACGATCGGATCCTTTACTGCTGACATTCAGAATTTCTATCCAAAGTACAACCACTCTGGAGCAAGCATCTTCATGCGGCACAATGGAACTCCTGAGTGGGCAGTAGCAAGCATCTTTGAGTTTTGCTACGGCAGCAATTTCATTTCGGTCGAATTGATTTTTCGGGGGTTCATGATCTTCGCCTTTTCAAGAACGCTCGGAAGCTGGGCAGTCCTCCCAATGGTTGCTTCCTATGCATTCCTGCACTTTGGTAAGCCAATGGGCGAAACGATCAGTTCGATTTTTGGCGGATATGTTCTGGGTATTATCTCCTACAACAGTCGGAATGTCTGGGGCGGAATCTTCATCCACTTGGGTGTCGCCTGGCTCATGGAATTGCTTGGATGGCTGCAAAACCTCAAATAGATCGATTCAAAATGTTTGATGAAATTATCAAAGAACTATGGCAAGCATCTGAAAGCAAGAAAGCGTGCAGAATTACTTTGGCAGGAGAGCCTTTTCCGAGGGTGATCCATCCCTATGGGGTTTGCAAAAGCTCCACAAATAAAATAGTTGTTGTGTGCAAGCAATCTGCCGGATTTACTAAGGGCGGCGGTGGTGCTGGATATCGAAACATACTTCTGGAAAAAATCACAGAAGTAGAAATTATTGAAGAACGTTTTTCCGTTTCAGAAGATTTTGACCCTGATGATAGCCAATATGCGGAGTGGGTATATCATATTTGAGTGCGTATGTCAGACGGAACAAATAGGAAGGATATTCAAGTAGGTGATCTAGTGGAGGTTGTCCAAAAGCATCATCAACGCAGTGGTGAACTCACTGAGGGGTTAGTCAAACGTATCTTAACAAAATCCGCCACTCACCCACACGGAATCAAAGTCATGTTAGATTCTGGCATTGTAGGCAGGGTGAAAAATGTCTTGCCAGAATAGCTTAGTCTTTCACAATTTGCAGTCCCCACATTTCCTCATCCGATGGGGGAGAGGCATTCCACCTTCCATAGGAATGAGAGCCGTCTGATCGGAATGTCACACGATAAGTTCCCTTTTTTAGTGTAAGTCTTTCGTTGAACTCTCTGTTTTTCGAAGATCCTCCAGCGTGATCTGAATCGCGGTATTCCATTTCCCAGATGGTCCTACCCGACTCGTCTCTGATGTATCCATAATCATGCATGTCGCCATCTGATCCCTCGCCTATGGCTAAGACTCTCACATCGGTATCCTGATCAAGTGTGAATGACTCGCGGATGTATTCATCATCACGAACCATCAATATTTCTACCAGCGAATTTTTGTTTACAAAGTCAGAAGGCTCAAATGCTGTTACGTTTTTGAGGTCCGACTCATCAGTGGCCCAAATAGAGATCCCCCACATTTCCTCCTCGTGTGGTCTGGCACTGTTCCAATCGTTATAGGCATGAGACCCATCCGTAGAATAGTAAACAATGTAATCACCAGCAGGCAGCGTAATTACTTCTGAGACCTTTCGGTTCTTACGAGCCCCGCCAGCATGATCGGACCTGTACTCTTTCATTTTCCAGACTTTATCGCGGGTATTTGCATTCATGATCCAACCATAGTCAGCCATTCCGTCGCTTCCTTCCTCGCCTAAACAAAGCACTCGCACGTCCATTCCCCTCTTGATGGAGAACCCTTTAGACAGCAATTCGTCATCGCGAACCCTCGTAAGATCCACCAGTGGTTTCAATGTCTTTGGCTCCCTAAAAGGGACAACATTTTTTCTGTCATTATCAGACGCGGGCCAAATCGTCGCACCCCAGAACTGTGGATCATCTGGTGGAAGTGAATTCCATTTTTCGTAGGAGTGAGAATCATCGGAAGCATAGCTGGCAATGTAGTCACCAGCCTTAAGTGTAATGACTTCATCAAATTTTAAGTTCTTTTCTGCGCCACCAGCAAAATCCGTATTGTCATACTCTATTTCGAAAACCACCTCTCTGGTGCGCGCGTCATAAATCCAGAGGTAATCAAACGTCTCTCCCTTATTTCCTTCTCCAACGCTGTAAATCCGTACATCTGTTTCAGCTGTCAAGCTAAACCCTTGCTTCTCCGATTCATTGTCTCCCATCCGGTTAAAAGAAAGAATCGAATTGCGCAAGCTATTGTTTAGAAGTTCGCTCATACTTGCTTTTTGAAGATTGGCAGATGAAACCTTCATATAAAATTCATCGGAATAGCTACTTCTATATTTCTGTCGGTCTCTCGAATCAAAAATTCTCTCTACAACATCATTAAAATTCTTAACCGCCCAGGTATTCCCCCAATCGTTCCAGTCATTTCCATTGCTATATGCTGCAGCGAAATATGCTTCGTAGTCTCCCTTCTCCAGATCAACGTTTGCTTTGAAATCTATTTTACCATCTGATTCCCGAAAATCTCGATCTTTCATCTCATCAAACAAGTGCCAAACAACCTCTCTGGTTCGAGAGTCGATGATCCAACCGTAGTAGACGATCGCTTTCCAATCTTCATAGAAGACGGAGCCTATGCCTTCGATCTTAACGCTCGAATTAGCGGTCAGGGTAAATCCTTCGCTTGCCACTTCCTCGGGATAAACATCATCCAACACAATTGATTGCGAAGTAGACGTCATGGCAACTAGAATTGCGATTGTTAAAAGGGTAGATTTCATGATTACGATGTTTGCTTGCTACTATTTATCAACTATTGTGCCTGAGCAAAAAAACACCTCATACGCAACTTGAGGGTGTTTTTTCGTAAGTTGCAGTCTTCGAAATCGAACACCTTTTTGAGGAAAATCGGACAGTTTTCTAGAAAAAAAGAGATCAGGTATCTCTCTTCATGAGGCTGTGGAAAAAATCTATAAGCTGTGTTTTACCCTTTTCCTGGGTCTGAAGATTCTCCAGAAGGTTGAATGCTTGATCGTAGTAGCTATTCATCTTGACCTGAGTCAATTCATGAATGCCAATTTCCTGGTAGATGTTTTTAATGGCTTCAACCTTCTCCGCATTATCAAAATCAGTTTTGCTTAGCCAACTGTTCAACTCCGATTTTTGAGTCGTATTTGCAAGTTCAAGTGCCTTAATCAATAGGTATGTTTTCTTGTTGGAAACAATGTCTCCTCCCACTTGCTTGCCGAATTTTCTCTGATCTCCATAGACATCCAAAAGATCATCCATCAATTGAAATCCAATGCCTGCCTTTTCTCCAATTTGCTGCAGTTGTGATTGCTCACCTTCATCCATTCTTGCGAGCAAGCCGCCATACTCCAAGCTGAAGCCAAGCAATACTGCTGTTTTAAGACGTATCATTTCAATGTATTGTCCTTCGGATACAAACTCTTCCGTTTCGAAGTTCATATCCAATTGCTGCCCTTCACACACTTCGATTGCGCATTTGTTGAACTTCTCTATAGCTGTCGGCAACAAATCAGCACTCGTCTTAAGAAGCAAATCATATGCTTTCACCATCATGGTGTCTCCACTTAGAATCGCAACGGTCCTATTCCATTTCTCATGAACGGTCGGCTGTCCTCTTCTCAAAGGGGCCTCATCCATGATGTCGTCATGCATCAACGTAAAATTGTGAAAAACCTCAACCGCCAACGCCTGATCAACAATAGATTCTGGATCATTTTCCTTCAAGGCATACCCCAGCAGAACCAGCATCGGGCGGAGGCGTTTTCCCCCAAGCGACAGGATGTACCGAATGGGATCGTACAGGTTCGGCGGCTGTTGCCCCAAGGGTAGCTGTTGAAGGCGGTTTTCAAGTAGGGGGAGAAAATCAGTCATGCGGCTGCAAGTTATCGAGGATTGAGACTTTGAGAACGCTATTTATAATCGAAAAAGGAGAAAATTGTTCAAATCCCTCCTAGATCAAGCCAAAAGGCTCTCAAGGAAGTCCCCGATGAAATAGGAAAGGGTAGCCGCTGCTCCACCAAGAATCAGCGTCTCCAGGATGCCACGAATTCGCGAAGTACTCGTCACTGCACTTTTTAGAAAGCCGATGGAAATAAAGCATAAGGCCGTCAGTACAGATGAGATGAAAAACAGGTTCTGCCCTGTTGGATTGAGATAGTCTATCACATAAATCAAAAGAGGCACGAGTCCAAACAGCCCAAACGAAAGAAACGTCACGCTTCCCATCGCAAATGGGGATTTGGTTTCTTCGGCCATTTCCAATTCCTCCTTCATCATGACATCTACCCAGCGATCTTTATCTGCTGTGATAGTATCTACCACCTGTTCAAGCAGATCGCCTGAAAATCCCTTTGCCTCGTATATTTCACGGATTTCTTCACGCTCTTTCTCAGGCAGATGATCAACTTCCCAATACTCAATCGCCTTGTGCTTTTCGTAGTTCTGCTTCTCAGATTTTGTAGAGAGAAAACTCCCCACGGACATAGCAAACCCGTCCGCAATCAGGTTTGCGAACCCTAAAATGATAATGATAGAGCTTTCAAGGCCCGCTCCAGCAGATCCCGCCACTACTGCAAATGTTGTAACACTACCGTCAATACCACCATAGACAAACTCACCGAGGTAGTCCTGAAACTTCTTGAAGAAGGTTTTTTCGCCGTGGATCTGATCTTCAGCATGAGCGTGCGAGTGATGATGTGCGTTCATAACGGAAAGCTAACTGGATCGCAGTTTAGAGTCAATTCAAATTGGGTTGCCGCGCTAGGAAATGTCCTTGTCGGTACTTGTGCTAAGAACTTCCTCACTGTTCATAATCTTATTTTGATGATCGATGGATTCTTGGTGTACCGCTTTTAGATACCTGATCATAAATTTTTCGGAAAGCCCCTGAAGAGCACCATTTTCAGTTGCCTTTGCAATTATTTCCTCCCACCTCTGGGTTTGAAGAATCGTAACTCCTTTCTCCTTTTTTACGATACCAATGTTCTCTGCGACTTGCATTCGTTCACCAATCAACTGCAGCAAATCATTGTCGATGATATCAATCTGTTGTCTTAGCATTTTGAGCTGAGTATTGAGGCTTTCATCTGATACCGTCGGTTGACGCACCACCAGTTTATCCAATATTTCTTCCAGTGCTGTCGGCGTCACTTGTTGAGCTTTGTCGCTCAGGGCAACTTCGGGGTTGATGTGAGACTCGATCATGAGTCCGTCAAAATCCAAATCCAATGCTTGCTGCGATACAGGTAGCAAAAGGTCTCTCTTTCCAGTTATGTGGCTTGGATCACAAATCATCGGAATCTCAGGGAACCTTCGTTTCATTTCCACTGCCAATTGCCATTTGGGTTCATTTCGATAGATGCTTTTCCCATGCTGGGCAAACCCTCTGTGAATCATTCCCAGTCTGGTAATTCCAGATTTGTTCAGCCGCTCCAGAGCTCCGGTCCAAAGTTCTAAGTCCGCATTGATTGGGTTTTTCACAAAAACAGTTGCGTTCGTACCTTTCAAGGCATCAGCAATTTCCTGTACAGAAAAGGGGTTAACCGTGGTACGTGCCCCAATCCACAGCACATCAATTTGCTGCTTTAACGCTTCGAACACATGGTTGAAGTTGGCAACCTCGACGGAGACTGGAAGGCCTGTCTTTACCCTAGCTTTTACCAACCATTCCAAACCGATAGCTCCAACTCCTTCAAAGTTGTTTGGCCGTGTTCTTGGCTTCCAAATTCCAGCTCTCAGAAGATCAACCTTCCCTGTTTTGGCAATGGCCTCACAGGTACTCAATAATTGTTCTTCTGATTCAGCGCTACACGGACCAGAAATTATCAAGGGTCGCTTTTGCTTCAAAATGTCTATTTGCTCAATCTTCATTTACGTATTCTTCATCAATTAATTCTTTCCAGCACTTCTTTGAACATCTTTGGATCACTACAAAGGGAAAAACGAATATACTGATCTCCTGCACTGCCAAAAATCATCCCTGGTGGCACAAAGATCCGATATTCATTCAACAACTTATCCGCGAAATGTTCTCCGCTTATTTCATTTTTAGGAATCCTCGCCCAGACGAACATCCCCACCTGATCCTGCTGATACTTG
>JBDWQX010000201.1:0-5178 GCA_039986395.1 Cyclobacteriaceae bacterium
CTTGATGCTACCATTAAAGATCTGGTTCCAGGTATTCTCCCAGCAAAGTGTTTAAATGGTAATGGCTGGGTCATTTTAAGTAAAGAGGAAGGTAAGTGGATCGATCTTCAGCCTGAGAAACCCACCGAGCTCAAGCAGCTGATTGAAATTAAACTAGATTCTGACGGTGATCATGTAGCAAATATATCTCAATCCAGAAAGCAGTACGAATATCTTGACTGGCTTAAGAAATTTGAGGAAACTGGAGGTGAGGTTGAATACGCCAGCTACTTGGAAGAAACAAGAGATCAATATATTGAGGAATACAGTGTCTTAAAAAATGACATAGAAACATTGAGTGCGTCCGAAAAAATGAGCTTGGATTTATCTGAATATGTGGATGACTTAGGGAACGAACTAGTTCTCAACCCATACTTGATGACGTTTCTGGAACAGAATCCCTTTAAAACAGAGAACAGGAGGTATCCAGTTGATCTAAATTACCTGTCTAAGAAAAGTTCAATTATAACAATTGATCTTACGGAAAACATGATTCCTGGAAAACTTCCAGAGTCGACAGCCTTCAAACTGCCTGAAGGTGGGCTGTCTTTCTCTTTTAGGTGTAACAAGCTTTCTGATAGCAAAGTGCAAATCATCACCAAGTTTGAAGTAACCAGAACAGTATTTAGCGAAGAAGAGTATCCTATTCTTCGGGCTTTTTACAGCGAAGTCATTAACAAATTGAGCGAGTCTATTCAATTAGTGAAACAAACATAAGATGAAAACCTACATTGTTATTTTGGGCTTTTTAGCCCTCCTGGAGACGAATTCGAAAGATTATGCAACAATACAAGCGAGCACAACCCATATTTTAATTTTAAGTAAAGAGCGTGCGGAGATCACCAAAAAGTACGTCATCGATATTTTGGACGAGAAGGGGTACAGAATGGCCTACTATTATGATTACTATGATGAATTCAGAAAAATCAAATCAATTGAAGCGACAATTTATGATTCGAAGGGTGAGAAGGTTAAGAAATTGACCAAGGCCGATGCGTATGATTATGCATTTAATTCAGCTTATGAAACGGTTGATACGAGACAAATCCTACTTGATCCTCAGTACAAGCAATTTCCTTTTAGGATAGACATGGAAGTAAAAATTGTGCTAGATGGGTTTATTAATCTACCAACATGGCTTCCTAGACCATACTTCGACCTTGCGGTTAGAAGAAGCAAACTGATTGTAGATGTAAAAGACCCAGAATATGAGTTAAGAATGAAAGAAGAGTTTATGGAGGATGTAACCTTCACCAACGGCTCGTATTTCAAAAAGCAGTACTTTGAATATAATAGGTACAAATGGGAAGTGGATAGTTTGGCATCTATGCCTTCTAATATGACCTACAAGACATTCTTTGATAGTCAACCAAAAGTATATCTGGCTCCCAGCAAGTTCGAGTTTGGAGGTTATGCAGGACAGATTGAGTCCTGGCTAGATTTTGGCGATTGGTTTCTGGATGTAAATAGGGGTAGGGATGAGTTTTCACTGAAAACCAAGAATTACCTTGATAGTTTGAATTCCTTAAGCACTGAGCAAACCATATTTGAAATTTATAAATACATGCAAGATAAGACTCGATATGTTTCAATTCAACTTGGAATCGGAGGATACCAATCGTTGCCGGCGAGTGTAGTTGACGAAAATGGATATGGCGATTGCAAAGCACTGACAACGTACATGAAGGCTATGCTTGAGTATAAGGGTTTAGATGCGAATTATATTTTGGTTCGGGCAGGCAGAGATGTTCCTGAAGTGAATGAGGACTTTCCTAGCAATCAATTCAATCACGTGTTTCTAGGTGTTCCAATTGAAGGAGATACCATTATGCTCGAGTGCACAAGCCAAGAATTCCCGCCGAATTATATTGGTACCTTCACTGATGATCGAAACGTTTTGTGGGTCGGGACAAATGAAAGTAAGATTATTCGAACACCTACTTATTCGGAATTAGAAAATGTCCTCAAAAAAAAGGGGAAGCTTCAAATTGACTCTGATGGGAATGGGAAGCTTACATTGACAACAGATCACCAAGGAGTGTTTTATGATAATATTTCGATCTACAAAAACATCACCTCTAGTCAAGTCGAAAGATACAATTATGGCTTATTTACTTACAAAGATTTCACTATTGCTTCTTATGAGAATACAGAAGTCGCTGACAAAGCAGAGTTTTCAAGCCGTTTCGATTTGGAGATCAATAATATAGCAAAAAACACTTCAAGCAAATTACTACTACCTATAAATGTGTTGCAATCGTTGGATAAGTACGTCAAGGCAGATCGCTACACAAAATTTGCCGAAGTTAAGAGAGGGTTCACACTTGAGGAAGAAGTCGATGCAACGCTCCCCGAGAATTATTGGATTCAGAGACTACCCGAAAATAAGTCTCTAGAGACTGAGTACGGATCATATTCTGTTACAATTGAGTATGAAGGAGATTCAATGCTTATAAAAAGAAAAGTAGTTATTAAGAAAGGAAGGTACGAGCTAGATTCATTTGATTCATTCTATGCTTTTTTTAGAAAAGTTAAGCGAATGGATGAAACAAAACTAGTGCTGGAATCCAAAACCTAATCCAATGGATCCCAAGTTCCACCTAGAGCTTCTAATTGATCGTAGCAGATGATCTGACAATTCTCACTTCTCAGATGCCTCTTTCAGCATCTGCAACCAGGTAAGCAGGTCATTATAGATTTTTTGATGCTTATTAAATAGAATAGTGAACGTACCTTGGAGAGATGTGCCTAAGCTCGCGATTGTTTGGTTCTCATCATCTTCCAGCTGCCAAACATGCACACTTTTCGCCATGCTGGTTTTGCCTGTCCAGGAAAGCTGCGTCGGAGCGTCAGCAGATTGGATTTGCGAATTGAATTTTTTACCATCGAAGGTCCAGCTGAAGTCTGTGCCTCTTGCTACTTCACCCTCGATCTGCACTTTTTTTATTTTATCATGCCACTCTGGCCATTTCTCCATATCTGAAAGTATACTCCATACTTTGTCGATTGGCGCATTTATAATAATAGAGTGCCTGTCCTTGACGTTGGCATTCTCATTTATTTTTCCCTGACTCGCGAGCGTGTTCAAATTATTCATGGCGTACTATTATCAACTACTAAGTTATTCAACTTCCAAAATTTCTTCCTCTTTTTTTGGTCTATTCTTTATTAAGCCAAAAGTCATCGCTAAGCTGGAGATAATGATGATAAATAGCAAAATCCCTGAATTGAATCCTCCATGCTGGAATTCTACTGGAATGGAGTAGAATAGGAGTAGTGTGATTAACCCTCTCGGAGCTATGGTAAGTTTCTGAAGTAATCCTTTGCGGTAAAATGGTACCAATGAAATGAACCGTGATGCATAGATAAAAACAAGTGCAATTAGACTTACTAATGCTACTTTCAGATCAAACAGCGTGCTGAGGGCAATGGAGAAACCAAAAATAACAAAGAAGAATGTTCGAATGACAAAGGCTGATTCGATAGTGATCATGAGAAAGGTTTCCCGAATATTCTCCAACGCAATTGGCTTTATGTATTTTCTAAAGGGTCCTGAAAAGAAGATTTTGTTGTTATTCAACACGACACCAAAGATCAGAATGACAAGTAGGGATGATAAGTGCATCAATTTTCCGACACTAAAAAGAAGGAAGAGGACTGCGATCATCAAAAACAATTTGATCTTTGTTTCAAGGTTTTGAAAAATATAGATCAATGCGTAAGAAAGAACAATGGACGTCACGATGGTTATGATCAAGCTCAATGAAAAATCGCCAACCGCCAGAACGCCATTTTCAGCCTCACCTAAACTGATTAAAAAATAGAAAGCCATAATTCCCAGAATGTCGGAGAAGGTGCTTTCATAAATATGAAATTCTTCCTGCTCTTCAAGTAGATTAGAAACAGACGGGATTACAATTGCACTGCTGATAATAGATAAAGGAGTAGCGTAAATCAAGGCCGTGTTCCATGTCATTTCAAAGGAGAAGTAGAGCAGACCACCGATTGAAAACATACACAACAAAAGTCCTATCAGTGCCACCACAAATGATTTTGATATCAAACCGAGCTTGCTTTTTTCGATTTTCAGCTCTAGGGCCGCTTCTAATACAATCAAAATAAGCCCCAATGTGCCCAGAACCTCCAGTAACTTAATATCCGTGAAGGTCCGCAGTACCGTCTCCTTTTCTATCCCGGCAAAACCAATTAGCTCACGTCCAAGAACTCCCAGTACAATCAAGAGCAACACCGCAGGGATGTTTGACTTGTCAGCAAGCCTGTTGAACATATAGGAGAGAATGATGATCAGGGAGGCTGCGATTATTATGTAGTATTCCATGATGGTTGTAAGGAAGGTTGTAATTTATTTCGTGCTGACTTCTATCCGACAAATTTGAACTAAAGCCATGAGAGATCAGTTTAAAAAGATTTAAAATTGACTATGAAAGAGCAAGCAACATTTGGTTTAGGATGTTTTTGGTGCTCTGAGGCCGTTTTTCAACGACTCAGAGGAGTGATTTCAGCCGAATCAGGGTATTCAGGTGGATCCGTCGAGAATCCATCATACGAAGCAGTCTGCACTGGTACCACCGGGCATGCCGAAGTAATTAGGATTGCGTTTGACACAGATGAGGTTTCGTATGAGGAACTTCTAGAAGTCTTTTGGAAGACGCATGACCCAACGACTTTGAACAAACAGGGAAATGATGTGGGCACACAGTATCGATCTGCTATTTTTTACCACGATGATCGGCAAAGGGAACTTGCAGAAGTGTATCTAAAGAAACTTACTGAGGAGAAGATTTGGCCAGATCCAATTGTGACGGAAATATCGCCTCTGGAAAATTACTATCCAGCTGGTGATTATCACAATGATTACTTTAACAAGAACGGAAATCAACCCTATTGCTCATTCGTTGTCGCACCAAAGGTCAAGAAATTCAAAGAGGTCTTTGCTTCTAAATTGAAGGATCATTCATAGTGACGGCTGAGGTGGTGAACGTGTAGGCGAATCTTGTCCACGCGCTGAGTTACGTGCTTTACGTATTTGAAAAGCTCGGTTTCCAACAAGTATACTTGACCAGAGTAGGAGTTTGCCCCAACTTGATTTCGGGTGCTTTCTGCATTTCTCTCGATTTC
>JBDWQX010000202.1:0-6697 GCA_039986395.1 Cyclobacteriaceae bacterium
AACATGCCAGCACCTAGAGCAAGCCCGCCTAACGTCATCACATTTAGTGTGAGGCCATTGAAGTACATGAGGTTGAATGTGGCGATAATGGAAATTGGAATCGCGATGCTAATGATTAAGGTGGTACCTACTCGACGTAAGAAGATGAAGAGGACGATCATCGCAAAGAGTGCACCGTAAAGACCAGATTCTTTTACCTCGTCGATGGCACCCTGGATGAAACTCCCTTGGTTTTGAATAACGACGAACTCGTAACCTGGAACGGTCTTTTTCAGTCCTTCCAATACTTCTTCGAGTTCGTTAACCGCATTCACCGTATTGTACTTGGTCTCTTTGTAGATTGACAGGCCAAGACTTCGCTGTTGGTTCACCCGAACAATACTGCTTGCTTCCTTATCAACCACCTTGACAGTGGACACTTCTCTGAGCAGCACTGGGACCTGACCAGTAGTCGGATTTTGTTGTGTCGTTTGACTTTGACTTTCTGGGTTAGCTGCTCCCGTAGTCTGCTGAGTAGTGTAGCCAACCACCAGATCTTCAAGATCTTCGGCATCATCAATAATTCCTAATCCTTTGATTACGTACTTTTTTCCCAGCTCCTCGATGAATCCACCTGACACATTCCGATTGTAGTTTTGAATTTTCACCACCAGATCATCTACTGAAAGGCCAAAAGAGGCTAACAAATTCGGATCAGTTTCCAGTACAACTTCTTTCTCCTGCTCACCCGCTAATCGTACCTCAGCTATGCCGGGAAGTCGAATGAGTTCATTTCGAAAGTTTGTTTCAGCAATCTTTCGCAGCGCATCAAAGTCTTTGGAAGTCGGATGGTAGATCCCCAGAATCATGATCGGTGTAGCATTGGGATCGAATTGAGAAATTGCAAATTCTTCGATTTCCTCATCGAGCGAGAAGGTGGACAATGCTTTTTGGAGATCGAGGAAAGCTTCGTCCATGTCCTTTCCCCAGTCGTACCTTACCGTTACTCTAGCGTATCCAGTCTGACAAATAGAGCTTACCTCCACTGCTCCGTTTTGACGTGCAGCAACCGATTCGATGTTTTCTACAAATTGCTTTTCCACTTCCGAAGGTGGTCTAATGCCAACCTTCAACTCGACAAACAATGTTGGATTTTTTAAATCTGGAAATAGCTCTATTCCTAGTTTATTGAACGAGATGGAACCCAGCAATATAATAGCCAGAACCAACATCAGGATCGAAATAGGGTAGCCTACGGCCAGTGAAACAATTTTCTTCACGATGATTTGGGTTTACTGGTGTACTTACTGAATGACGCTGACCTTAGACTTATTTCTCAGAGTTTCAAAGCCTGCGATCACTAGCCGATCGTTGATTTTCAAACCGTCAATTACTTCTATGTTGTCCTGATTTTCTAAGCCTGTTTTGATGGATTTCTCTGAAGCAATACCATTTTCTACCGTGAAGACTACTTTGCCGCTTTGGCGAGAAATCACCGTTTCCTTTGGAATTACAATGGTGCTATTTCGTTTCTCCGACAGAATAGCTGCTTTGATAAACATTCCTGGCCGTAGCAACAGCCGATCATTGTTGATTTCCAAAACGCTTTGAAATGTGCGAGTCTCAGGATCTATCACAGGTGCGATTTGACTTATCCTACCCGTCAATGTATCCTGTGAAATGTTGTAGTTTGTTACTTGGACCTCTTGATTTTTCTCTACCTCGTTTAGATGTTTTTCTGGCAGCTTGATGTCGAGTAATAGTCGGTCAAACTTCATGATCTTGAAAAGGTCTTTGCCTAGCTCAATTTTCACTCCATCCGTTTGATAGGGGAGTTCCACAATGACTCCATCAAAGGGTGCCCTAACTGACATTTTTGCGAGCTGGATTTCCGAATTTTCGAAGGAGTACTTTGCATTGACATATTCAATAGAGGCATTTTTTAACTCAGTCAAGGTCACACCGCCTTTTTCGTGTAGCGACTTTTGTTTGTTCAGATTGTTTTGAGACACCTCAAGATTAAGCTTCTTTCCTTCGAGCTGTAGATTGTTCTCATACTCCTTGTCCTCCAGCTTGATCAATACCTGATTTTGCTTTACAAAATCCCCTAGAGCAAAAGGTCTTCCTGTGGCAGGATTTCTTTGCAGTCTGTATGTCCCCGCTAGTTCAGATTTTAGGACAGCCTCCTTTGAAGAATAAACAGTCCCAGTGGTTTCGATAAAACGAGAAATGCTTTGCTCCTTTAAACTGATCACCGAAACTGGAATTTTGATCTCCGTCTCAATGGTTGAGTTATCGCTCTCGCAACTAGAGAGTACGATTAGCAGAGCAATTGGAAGTATGTATTTTGTATACGATTTCATGATTTGATTCTTCTAAAAGGTTTGAGGTAGTACCGGTGTCTGAGTCTCGAAATCGTATAGTGAGAGGATTTTGAGATTCAATAATTCTATTTTATAGTTGATAAGTGAAGTGGCAAGCGAACTTTTCTTTTCGGAAAGCTGATTCTGAAAAAGATTCAAGTCCATACTGGTCAGATCTCCATTTCGGTAGCGTTCCAGATTTATCTCGTAGGTTAGCTCCGCATTTTTTACATTTTGCTGTGCTATTTCAATCTGAGTTTCCAGGTTTTGCAGATTTCTATAGACTTTTCTGATGTTGATGACAATGTCGTTTTTCTGATTCTCCAGATCAATTTTTGTGATATCAAGATTTGCTGTGGAAGCTGCCAATCGGGCTCTTTTCTCCCCCCAATCCCATAATGGAATACTGAAGGTCAGTGCAACTCTTGGGTTGTTTGTTGGTTCCTGGTAGATGTCTGTAAACGTGGGATCGTTGCCAAATACGCCCATAGAAAGGGAAACTGATCCTTTGAACTCATTCAATGCATTGGTACGAATGAGCTCGAATTCGGAACGTTCTATATCAATTGCTCGCTGTCTCAGCTCCATTCGCTGGTCAAGCCCATGCTGTATTGCCTGATTGAGATCTACTTCCCTTGTGATGAAATTGATGTCCACCGCAACCTCTATGTCTTCAGTCAGGTCAACTCCTAATAGAAGTTTGAAATCATCAGCAGCGTTGTCAAGAGTTACCTGCTGATTTTGTAGTGTGGATCTCGAAGTAGCCAGATTCAGTTCCGCTTGATAGAGCTCTTCCTCAGCCAGAAGATCAGCCTCCACTTTGTTCTTCGTGATATCATAGCTGACCTGCTGGTTTTCATATTCATCCTGAGCGATTTCGAGACCGTTTTGAGCTTGATAAAAACTATAAAATGACTGTGTCACGTTTCGCTCCAATGTGAGCAACTGCATGGAATTGCTCAATTGGGCATTCTCAAGATTTAACTCAAGTTCCTTGAGCTGAAGTTTAGTTCGATTGTACGTAAAAATGGGCTGATCAAGCTGTACAAAGAGGTTATTGCTGTAGTTCTTCGTCCTCAAATCTTGAGCTTCACTAAAGTTATTTCTGTATCCCAATCGATTATTAAGTGATATGGTAGCATCTGTTTGGATGATCGGTTGAGATACTGAGAAATTCGCAAAAGAGTTATAGTCCTCGTTTGTATTGAAGGTCGAGAAAAAGTCGTTGAAGAGCCTAGTCCTACTAAAATCAATTGGCGTGACATCAAGCGCAAATCTTGACTTCAGACTAGCTCTTTGGGCATCCAAACTTTTTCGATTGCTGAGGAGGTTCAGAACTGACTTCTTAATGTCAGGACTACTTACCTTAGCCACTTCAATAGACTCTTCCAACGTGAGTACGCTTTGGGCTGTTGCAACTTGTCCGAGAGCAAATCCCAAGAAGATGAGTGCAAGGAGAGTTGTCGGCTTTTTAATGAAAGCTACTGACCGTTTGTTCATTTTATATTCGAGTTAGTGTTCATATTCTTTATTGCTTTACCCATTTTATAGCATCTGCATAAACAGACCTCAAATCGCATTTGTCGGTAAGAATCACGCTTCCTCCAGTCTTTTCGAAGTAGTAGGATCCCAGGTAATTCCAACCTCTCTCAGCATTTGAAATGTTGTAGTTGATCTCGTCTTCCCCGTCCCCATGATTGATTAAGTATTGATAGGTGTAGGTTCTGTTGCTCCGACTACTGCTATTTTGATTGTTCCCCATCATGAAAACATAGAGATCGTAAAATCCACTTTCTTTTAGTTCGGGTGTCCATTCTGTGATCTTCTCGCCTTTGCCTGCTCTGGTAAAGTGAGCTGATCGCACATATTGACCGTAGAAGTCAGAACCGGTAGTGGCTAACCATTTGGAATAGGACCGTCTCCAAACGCCATAGTATTTCTTATCCGTTGGGTTTCTCTTGTCTAGAAAATCACGCAAATAGGTGGCTTTGATTGGACTAAAAGTGGAAAAGCCTGGATCTTCATTATCCACGATTACTTCATATTGTTGGGTTTCATTGGTCCGTTCAACCACACGCTCCCCTTCAAATGGAGCTACATTTTCCCTCACATCAAACCTGTTTGTTGCAAGATTGATGACAGAAGGGATGTTCCTTGATACGAGCGTATTGATGGAGATTTGTCCTGGCTTTTCATCAAGTACAAAACCCAGTTGCTTTGTTTCACCCATATGTACAACAGCTAAATGACCTGGGTCGACAGGTTTTTCATCATCATCTCTGCGTCGGAAAAATCCAGATTCGGCATCACTTCCAGAATCAAACGAAACCTTGATTACCCCATGATTGTTACCCGTGTTAGTTACATCAACCAACACTTGATAGCGTTTCCGGTCTCCATCGAGAATCTCGTACTCTTCGGTATTGCCAATGAGAAAAGTTGGTTGGTTTGTTTCAGAATATACCTGCCGAATGATCGGATCAATATCTACATTGAATGCGGCAGAGATTGCTTGACTAAAATCTTGGTAGTTGGTAAGCTGATGCTGATGCTCATTCACCCAGTTGTGCAGAAATGCTTTGAAAACCTCCTTGCCAACAATTTGATCCAAGTAAGAGAACAAGTATTCGCCTTTAAGTGAAACAGATTTTTGAATTTTGTTAAACTCTTCTTCCTGGGTAAGGATTTCCATGAGCGTAGACTTGCCCATTAACTGGTTGCACTCCTCAGTAAATGAGATCCCGTTTATGTTCCGCGAGTAGTCACGTTCAGAGAGATTATCACTGTTTAGGTAGCTGGAAATACTCTTGTTTAATAGTACTAAATCATCGCTAACGATACCTGAATTGTAGGTGTATAGGTTGGGGAAAATTGAATAATTCTCTTCATCGGTATCTCGCCCGTCGAAGAAGAAGCGACCGCTACTTTTTTGTTTAGTAAAGACTTTCTTTACCATATTGGTAAACACGTTCGCTTGCTTTTCCTTGTCGCTAAGCACCTGATTCTCTTCCTTTGATTGTCGATCCATGTTACGGTGCTGTCGGGCAAGGTCAAACTCTCTGGAGTCACCACCTTTTTCGGGGAAATACACCGTTTCTGGTTGCACGTAGGCCTGATGACTTTGGTAGATTTTGCTAAATGCCATAAACTGAATCGGCGTTTCTACAAGTTGTAGTCGCTGAAATGGATATTCGATCTTTTGATCGTGCTTGTAGCCATCCACAAGATCTGTGATGAGCGTGCCTAGCGTGTCCTCTAGTAAGTCAAAATGCTGGACGAAATAGTCGCTATTTGGGTAGTGGTACACCACATAGTCAATACTGTCGACTGTCAGTTCCTTTCTCTCATAGTTTCCAATCGCCAATGAAATTTGTGGCAATGGAAACTCAGGACGAAATGTGTACGTGTTTTCATTTCGTTGACGCGCTCCCTGCGAAACTGGAATTAAGTTGTTGACGACTTTTACGTCCAGTGAAAATTTCGTGAAAACACCCGTTTCTTTTATTGGAGATTCACGACTATACCCTATCTGCGTTTCAGGATACCACATAAGATCTTTGGTCAGAAGCGCATAGTCGGGTTGCAGAAAACCATATCTTCTTTGAACGGGGAAGAAGCTTTCTCCAACTACTTCATACCGTTCTTGCTTCACTTCCAGGTGGGCTACTTCCTCACGAATCTCTCCTTGATACCTTATTTTGACATTTACACTTTGGCCTGGTTTAATTTTTTGTTGCGAAGAAATAATGTGTAAGTCTCTTTCGAATGAGACTTCCGTATCGTTAATGCTAAATTCAACAACTTCCAACCCAGGGTTCAAAGTGAAGTAAATGGTATTCAGCGAAGAATTGGAGTTGTTTTGCGCCACTAAATTTGAGGTCGCAAGGATGTCACCTTGAAGATGTTCTAGTTCGATCTGATTGGATAGAAT
Source organism: Cyclobacteriaceae bacterium (assembly GCA_039986395.1). GTDB lineage: Bacteria > Bacteroidota > Bacteroidia > Cytophagales > Cyclobacteriaceae > Ekhidna. The sequence continues at coordinate 6,274 of JBDWQX010000202.1, forward strand.
GTCGAGAGGAGAAGCGTTTGCCCATTCTCCATTTACAGCAATCATATCTGCGCGAAGCGAGATTTTATCCTGTCGAGTGTTCCACAGTGTTAGCATTAAATAGGTTGAAAAACCGGCTAGAATCAGGGTGAAGAAGCCACCTATGTACTTAGTTCGTTGATTCGTTGACAGCCGATCCAGAAAAAAGGAGGTCGCAAATAGGAACGTAATTCCAGCCGTAAAATAGAAGGATCTTTGAAGCAGAATAAAACGCAGATCGCTAAACCCTGATAGCTCAGAGGCTAACATAGGAAACCGGAAGGCCATGTAATCGAAGATATTAGCATACTTCCCAAACAGATAAATCAAAACGACTCCTGAGAGTCCGAGTAGGAGAACGATTGTTACAGGCTGGTTACGAAGAAGTGTGACCAGTAGAAACGCA
>JBDWQX010000203.1:0-17838 GCA_039986395.1 Cyclobacteriaceae bacterium
CCCAAATTCCATCCCCATCAACATCTCCAATGTTTCTTCCTATCCAGCCAAATTGATCATTTGGGTTTTCACCTCCCCAGTCCTGCAGGATTTCAACATTCTCTTCCGTAAATGGATCGGCATATTCCGCTTTGCTGGGAAAAAGCAATTCATATCTAGCATCTTTTGACAGAACAGCTGCAGCAGGTGATAGTCCAATAACGGTCAGATTCAATGCATTGGACTCTTTCACTTGAATCAGTTTTTCAAAAGACTTATCCAGATCGCTGGATAGTGCATAGGCAACACCTAAGTTAAAATTTGCTCTTGGTCCAGGCTGAGCTTTTTCAGCTTTTTCATACGCCTCAACTGACTTACTGTATTCCTGATTCCCACGATAAGCGAACCCCAAAGCACTCAACGCACCGTAATGGGTGGGATTATCTACTAAAAAATTGTTGAGATCAGTGATAGCCTCTGCTGCATTTCCAGCATTCACTTTTTGAAAGGCCGCCTGGATTATTTGACCTGGATTTGTTTGAGCCACAGCGATGGAACAAATCAGGCAAATGATAATTGAGAGTTGAATAGTCTTAAGCATCTTGATTCCTTTTTAATTTGAGAAACCAAAGCTGCTCATTACCGAGTGTCGGGTGGTCAAATATTATAAAATTTTACACGATTGATTGCCATCGTTATTGTTGTGAGCTCACTTATCTAGCGACAAGTTCTCCTTCAAGCAGTTTTGGAACAACTGCATACTCATTCAGGGTCATGCAGAATTCGAGGTCTTTCTCAATTCCAAAACCAGCCAATCGTTCTGCATGACTTGACTGCTTAGCCACACCAAAAAGATTTTCGTGATTAGCCACATAGAGTTGATGTGCTAAATGTGCCGAATCTCCTGCAGGCTTCATTTCCTCGGCACATTCGTCAATCAATGCACCAGCAAAAAGCGTGTCCTCCAGATTCACGGTTCCTTTCCAACCCGCGCAATGAATCAAAACATTCTTTTTGCTTTGAAGAATATACTCGGAAACAGCTTCGAGATTTAGAAAAGCCCCAATCACAATTTCATCGGCTCCAGCTGATTTGACGATGGCTTGTGATCCATTGGTTGTGGAAATTGCCACTTTCTTGCCTTTAACTTCTTCTGCTTGGTACTCAAAAGGAGAATTGCCCATATCAAATTCAGGGACCTTGATCCCTCCTCGCTCACCAGCCATTAGGTAGCCTTGAGCCCCAAGTTCTTTGCACTCTTCAACTTCTGCAACAGGTTTTATCGCTGTAACTCCATTTGCCAGTCCTGCAACAATGCAGGAGGTGGCCCGAAATATGTCAACCACAACTACAATTTTTCCACCTAATTCATGCTGATGGATGAGCTCGGGGGATAAGCAAACTTCGACGGTTTTCATTTCAAAAAAGGAGGGCGTACAACTTTAGCTTTCACGTGTTTCTCTCGAATCACCACAAAAATTTCTGTATCAGCTTTGCTATGCTCAATACTCACGTATCCCATACCAACACCAATATTCATCGATGGAGCCATTGTTCCAGAAGTAACTGTACCAATGATGTTTCCATCAGCATCCGCTAGTTCGTAACCCTGCCTTGGTATCCCTCGATCCACCATTATGAAGCCAACGAGTTTTCGTGTCAAACCAGCTTCTTTCTGCGCTTTCAGGTTTTCAGCATTCACAAAGTCCTTCGTGAATTTGGTCACCCAGCCTAAGCCAGCCTCCAGAGGAGATGTTTCATCTGTGATGTCATTTCCATATAAGCAGAAACCTTTCTCCAACCTCAATGTGTCTCGCGCTCCTAGGCCAATAGGCTTAATCCCAAACTCTTCACCTGCTTCGAAAATCTTATGCCATACCTGCTCTGCGTACTCCTTGGTGATGTACAATTCAAATCCGCCAGATCCGGTGTAGCCGGTAGCGGAGATAATCATCTCTATTCCAGCCAATACACCTGTCTTAAATGTGTAAAAAGTAATTTCATCCAAGTTCACCTCCGTCAACTTCTGGAGTGCTTCGACCGCTTTGGGCCCTTGTACTGCCAGTAGTACAATATCATCTGAGACATTCTCCATATCAACTCCCCACTTGTCCTGACTTTTGATCCAGTTCCAGTCCTTTTCGATATTCGAGGCGTTGACTACGAGCATGTATTTTTCATCCGCAATCTTATAGATAAGCAAATCGTCAACGATTCCACCTGTATCATTGGGTAGACAAGAATACTGGGCTTGACCATTCACCAATTTCGAAGCATCATTGGACGATACCCACTGGATCAAGTCCAAGGCATTTGGGCCTCGTAGCATGAATTCTCCCATGTGGGAGACGTCAAATACACCTACACCTTCACGTACGGTCTGGTGCTCTTCTTTGTCAGAAGAATATCTAACGGGCATGTTATAGCCAGCAAATGGGACCATTTTGCCACCAAGTTTTTCATGAATGGCATTGAGGGGGATTTGTTTTACTTCCATTGGTTGAATATTTGTCACAAATGTAATCAGCAGGAATTCAAAGATTCCGTAGAAGGAATTGATTTCTCTTTATCTGAAATATAGCCTCTTAAACGTTTATCTTCAACCCGACTGGACAATGATCTGACCCCAAGTATTCATTATAAATCAGGGAATCTTCCACTTGATCAACTAACTGTTCACTTGTCAGGAAGTAGTCAATTCTCCATCCGACATTTCGGGAACGGGCATTATACTTGTAGTTCCACCAGGAGTACTTCACCTCCTCAGGATATTTCATCCTAAACGAATCTACATATCCTTCCTCTAGCAAATTTTCCAATCCATCAATTTCATCCTGGGTATGTCCAGATTGCCTATTGTAATTTTCCTTGGATCTGGCCAAATCAATCTCTGTATGCGCTACGTTTAGGTCGCCGCAAATAATCACTGGTTTCTTGTCTTCCAGACTTAGCACATAATTTTTGAATGCCTCATCCCAAGTTTTCCGGTACTCCAGCCTTTTCATTCCCTCACCAGAGTTTGGTGTGTAAACAGTCACCAGAAAAAAAGTGTCATACTCAGCAGCAATAACGCGTCCTTCTTGATCGTGTTCTTCAATTCCCATGTCGTAAAAAACTTCGATGGGTTTTTGCTTGGAAAGAATAGCAGTCCCCGAGTATCCCTTGCGTACCTTTGACGAGTTTACAGCAGCGCTGTACTCGGGAAGTAGTAATAGCGCAGTCTTTACATCTTCAGGTTGTCCTTTGGTCTCTTGAAGACAGATAACATCTGGATCCATCGTTCTGACATCTCTTATGAAGTCTTTCTTGATCATGGCTCTGATGCCATTTACGTTCCAGGAAACAAGGTGAAGTTGAGGCATTTGGTAGTTAGATTTTAGACGTTAGATTTCAGGTTTAGAATAGCTCAAAATTGATGGCAAAAAAAGCCAAAACAATCCAGACTACATTCCTTCTCCCAAGATTGTTCTAAAGGATAATTGAGAAAAATCAGTTAACCAACCCGCGACCCATTCTTCGTTTCCTTTTGAGGCTGTAAAAGCACGACATCGTTGTCTTCGTTATAGACTCCCAGCACGAGACATTCGCTCATAAATGGACCGATCTGTTTTGGTGGAAAATTTACCACAGCGATTACTTGCGTTTGCAGCAACTCCTCTTTTTCATAGAGCGTAGTAATCTGTGCTGAGCTCTTTCTGATTCCTATTTCTTCACCAAAATCGATCACTAATTTGTACGCAGGTTTTCTTGCTTCAGGAAAGTCGTCAACTTCAATAATTGTCCCCACCCGCATATCTACTTTTTCAAAATCTTGCCATGTAATCATGCGTACAGTTTTTTAAGGTTTTTTGTCAATCGCTTGATGTGGTGTTCATTGGTTAATTCATCTCTTCGCTCCTCGAGAGCAGAAATCAATTCTGGTACATCATTGTCCGTGATCACAGACATCAGTCGCTCCGTATATTGACCAAGTTGATTTGGAGGCGATTTTTGGATTTGCTCCAGCACAATAAAAAATACATCTTCCCGATACTTTTCTACTCCATACAGAGTGATTAGAATTCTGTAGCCGTGGTCCCTTCCTACAATTCCGCCAATATCCATGGCGTCCAAGATGGTTGGAAGATTGTCGTACATCTTTTTTTGTACCAAAGGAACGGTATACGAAAGTGCAATCATACTTCCCCAACCCACACGATCAACAGGATCGTTCAGTCTAGCTAGCAAAAAGTCCACAAAACTGACAAGCATTTCTGGATTTAGCTCGCCAACGTAAGCCATGGTAAGTGCGGCATCCATGCGAAGTCTCTTGTGCGCATCGGATAGCACCAAAGTCTCTAGTTCTTTCATTGCACCCAGATCTTCTGAGTCCACTATTTCCTGAGCTAGGGTTTTGTTTGGACCCTGATCACGATGGCCCAAAGCATACGCTAATTTGTCACATACTGGCATAAAAAATCCCGTGTTGAAATATCAGCACGGGATTAAGTTAATTTCTTTTTCACTAATTAAGTGGCACAGAATTCTTTCAATCTTCTGTTTTTGCTTGGCTCTCTCAGTTTTTGAAGTGCTTTTTCTCTGATCTGCCTTACCCGCTCACGAGTGAGCCCCATAGCGTCTCCAATTTCCTCTAGTGTATATGGATTCTCATATCCAATGCCAAAGCTCATCATGATGACTTCTCTTTCCCGTGCAGTTAATGTAGATAGCGCTCTCATGGTTTCCACTTTCAGTGAATCATTGAACACCAAATTGCTATCTGTAGGGCCAGTCGTTTGGTTTTCGAGAACATCCAAGAGCGATCCGCTTTCATCCTCGCCAAACGGAGCATCCATCGACATTTGCTTCACTTCAGCTCCTAGTGTGTTCCTCACCTCACTCGGCTTCATATCAAGAATATCAGCTAGCTCTTCTTCAGTGGGCTCACGTTCAAATTTTTGCTCTAGTTCAGCATATGCTCTCCTAATCTGATTGATCGCACCCGATTTATTCATCGGAAGCCGAACAATTCTAGACTGCTCAGCAAGCGCCTGCATAATTGACTGACGAATCCACCATACGGCGTAAGAGATAAACTTAAATCCCTTCGTTTCATCAAATTTCTTGGCTGCTTTTATGAGTCCTAAGTTTCCTTCGTTGATCAAATCATTCAAAGGAAGACTTCGGTTCTGGTATTGTTTTGCAACAGACACAACGAATCGAAGGTTGGCCTTTACCAATTTCTCCAGAGCAAGATCATCACCCTCTTTGATCTTCTTTGCAAGGGTAACCTCCTCATCAGGAGTAATCATTGGCACATTACTTACCTCAGTAAAATATTTCTCCAGCGTATGGCTCTCTCTCCTATTGGTTATGGACTGGGTAATCTTCAGTTGTCGCATATAGTGTTATTCTACAGGTTTATTAAGGGTCCAAAAAAGCAATCTGCAAAGATAGCTTTAATAGGCGATTATTTACAATTAATACGTTCGCTTTTCCCTTTTATTTCAAACCGAAATATTGCACGAATGGTTTCGATTATCTCCTGGAATGGTAAAAAAACATGATCTAGTGAAGAGCGTCGTAGATGGCGCCTTCTATTTGATCCTGATTGAATGGCTTGGAAAAAGAGTTTGCTATTAGCTTGTTCTTAAGTGCTGACTCTATTTCTTCTCCAAAAACAAAGCCCGTCAAAATGAAGTAAATTTTTTCAGGATACTCCTGTTTGGCCAGTTTAATAAACTCGATGCCACTCATATCTGTCATTCGCATATCGCTGATTACAACATCGATATTTTCATTTCTTCCCAAAATTTCGAGGCCTTCTCTGCCAGATCCAGCACTTAAAACATTGTGTTTTTTACTAAAGCTCCGTCCGAATAGCAGCAGATTAATTTCTTCGTCATCGACATAGAGGATTGTTATGTTACTTGACTCTTTCACCAGCAGTAGTTGTCATTCTTGACAATGGCAATTTAATGACAAATTCTGTTCCTTCTTTGAAGACAGAATCACAAGAAATTTTCCCACCATGCTCTTCGACTATAGAATAGGCAATAGAAAGTCCTAGTCCAGTTCCCTGTCCTGGTGCTTTAGTGGTAAAAAATGGATCGCTAATTTTATTCATATTCCTCTTTTTGATACCACACCCAGTATCTGAAACTGAGATAACTGCATGCCCTTTTTCTATTGAACATGCTAGTATAATGGTCCCGTGGTCTTCTATGGATTGTTCCGCATTTGTTAGAACATTCAGAAATACCTGATGGAGCTTTCCTTCATTACCTATCACTACAACCTTCTCGTCCCAGTATTGTTTTACCACCTTTACCTTAGACTTCATCTTATTCCCCAAAATCAAGAGGCAATTGTCAAGAATAGTCTGAACGTTACACTCCTCATTCATATCTCCTGCTTGTCTGCTATAATTACTGAGGCTTTCAATAATGGCTGTGCATCGCTTAACTCCTTCGGCAATTACATCCAGATACGTTTTGATTTCTTCCGAGGGATTGGACTCCAGGAGTTCCACCAAGACAGTATGCCCACCCTGAATAAAATTCAACGGATTATTGATCTCATGACCTACCCCTGCAGCGAGAACCCCAAGGGAAGCCATTTTCTCAGATTTTATTAGTTGATCCTGAGCATCTTTTAACTCTTTAAGTGCCTTATTCAAATCTCCATTGGTTGCACTGAGTTCTTCATTGGTGACTTTTAGCTTTCTTGTTCGATCCTCTACCTGTTGCTCAAGTTTTCGGTTTTGTTCAGCTAAGTCATCTTTGTATTTTCTATCCTTCTTAATCAAGTAATTGATCCCAAAAAAGCTTGCCGAGACCAGGAGCAGGTAGGCAAGTAGGATTAATCGAAACTGATTCCAAAAAAAATCAAAGAGAATATTGCTGTTAACACTGACGATAAATGCCTTATCTATATCCTGTGAAAAAATTCTTACGCCAATCATTTGATAGGCTTCGAACGAATTGAATCCAATGACCCTTTCCATTCCATTTTTCACTTCAACCACCTCAAGGTCATCATATATACTTGCGTCTTTCCTTAGCAAAGCTGCATACTGGGAGGTTTCTAGTGGGTAATAAATCTGCGTGGTATTGAATGCTGTATTGATTGTGTGAACCCTGTACCTCCCATCGATCCCAAAGCTTTTCAAATTATCATTTATCCCTTTATAGCGTATTGCCGAGGTATTAAGCGCTACCAGTGAATCATTTTCAAACATTGGTGCGCGGATAGGCAAGACCCAATCGTTCACCTGCCTGAAATAGTATGGCTCGCCGATGCTAATGCGGGTTCCATTTCTCGCATGTATAAAGCTCCTTTTTGTCAGTGATGATTTCATCAAATTAGGAGCTCCCGCTGTTACATTACCTGTAAAAGTGATCATGGAACCATCAAACCTGGTTAAACCAATTGCTAGAAATTCTGTGTAAAGCGCAAGGGCATCTTTGGCAATCTTCAATCTAGCTTCCTCTGCTTGGATGTCAGGTACATCCAACATTCTTTTTCCAACGCTCACTAATGCGAGCTCTCGTTGTCGCAAGGCTAGGTCATCGTATCGAGCTAGAATGGATGCCGTACTCTCAAGGTCTGTGAATCTTTTCTCCTTCACACCAATCCATACCAAATAACTGACGATACTGGTAACTAATGTCAGTCCAATCAATATGGCAACGAGAATGGGCTTGAATACAGAGCGGCTCTTCAAGAAACGGTGGTTTTACATTAAGATAAATAATTTTTATTTATTCAACTATGTGTAAAAGAAATGAGATTTCTGTGGTCTTTATTTTACCCGCACATCCCCTGACGAGACTGAGATGTTAATCCAGCTATTCGTATCGAATTGCTTCGATTGGAGGTGAAGCTGCAACTTTCCTCCCCACAAGCCAGACGGTTAGGCAAGTGGCTAACAGAATAAAAAGTACCACTGCGGCGAACATTACAGGTGAAATTGCAATTCTGTATTCGAAATTCTGAAGCCATGAATACGCCAGCCACCAACTAACCGGTATGGAGACGAGCGCAGAGAATCCCAGGTATTTTGTCTGCTCCTTTGCTTCAATATTCAGAATGCTAAGAAAGGAAGCTCCCAAAATTTTTCTAATTCCGATCTCCTTGGTTTTAGAAACGACATTGTAAGAAGTGAGACCAATCAATCCGAGAATTGCGATGCAAAAGGATAGTAGGGAAGCCCCAACGAAAATATCCCTGAAGATCAACTCCTTCTCATAAGCTCTCTGTGTCATATCATCCATGAATTCCCATGTCATCACATCATTTTCGTCATACTTGTTGTGTATTTTTTCAATGCTCTCCAATGTAGCCATAGTATTGGAACCACTTAGCTTTATGACAATATCATCAAATCCCTGAAATTGATTATTCAAGTATCCGAGTACCACTGGGCTTATGGATTCGTGAAGTGATCTACTATGGAAATCATTGGTAATACCGATAACTTTTGCTCTTAGCTCATCGCCATCGTCTCCAACCAATTCAATCGACTTGCCAATGACTGCTGCTCCTCCAAATTTCTCAGCAGCTACTTCATTCAGTAATACGGACGCACTATCAAGTCTCTCGTTTCCACTAAATCCTACGCCTCTAAGTACTTCAATATTAAGCGTGGTGAGTCCATCGGAATCCATTCCGAAAAATCTCATAGGTTGATTCTCCTCTGGGACCTGTGCCTCATGAACCTGTACAGAAGCCCCAGATCTATATCCTCCAATCATTCGCGTCATTCCGGTGACCCCCATGATATTTGGATCCAGCTGCATTTCGTTTTTTATTAAACCAAAATTATTTCTGACGCCTCCCCCATTAACTTCAACAACCACCAACTCTTCGGTATCAAACCCTAGAGATTTACTACTCATAAATGAATACTGCTTGTTAACAACAACTAGTATCGCCACCATCGAGATTACAAAGACGTACTGGACCGTGACAAGTCCTTTTCTCAAATAGCCATTTCCTCCACCAGAGACGGTGGCATTCTTCAACACGTTAATCACGGAAAAACGGCTTAGATGAAAAGCTGGGTAAAATCCTGCCAAAACTGTAACTAGCAAAATAGTGGCAGCAAAGTATGGAGACAGTCTCACAAGTGCTTCGCCATCAAATGTAAGATCAATTCCCGTAAGCTTGCTGAAGTATGGAAGTAAGAGCCACACCAAAATCAACCCAAGGGAAAAAGCAATTACCACCATGATGAAAGACTCAATCAAGAACTGATTTGTCACTTGATTGCCATGTGCTCCCATTGCTTTGCGAACTCCAACTTCTCTTGTTCTCTTGGTATACCTTGCTGTCGAGATATTGATGTAATTGAAGCAGGCCATTGCCAATATCATAATTGCGACCCCTATTAAAAACTGAACTTGCTTGTAATCGCCTTTTACATACTCATTTACTCTACCGTCAATTCCATGAGAACCAAAATGAAGGTCTTCCAATCCAAGTAAATAGTGTCTGTTTATTTCTTTGTCTGGTCCCAGATTCTTAGCGAGTACTGCCGAAACCTGGCTTTCAAAAACACGCTCATTTTGAGAATCATCGAGAAGAACATAGGTAGTAACGCCATTTCCTTCCCATGACTGAAACCACTCGGGATACCAATTTGCTGTACGTCCAAAGTAGAAATCATAGTCCTGCGTAATAAGGAATTCAAATTGAATATAGGAGTTTTCGGGAACGTCCCTCATTACTCCCGAAACTGTAAATCGGCCATATGAATCTAGATTGATTTCCTTTCCAACAGGATTTTCGTAATCGAAAAATTTCATAGCCAGAGACTCTGTGAGCACAATTGATCTTTTGTTGGAAAGTACCGCTTTAGGCTCTCCGTATTTCAGTTCAAAATCAAAAATCTCAAAGAACTCAGGGCCAGAAATAATTCCTTCCTCCTCAAAGAATCTCTTCCCATTCGCCTGAACCCAAGTTGATTGACTTCCGTGCACAGTCACAGCATTTTCTACAATCGGGAGATCATTCCGAAGCGCCTGTGACAGATGCAGCGAAGTGAAGATTTCTGGATCGGGCCCGTCAGCATTCTGGAATTCTTGAATTACCTGATAAATACGATCTGACTTGGAATGAAATTTATCAAAGGTCAACTCATGTTGAACCAACAACATGATGGTTAGAAAAATCGAGAGCCCAAGTGAAAGCCCAGCTAAATTGATGATGCTAAATTTTCGATCTTTTAAGAGTGACCGAAAACCAATTTTGAAATAGTTTCTAAGCATGCCAGAGGATTTAAGTACAGTAGTAGTTTTTAGATTCATCGGCCTAAAAGATCGTAGTACATTCCAAATAAAAAATAGATTAGCAGAGCGATTTGAACTTTTTGTACGCAGATAGTAGAGCTCAAACAGGTCACCCTCAATCTCTGATAGAAAATCCTCTCGGCAGAACCATTGAAGAAATTTTCGAGCCCATTTTGGAGGGTGACTTTTAGCCATGCCTTACTCTGATTTAATTGCATTCACAGGATTTTCCCGAGCAATCTTGAATATTCTGGAAAGAACTGTCGAAAATGATATTATGGATACTACCACAAAAGCTATGAGGAATATGTCTACACTAAGATTAATTCTATACGCAAAGTCTGCCAGCCACTCCGTAAAAAGCCAATAAGCAACAGGGCCAGCTACAATAAGCGATATAAGTAGGAGTACTATGTAGTCTTTCAGGATCAGATTGATAATACTTGAAACAGAGGCTCCCATTACTTTTCTTATACCTATCTCCTTGGTCTTTCTCTCAGCAGTAAAATTGATTAACCCAAAAAGTCCAAAGGCAGAAATCATAATTGACACAATTGAAGCAATCAAAATGATTGTACTTCTGCTCTGCTCCGCCTTATAGAATCTTTCCCATTGCTGATCCAAAAAGTGAATTTCCGCAGGAGTGCCTGGATCGAACGTGGCGTTAACACTTTCGACATGTTCGACCGTTTCTTTTGGGTTTTGACTGTAACGAACAGTGAAATAATCAATGGATCTTATGTGATTGTTCCAATGGGTAAGTACCACAGGGCCAATGGGTTCATAGAGTGATTCAAAATGAAAATCTTTAATAATCCCCACTACTCGCATCTGCACGGAGTCGTTGTTATTATTTACCCAAATACTTGCTCCCAGAGGTTCTTCCAGACTCAGCATCTCCACAGTTTTTTGATTTATAAGAATATTCAAACTATCTGACAGATCCGCGCCAGTAAAATTTCTGCCTTCAATTAATTCTACTTGGTACGTATCCAACCAATTCATTTCAACTGCATAGTGGTTTGTCAATACAGGGGGATCGGTCAGATTTGTATGTAGTCTCGCAATGGGCAGATCCTTCCATTCTCCTGGAACTCTGGAAGAAGTGGTCGCATTAAGCACGTTTGGATTGGATTTGATCCCTTCTATGATGTTTTTGAAATTTCTCCGCGCTGCTCCAGAGTTAATATCCAAAATGATCAGATTATTGTTATTGAACCCAAGGTTCTTTGATTGCACATAGTTCAACTGTCGGAAAATGGTGATGGAGCCGATGATTAAGAAAAGCGCGAGGGCATATTGAATTCCCACCAGAACTTTTCTAAGAGTGTCCCCTTTCCCAGAAAAAGCATTTTTCAATACTAGCAATGAGCGTTTCAATTTTGAATAGTACAATGCTGGAACAAATGCAGAGATGGTCCAAATAATTGAGATCGTAAGGACATGATAGAGTACGAAGTCTGCCGAAAACAACAGTGCGATTTCAAAATTCTTATTTGCGATTTCAATGAAGTAAGGAAAAAACGCAAAGATCAAAAGCAGCGAGACCCCGTAGGCAATGATGATAGTCAAGAACGTTTCGAAGAACAACTGTCCAATCAAATGCTTGTTGGTTGCACCATTGATTTTCCTCATGCTAGCTTCCAACGTACGCTTTAGTGCCTGAACTGACGAAAGATTGATGTAGTTGAGTGCCGCAATAAATATCACCAAAAATCCCATTAGCAAGATGATAGAGACAAATTGGCGATCGCTGTATTGAATAGCCAGAAGTGGTGCTGGGCCACCATTTTCTATGTGAGTAGAACCAAGGTGAACATCGCGAAGCGGATGCAAGTAGAAGTCATGCTGATCTCGAATTTCTTCATCATAGTACTTTTCAATGAAAGCCTGCTTTTGGCTATATAAATCTTCGGGAGAAGCACCTTCCTTTAGCAAAATCCAAGTTTGTAGAAACCGAGTATCCCAGTTGTTGAAAAAGCGCTGAAAGCCTTCAGACATCTGATCCTTGTTGATGACATAGATCTCCTTGAACTGATAGGTTGAGTTTCTAGGCATATCCTTCATGACTGCTAAGACTTCCGCTGGGCCGAATCGTGCTTCATCCACCATCTCACCAACTACATCAATTGTCCCAAACAGACTCATAGCAATCTCAGGTGTTAGAATAATGCCAGCTTCCCCTTGAAAATCCTTCATGGGATTACCATCAATAATCTCAAAGTCAAGAATATTAAAAATTCCCTTGGTTGCAAGTGCCCAATCTCGATCTGCAATTCTTATGTCACCTTTTGCCAGCACTTGCGATCCGAAATAACTCATCTGAGCTGTTTCCTCCACAGCAGGAAAGTCTGCCTTCAAGGCATCGGCAAGTGGATTTGCCACTGAAAAATAATGATGCACACCATCATCCTCTTGGCTTTTCTCAACCACTCTGTATACACGATCTCCTTTCGAGTGAAAAGAGTCAATGTTTTTCTCATCGTAAACGAACATGAGAATGAAGAAAAGAATGGCAAATCCCATTCCCAGTCCAAGAATATTCACACCGTAGTGGATAGTCTCCTTCCGAAATCGTCGGAAGTAAATTTTTGTATAGTTCTTTAGTAGGTTCATAGTCACGTTATTAGTTTGAGTTTTTTTAAGATTAATCAAGCGGAGAGATCTCAAAACATTCCACACAAAAAAGAGATTAGCTGACCGATTTGAGCTACTAGTCCTTAAGTAGAAAAGCTCAAACAAATCGCCTTCGATTTCTGCCAGGTAGTCATCATGACAATACCATCTCAGAAATCGTACCGCCCATTTAGGTGGTTGCAGTTCTGACATTAAACTTGTGTAAAAGAGATTTGCGGAATCTTATTATATATCCTGGAACGCAGATCGTTTTGTGCGTCCAAAACCTGCTTTCCATAGGCAGTCACAATGTAATATTTCTTTCTTCTCCCTCCTCGCTCTGCAGTAATGCCACCTTCTCTGGAACTCACAAAACCCTTTTTTTGGAGTCTCTTTAGCGCAACATGTATAGCACTTATGTTAATCTTCTTCTTCGTTTCTGCAGTGAGAAATTCAAAAATTGAAACGCCATAAGCCTCATCATGCTGAGCCGCTACCGTCAACAAAACGAGTTCTTCAAATTCGCCCAATTGATAATCCATAATTCATTTTTATTTACTTAACAAACGTGAATGTAATATATATGTTTCACATCTGTTAAGTAAATGAAAATTTGATCTTGAGTATTCTAGAAGGTAATCACAGAGAACACGGAGGAGACGGAGAATTCAACAAGAGGCGATGGAACTGCTATTCTGAGCCTGTGAGAATATCGGTTCCCAGGTATTTCATTTCCGGCAATGTGTACCAGCTACGTTTCTGAGGGATTTTGATCTGGCCCACCATGATTTCGTCCTCCAGCTTTATAAGTTCGCCTTTTCCAGCCTCCTCATCTTTATAGAATCTGTATTGAAGCATTCGTCCTGATGATTGGTCTATGTAGAAGTACCAGGTGTCTTCTTCGTAAACAACTCGAAGTACGTTGCATTTTTTACCATCAATTTCATCTTCTTCGACATCCTCATCAAATGGTGTTCCTTCGTCATAAAGTTTCATAGGCAAGCCCCAGAGATACAAATAATAATTTCTCATTCTAAGTGCTTGCTTTTCGTCATCCTCTCCCTTAAGTACTTTGGCAGACTCGTTAGATACTTCATAGACGTTCTCACTGTTTCGGTCAACCTTCATGTAGCTCCTGGAATTGTCGATGACAATGGTCGCTTTTCGATCATCACCCGAAGGTCTAGTCTCAGTAAATTGAAGCGTGGCACTTAAACTCCTCCACTCCCCATTTGGATCGTGATAGCTCGCCGCCTTGTCTAAAACCTGCATAGGGGTAGTCTGGGCAATACAAATATTCGAAAGCAAAACAAGAAGTGACAAGAGCTTTTTCATGGTACCTGAGTTAATTTAGAGATGAAGATAATGGAACTTAAATGAATAAAGCTGCCAAAACGATCTGGTTTTTTGGGATTTACCTGCTTGTCGAGGGCTTCTTTCTAATGTTGGCACCGTCCTGGGTTTTGACAGAAATGGGTCTTCCCGAACCTCAGAGTCTCTGGCGTGTGATTGTTGGTTTTGTGGTGGCTGCATTAGGCTACTACTATATAAGAAATGCCAAAGAGAACTTAAGTCCCTTTTTTCGTTTCACCGTCCAAATCAGAATTACTCAATTCGTTTTTTTCCTTTACCTCTATTTCTTTGACAGAGGCACTCTCGCCCTTGTTGGATTTTCATTTATAGAATTTCTGGCAGGAATCTGGACATGGAAGGCCTTACAGCAGCTTAGGGATTAGCTATCGTCTTTAGAGACAGTCTCACTATAAAAATACTGAGTAGTGCTAGTAGGGTTCCCATGACAAACGGTGCTCCAGGGAAATACACCTCATTTGCTGGATTTGTGAAATACCTGAAGATCCCTGTCATTAGCAAGGGCCCTACAATCGCAGTCAATGTCATCACACTGGTCAAACCTCCCTGCAACTCACCTTGTGCATTCTTTGGAATTTGCCCAGTCATGATAGACTGCAGCGACGGGCCTGCCAAACCTCCAAACGCATAAGGAACGATCACTGCGTAGACCATCCAGGATTGAGAAATGACACCCATCATTAATAAACCAAATGCGTTGAAGGCAAAGCCAGTATAGACCGCATTTGTCTCGCCAATTTTCTTCACGATTGGTCCAACTAAGCCTCCCTGTACAATGGCAACCATCACACCAACAAAGCTCAGCGAAAGACCAATTTCCAACGATGACCAGCCAAACTTTTCAATGGTGAAAAATGACCAGTTGGCATGAGTTGCATTTGCTGCTACATAGATGAAAAAGAGGGCAACAACCAGCCAAACAATTTTTTTATGACTAAGGATTCTCTTCAAGGTTCCAAATGGGTTTGCCCGTTTCCAAGTAAATGATCGTCGATTCTCAGCTGATAGGGATTCTGGTACTACAAAGAATCCGTAAGCAGCATTTAACAGTGACAATCCTGCTGCTGCCATAAAAGGAACTCTGGTTCCTAACTCTCCCAACAAACCTCCGATGGAAGGTCCAATCACAAAACCTAATCCAAATGCAGCTCCAATCATACCAAAATTTTTAGCCCTATTCTCCGGTGTGCTTATATCTGCGATGTAAGCATTCGCTACAGTTACGCTTCCTCCACACAGGCCAGAAATAATCCTGGCAACGAAAAGCCAAACTAGATTGGGTGCGAATACAATAACAATATAATCTAGACCAAGGCCCAGCAGTGATGTCAGCAGCAGTGGTCTTCTACCAAACTTATCACTGAGTCCACCCAAGATCGGGGCAGCGAAGAACTGCATGATCGCGTAAGTCGCTGCGAGTAGTCCTCCGAACAAAGATGACTGGCTATTATCGTAGCCCGTGAGTTCAGTAATTAGTGCTGGAACTACTGGAATAATTAGTCCAATGCCAAGGATATCTATAAGGACTGTAATGAAGATAAAGATGAGGGCAGCTTGTCTTTTTTGCATGGCGGCCGAAGATACGAAAAGAAGCAGATTGAGCGGAAAACATTTTTCGTGAGTACTGCAATGTTCTTATTTAAACAAAAGTTAATGATATCCGTATTGTTTAGTTAAACAAAAACTAATGATATGAATTTGCAGCTTGGCGTACTTGAAGAAATGATCCTTATCATTCTCTTAATGAAAGAGGAAACCTATGGCGTGGACATCGCTAAGGAGTATGAATCGCAGTTAAATCAAACCATTTCACTTCCAGCCATTCATGTCGTGTTGAAGCGGCTCGAAAAAAAGGATTTGGTTACCTCTAAAATGGGAGAACCGACGGCAGAAAGAGGTGGCAGAAGGAAACGCATATACCAAGCTAGCAACAAAGGCTATGAAGCTGCCAGATACCTTCAGCAAAAACGAAGTGAAATGTGGAAGGGAATCCCAGCTTTGAATTTCTCATTTCAGTGAGCACAAAAAAACACCATCCACCACTTTGGGCTGACAAGCTCTTGAGTTACTTCTGTCGGCAGGACTATGCCGATGAGATCCTTGGAGATCTGCACGAAGCTTTTTACTGGCGACTAAAGGAAAGAGGTCCAGGTAAAGCAAAAGCAAAATTTCTCTGGGAAGTTGTCAAATCTCTTCGCCCAAAAAATTTAAAATCATTTCATCATTTCTCTCTTAATACCATGATCTTCAGAAACTACATAAAAATAGCAATCCGCACGTTACTTAAAAGAAAATCCACCTCCTTCATCAATATCTTTGGACTCTCCTTAGGTGCCGCTGCATTTGTTCTCATCTTTCTCTATGCATACCAAATCATCTCATTTGATGATCATCACCGGAAAAAAGACAGGATCTTCCTGGCATACAAAGAACGAATAACCCCCGATGGTGTCCAGCCAGCTTTTGATACTTGGGTACCAATGAAAGATCGATTCCTTAGCGACTATACGCAGGTAAAGGCCGCCGCAAGAGTTTATGAGACAGAAGCTAAAATCGTAAAGAACAATCAGTACTTGGAGGAAGACATCATGTACACAGATGAAGCTCTCTTTGAGGTTTTCACTTACCCACTTCTGTATGGCAACGAGAAAAAAATCTTCGCTGATAAGCAGTCCATAGTAGTCAGCTCGGAAGTTGCCGTCAAATATTTTCAAAAAGAAAACGCTATTGGTGAAGTAATGGAAATCTTCCTACCTGGCGAGGACACAACCTTATTCTATCAGGTCTCAGCAGTTTTAGACCGCCTTCCAACTAATATTTCCTACCAACCAAACATGATGGTGCAAATGGAAAGTATTCCTGAGTATTCAGAGATTGCAAACAACTGGGGGTCCTCATTTCTAGAAACATTTGTTCTGCTCGATCGAAGGGAGAGTGCAGCGGAACTTGAAGCAGTTTTCCCTGATCTCGTTGAAACGATTTGGGGAGCAGAGGTACGAGAAAATACCAATTTCAAGTTACTTCCATACGAGCAAGCTTACGATCAATTTATTGGAAGAAAAGCGGATGCTTATACACTATTACTCATCGGATTTGGTATTCTACTTATTGCTGCAATAAACTTCATGAATTTGTCAACGGCTCAGGCTTCGCAAAGAATGAAAGAAATTGGTCTCAGAAAAGTGCTGGGTGCATTTAGAGGCCAACTTAGAACTCAATTTGTCACAGAAGCATTCGTCACGTCACTGCTTGCAATTCTGATCGGTGTAGGGTTGGTGGTTTTCGTAGTTCCTTACTTTAATGACTTTTTTGATGTTTCAATTTCGTTTGGAATATTCACTCCTCCTCAGATTCTCTCATTTTGTGCGGGTCTCGCAATTGCGCTGGGGGTTCTTAGTGGAAGTTATCCGGCCATCTATCTATCGTCGCTCCGCTCAATTGATGCTTTACAGCAACGAATTGGGTTGGGTGGGTCTGCCAATTTCAGGAACATTCTGGTCGTCGTTCAGTTTTCTATTGCTCTTTTCCTAATAACTAGTGCGATCCTCATTCGAAATCAAATCAGCTTTATGGCTCAAAAGGACATGGGATTCAATTCGCA
>JBDWQX010000204.1:0-2040 GCA_039986395.1 Cyclobacteriaceae bacterium
ACTGAAAAATACTACACCGCCTCGATTGGGGAAATTCATACTAAAAAAGATCTATGATCAGCAGATTCATGATGAGATCGCCGGCGATTTGCAGGAGATTTTTGAAGAAAGATTGCAAGCTAAAAATAATACATATGCCTCTTTTAAATACATGCTTGACGTTCTGCTCTCCATGCAGAATTACTATTTAAGAAGAAGAAAAAATATTTATACAAAAAGCCAAACTGCCATGATCAAAAACTACTTCAAAATCACACTCCGGACTATCTCAAAAAATAAAGTGTACTCTGCGCTCAACATCATGGGACTCGCACTGGGTATATCTGCATTCATTTTTATTCTTCAATATGTCTCGTACGAGAATAGTTACGACAAATTTCATAGCAATCACGAAGATCTCTACCGAATCAGATACAAAGTATATCAAGGAGAAGAATTAAGGATCGACTGTGCCGCGGCAGTACCCCGAGTAGGTCCATTCATGAAGGAAAAAATGCCAGAAGTCATTGACTTTGCCAGGGCCTACCCTATTAGCGGAGTTATTTCTACAAACAACATCAAGTTCAGGGAAGATCGACTTCATCTCGCAGACCCTTCTATTCTGAAAATATTTGACTTCCCACTACTGTATGGTGATGCATCCACCGCATTAGTCGAACCAAATCAGGTGGTCATTTCGGAAGAAATGGCTAAGAAGTATTTTGGGAAATCAGACGCAGTTGGTGAGCAACTTACGTTCAATTCATGGCGGGAGCTTACACTTGAGGTCACAGGTGTTGCAATAGACGTTCCCATCAATTCACATTTTAAATTCGATTTTCTTATTTCCTATCAAACCTTAAACAATGAAACGACCAACGAAGATGGAAGGGTGGCCTCCGAGGTGGAATGGGGTTGGTATGATTTCAACTCTTATGTGCTCCTGGAGAAAGGAACCGACCGATTAGCTTTTGATAGGAAATTCGATGAAATCCATATGGAGGAGCGGAGAGAGGAGTTTGAGAAGGGGGGGCGTAGAGCAGAATTTCCGCTTCAGCCAATTACAGATATTCACCTCTATTCCAACTTATTGCAAGAGTCAGAACCAGAGGAGCAAGGTGATGGCCAAGCAGTCTTCTTTCTTTCAATCGTTGCTTTCTTCATCCTTGTTATCGCGTGGGTTAATTACATCAATCTATCAACAGCCAGATCTGTGGAGCGTGCCAAGGAAGTGGGTGTTCGAAAAACAATGGGTGCATACAGGAAGCAGCTGATCTATCAGTTTCTCACGGAAGCCATCGTACTAAACTTCATTTCTCTGGTTATCGGATTGATTATCGTCGTTGTAGGCATTCGATTCTTTAATCAGTTGACTGATTCTGTACTGAGTCTTTCCTTCCTGGCAAGTGTTCAATTTTGGCTTACCGCGATTGGAGTTTTTATTGTTGGTTCCACTCTTTCCGGAATCTACCCAGCATTTGTGCTCTCCTCATTCAAGCCCTCCTCTATCCTGAAAGGAAAATTTTCTGGAAAAGGTGCGGGGACAGGTTTGAGAAAGGCTCTTGTGATTTTCCAATTTGCGGCATCCGTGTCACTAATTACTGGCACAATCATCGTTTCCCAGCAACTAGTTTACATGAAAAATATCAAGCTGGGATTTAATCTTGCAAATACGCTGGTTATAAAAGGCCCCTCCGTTTTTGGAGCTGACTCTTTATTCACCTCAACCTTTGAGGCGTTTCGAAACAACCTTTTGAGAAACAAAGAAGTTGAAAGCGTGACTTCCAGTTCAAATGTTCCAGGTTCTGAAATTTTTTGGACTAACGGTATCAAAAGAACCGAAGAGACCGATGATCAGCGTCGGACGATCTACATTGCCGGTGTAGATTATGACTACTTCCCCACATACGATATTGAGATAGTCTCTGGTCGGAATTATAGCAAGTCATTTTCTACAGATACTGGTGCTGTTATTCTGAACAAAGCCGCCGTTGAATTCCTAAATTATCCGAGCCCGGAAGAAGCAATTAATAAGAAGGTAACCTTCTGGGGTCAACCAAA
>JBDWQX010000205.1:0-66365 GCA_039986395.1 Cyclobacteriaceae bacterium
TTAATGAAGTAATTGATTTTCTCAATTTTGCAAAATTCCTTAGGTGTCAATCCGATTTCCCTATTAAAGTGTTGTTCCAACTTTGATTTACTGACATTTAGCGCGTGATAGATATCACTGATCCTAAGGGCTCCACTAGAATCCTCAATCTGTTCAATCGATGCCGCAACGGTTGTGTTTAGCGAAGCAACTGAATCGGTGATCATAGATTCATTTCTCAAAATATCCTCAACATCATTGCTCCTTACTTTTTTAACAGTTTTTAGCCATTGCAATGATTGGCTGCTCAAATCCATATAGTGAACACCAGAAGAGACTTCCGTTAAATGTCTGCAGATGTCACCTACATAAATAGGATTTATTTTAACTATCAGAAACCTAGCGTCAGCATTGCAATTAATGACCATGCCTCGCCTTCTTGGTTTAAAAAAGTAGCATTTCTCCGCATTTAACACCAGCGGTTTAGCATTTCCAATCAATTTTAAGCTGATTTGATCCGATAAAGGGACAATTAACTCTCCTTTATTGTCTGGAACCAGTAGAAGTTCATTTGGTTCCTTTCCCATGTTATACAGAATTGAACTTGTTACAATTCCGTTCTTTTCGATTTTAGAAGTTTTCTTTATAAGCATTTTTGATCCTTTGAAGTCAAAATGCTTATTAAAGAGGATTACCTTACTGATTTTCAGGCAGATATGTTAAGAATCGGGATTGTTTCCAACAAGTAATCAGATTTTTAACTTTTATGTTAAAAACCCATTAGGGTAATTAATGATCTGGGTGTTTTAGCGCCCTAAATTGCTTTGGCGACATTCCAGTATCACTTTTGAATGCATTGTAAAAGGAAACTTTGTTTGCAAAACCGCATTCCTCAGCGATTGCTTCTATTGTGTAGTGATCCAATCTCCCGCTCTCAAGCAATTCCTTTGAGTAGTTAACACGAAAAGAATTTATAAAGGTGTTGAAATTTACACCGCTATGCTGATTGACAGCTCTCGAGACAATTTTTTCCTTTTGATTCAATCTGGAAGCGATATCCGAAACTTTTAGGCTCTTATTCAAAAATATTTGCTCTTCTTCCAAAAGGAGAATCAGCTTGTTGAAGGTGGTTTGAAGCAAAGTCTGATCGTGATCATTCTTCTGTTTTTCCGATTTCTTGAATTTGCCAAATGGAAACTTGGAACGCACCCAAATTAATAGAATACCTGATAAAGTGAATGCAACGGCTGGAATTGTCCAATCCAATTTGATCATATTTAAAAAACAGTGTTAAAGCTAATATCCCTCACGGCCCTACGAAATCTTCTTTTTTACAGTTAGAAGGTTTCAATCTTTTTTACAATTCTCGAGAACCAACCTACGATAAGATTGCAGTCCTCTTCATACTTAATGAGGGACTTGACTAAATTTTTAGGCAGTCCCTCTTTTTTTATGCCTGCTCCTACTTCATATAAGGATTCCTGTCACAAATTGAAATATTTTAAGATAAAAATTCCTAAGTCAGACAATTTTCAAGTATACTAGTGTACGTTATAAGATTATTTCAAGTTTTCGATGTACATTTATAATTGTTATCCAGCTAACTAGTCTACAATGAAAAAGCAAAATAATTGGGAGAATATTAAGAATATTGTCCACTATGCCTTAGATGATTTGGTTCGTGGAATGTGGAAATTTTTACTGCGGAGACAAAATAGATTTAGGCATCACCACTCTGAAAATAACGATTAAGAAAAAAATACAAGTCGGCATCTAGCCGACTTTTTTATTTTTAAATATATTTTGCATTAGCACGCAACCAATGCGACCTCAACTGCATCAGGTTTATGAAGGTCAAAACCATGTTACGTATTAACAAGTCAATCACAGAAGAGGAACTGATAGCGGACTGCCGAAAGGGAAAGGCAGCTGCGCAACGTAGCATTTATGATCGACTAGCTCCTAAAATGTTAGGAGTATGCCTCAGATACATTAAGGATAGAGAAGAAGCTGAGCACGTGATGATTGGAGGCATTGTAAAAGTTTTTGAAAAATTGGATCAGTTTAAGGGCGAAGGCAGTTTCGAAGGATGGGTACGAAGAATCGTAGTTAATGACTGCTTGATGTACATCCGTAAAAATCGAAACATGTCCTTGCAGACCGACATCGATTCCATCGTTGAATCACCAAATTTTGGTGCTATCGACGATTTGCTTCAGGTGGAGGATTTACTAAAGTTGATCGATGAATTACCAGTTGGATATAGGACTGTTTTTAACCTATACGCAATAGAGGGATATAATCATGCAGAGATTTCAAAGATGTTGGAGATTAACGAAAATACTTCGAAATCTCAATTAAGCCGAGCCAGGAAATGGCTGCAGAAAAGATTATCAGAAATTGAAAGTGAACTAGAAAAAGAAATTACCAATGGATCAGCAAAAAATTGATCGATTATTTAGGGAAAAGCTAGATAGCCTCGAAGTAGCCCCTTCAGCCAAGTCTTGGTCTGAAGTGGAGAAAAAAATCGGAGCTAATCGCAATCCTATTAAATTTTACTGGATAGCAGCGGCTGTTTCCGCCATTATCATTGGTTGGGTTGTTTGGCCGAAAGAAGATGTAATGGAGTTTACTCCAATTGCTTCTGAAGTGGATCACCCTGTTCTAGAAGCAACGCCAGACTTAACGCTTCCGATTTTGGAAAGGAAAGCACAGGAAAAATTGATCGATCCGAAAATTAGAAAACAGGTAAATGCACAATTGGTGGCACAAGAACCTGTGAAAGTGAAGGATGTTCCAAATGAAAAAATTGAAGAGCTCCCTTTAGTAGAGCTCGAATCAAAAACAGCTAAAGCAGTTGCTGAAGTACAAGAGGTTGAAACGATTCCACTGGAAATTGAAAGTACTGTGGAGACAATTAATGAGCAGATTGATAACAAAATAAAGGTTGATTTGTCTAAAGTGAAAATCACGTATATAGCTGCTACTGAACAGGAAATCAAACAAGAAAAGGATAGTGTAGGTGCATTCAAGAAGTTCATTGCCTTTGCTGGCAAGATTTCTCCGGGAGACGTTCTGGCAGATATTAAAACAGCCAAAGATGATTTCATAAATGGTGGATTTAAATCCAAACAGAAAGACAGAGGCAGTCTATAAAATCGAAGGATCAGATAATAACTCAAACGAACAAGAAGATGAAAGCGATCACATATATAGCAACAATAGTTCTCATGATACCTCTAATGGCATTTGCCATAGAGACCCCAAAGGGAGACACAGTGATTATCGAATTGAACGGCAACAGCAAGATTGTGATAATCACAAAAGACAAGGCTGACTTAGCTGCAATTCAAAATTATGATATCAACCAAATGATCAAGGACTTAAACGATCAGCTTCAAGATACCGTAGCATATTTGGTGATTGACGGTGATGAGCAAGGAAAAGAGTACACAAGCAAGAGAGACATCACTCGTAGAAGCAATGATGGAGTTTCCATTGATCTTGGTGGGCTGGATGTGGAAGTAGATCCAGACAAGCTTGAGGATTTTGATGAAGATGATTGGCGCTCTAGGAAAAAAGTTACCTATGATGTAAAAAGAGTGGACAGAACCACACATCATTTCAACATGGACCTCGGCCTAAACAACTGGCTTGAGGATGGAACCTTCCCCGACGTTGACAATGCTGCATATACCGTCAAGCCTTTTGGCTCCTGGTATGTAGCATTCAATAGTATCAATAGAACCTGGGTCGGTGGACCGTTGTTCATCGAATGGGGATTGGGAATTAGTTGGTATAATTGGAAGTTCCAAGATTCAGACTTTAGACTGACCGAGGCTGATGACATGGTTGAGTTCGTTGAAGATCCCAACATCAACGGAATAAAAAGTAAACTAACTGCCTCCTATTTGAATGCTCAGTTTGTTCCAATGTTTGATTTTTCGCGAGGAAGAAAAAGACTTACAAGCGTCGAGGCTAGTGGAATAAAAATCAGAAGGTACTCCAGAAGAGGAATTCGGTTCGGTCTCGGTGGGTATGTAGGGTATCGATTAGGGAGTCATACTAAATTCATCTTCAAAGAAGGTGGTAGCCGGGATAAAGACAAAGAACATGATAATTTCTTTCTGGAAAACTTCAGATATGGTCTTAGAGGTCAAATTGGTTGGAAGGGAGTTGAGTTTTTTGGAACCTACGATTTGAATGAGGTGTTCTCCGCTGGCAATGGACCAGAACTAAATGCCATTACTTTCGGAATAACTTTTTAAAAAGTAACAGCACTATGTAGAAAGTGCCAATCGGTTGATCCGATTGGCATTTTTGTTATAATTCATCTCCCCGCAGCTTCTCACGCTCTTCTTTACTGAATTTCAAATCGCGAATCACTTTATCCTGAGAAGGTCGTAGCAGAGAAAATTGGACTAGAATCAATAAATAACTTACCACAAATACGTAGTTGGTAGTCAGCCACAAACCAACCATGCTAATTAAGGCTCCAGCCTCCAGCTGCAGATATCGCTTTATTTGAAAATTAAAATACACAATCAATTTCTTCTTTATTCCCCAGGCAGAATCAATGGTCTCTAACCTTTTCTTAACTCCTCTCCATACCGGATAGCAAATAGTGCTTACAGTGGCAAGTAAAATGAGGATAAGGATCAATCCACTACCCTCAATCTGAGAAGTAGTCACTTTCCCTGAGTCAATATCTAGGAAAACCAAAGCAAACGGCACCAGAGACACCGCTATCAAAGCATGATAAACCATGTTGATGCGGTGGTGAAAGTCAGGCCATGATTTCAATTTGCTTTTCATTGGGTGCAAAGAAATGACAAAAAACATAACCCATTCAAAATTTTCATCGTATATTGTTTTGATATCATTTTAATATCACTTCTAATTAGCGTTTTCGTTTAACCTAAAACACGACAGATATGAGAACACAAGAATCAACAAAGCAACCTATGTCAGGATATTTGATGTTGGTAATAGATTTTCTCCTGCTCGCGGCTACAGCTGTGGGGATTGCAGTACTTAAATCTCCGATAGCTTTTATCCCACTCGTTTTATTTCTCTTTACACTCGCTGGGTTCTTTTTCGTGAATCCAAATGGATCCAGAGTGCTGGTCCTCTTTGGCGAATACATCGGCACTGTAAAGAAGAACGGGTTCTTTTGGGTTAATCCCTTCTATGCCAAGCAAAAGATCTCACTAAGAGCTCGCAACTTTGATAGTGAGAGAATTAAAGTAAATGATCAATTAGGAAATCCAATCCAAATTTCCGTCATCTTGGTTTGGAGAGTTCGAGACACCTTTGCGGCCGCATTTGAAGTCAATGATTATGAAAATTTCGTACGCGTTCAGACAGATGCCGCAGTTCGGAAACTAGCTGGATCCTACCCGTATGACAACTTCGATGATGCTCAAGTTGAAATCACGCTCCGATCTGGAATCAAAGAGGTAAACGAGGACTTGGAGAAGGAACTTGACGATCGGCTAGTTATCGCAGGAATAGAAATTCTCGAAGCAAGGATTGGTTATCTCGCCTACGCTTCAGAAATTGCCAGTGCCATGCTTCGGAGACAGCAAGCCACAGCAATCGTTTCGGCCAGGCATAAGATCGTTGAAGGAGCAGTAGGAATGGTAGAAATGGCATTAGAGCAACTCAAGGAAAAAGATGTGGTAGACCTAGACGAAGATAAAAAAGCGGCTATGGTAAGCAATCTCATGGTAGTTCTTTGTGCAGATAAAGATGTTGCGCCTGTAGTGAACTCAGGCACCTTAAATCACTAAAAAAGTGAAGGGAAAAATTCATTTTGAGGAAGTACAAAGTTTTGTTGGTACCTGGATTTGGTATGTACTTCTTGGCACTACTGTCTTCGTTTTAGGGGCTGTACCCGTAGCAGCCCTATTCCAGCCCGTCGATACTACTGAAGCATTGATCGGCACTGTGATTAGTGTCCTTACCTTTAGTGGAGTGATTTTTCTATTTGCCACATCGAAACTCTATGTCACAATTGATGACAGTAGAATTTACTATCGCTTCCCTCCATTTGTCAGTAAGGAAAAATACTTTTCTCAAGAAGATGTGCAAGAAATGCAGCTTAGAAAGTATCACCCCATCCGAGAGTACGGAGGTTATGGGTACAGGCTTCGATTTCGCTCAGGCCGTGTAATGAACGTTGCAGGGAATATGGGACTACAATTAGTGCTGAAAAATGGCAAAAAAGTTCTAATTGGTACTCAAAAGCCAGATTCGATGCGAACCGCCATAAGTAGGCTACAGGAAAACTGGCAAATGAATGGCTAAGAAAAAACCCTTTGCACTTAGGCTCAATGAGGACACAATGAAAGCGCTTGAAAAGTGGGCTGCGGATGAGTTTAGAAGTACAAACGGTCAGATCGAATGGATCATTCATAGAGCATTGAAAGAGGAAGGCAGATTGAAGCAAGAGGACTGAAGACTGTTTGCAAGGTCTAATCGATCTAAAAAAGAAGAATTTCAATTCCTCATGCGTTTTGTATCACCTCTGACAATTGTGGTTGTTGTAGGTCCGATAATGAAGGGTCTTATCTCTTCTAGCCGTTATTTGACTACTATGTGGAGGATCATGACAGCTGTCATATTAGTGCTACCTGCTCAATTGTTTGCCCAATGTTGTTCAGGTGGAGTTCCTATGTCCAACAACATTGGCCTTCCGAGCGCGGACAACGGCACACTTCAGGTCAATCTCAATTACGATTGGAATGATTTACAGGATTTAAGATCAGAAGGCACGTCACTGTCCGATGACTCCAGACAAAGAGAGACGCACTCCCTCCTGCTGGAAGTCGGATATTCCATATCCAGTAAATTCTCCCTGGATTTATTTGTTCCAGTCATTAGGCAGGAGCGGACTATTGTTTCACCACTCGGATCTACCGATTTTGATAAAACCCAGGGTCTTGGAGACCTAGTAATTCTGCCAAAATATGCATTAACAGAAAAAATAATTCTGGGTTTGGGAGTCAAGATCCCAACAGGACAATCAAATAAGACTTCAGATGGCTTTGCATTGGGTGCTGACCTTCAGCCGGGCAGTGGAGCTCTAGATGGAATCTTCTATCTCGCCTATTCCGACTACATCAACAGCAGGAAAAGTTTCGGGTATTTTGGAAACGTTATTTTCCGAAAAACAGGAAAAAATAACTCCTATCTCGGGAGTTCAACGTATCAATTCGGAAACGAATTTCAAGTAATTGCTGGAGTCGCAGACAGATTTGTTCTCTCTTCGTTGCAAATTGATCCATCGCTGAAAATTCGTTACAGAAAAGCAGGTAGAGATTTCTTTGATGAATCAGAGTTCCCTGGTTCGGGTGGAACCTTTCTCTTTGTAAATCCTGGCATTTCGGTGGTCGTAAGCCCCGCATTTTCCTGGCAGATAAATACCTCTTTGCCGCTGCACTCATTTGTTAACGAAACACAGCTCTCACCTACCATTCAGGTAAATACGGGTTTTCTGTTTCGGGTAAATCTCAAACAAAACAAAATAGATTTATGAAGCATTTAACACTATTAACTCTATCGCTAATACTAGTCGCTTGTACTACCGAAGATGTGCCCCCTCCAGCCAGCACGATAAGTGGTGGGTCCGGATCTGACTGGCTGATCTCAAAATTGCAAGTTTTCGACGGTGGTCCGGGAAAGGACGGAATACCTGCTCTCGAAGACCCCGAGATGGCGGGGATTGGCTCAGCTGGCCTTGAGTATTTGGATGATGAGGACTTAGTGCTAGTTTATAGATCTGGAGGAGAAGTAAAAGCATACGGGCATCCAGTCCTCGATTGGCATGAAGTAATAAATGATAAAATAGGGAAAGATTATGTAGCAATAACATACTGCCCACTCACCGGCACGGGTATGGGTTGGGGAAGGGAAATCAACAGTGAAATCACCACATTTGGAGTTTCAGGCCTTCTATACGAAACCAATCTAATTCCTTATGACAGACTAACAGATAGTAATTGGAGTCAGATGCTCAACAAGTGTGTCAATGGCACTTTGACTGGGAAAAAGCCTGAATTCTTCAATTTAATTCAAATGAACTTCGGTGCTCTACGTTCCATTTATCCGAATGCTCTCGTCACCACTTCAAACACTGGACATAATCGAAACTATAACCAATATCCGTATGCTCAATACAAGAACAACGATAGTTTTCTATTTCCGATAAGTACGAATGACAAGCGTCTTCACCCAAAAGAATTGGTAAGAGGAGTAGAAGTAAACGGTAGCTACATTGCATTTACATTTTCACAGTCAAAAAATCGCTCAGTTGTTGTCCGTGAATTTGCTGGTGAAGAGATTGTGGTTTTTGCAGACAAAACAAGAGGAATTATGGTATCCTTCTTCAGTACGGAACTTAACGGCGAAAAGCTTGAATTCAGTTTAATGAATACAGAAGGCACAGAACTTGTATTAAAAGATCAGCTTGGAAACAGATGGGATCTCTTCGGCAAAGCCAAGCAAGGACCCAACATTGGACATCAACTTGAGGTACCTTATAGCTACATTGGATACTGGTTTTCCTGGGCAACCTTCTACCCTGGAATTGAGCTCCATGAAGTTGAATAGATTAGGAATGCTGCGATATCATTGCGCTGCCAGCTTTTGAAATAGTTGATCCAAGTCTGAACTCGAACGAAATTTACCATCTTTCACAACCATGCTAATCTTCTTCGTGTTGTTGATGTCTTCCAGTGGATTGGCATCAAGCAAAACAAGATCAGCTAAGTAGCCTTCATTGATTAATCCCAGCTCATTTTCCATATTGAAATATCGAGCAGGATTTAGTGTAGCTGCCTCTAAGGCATCCATTGGTGTTAGCCCTGCTTTTACCAAAGTTGCAAGCTCCTCATGCAAACTCAACCCAGGTGTCAGATAGAAAATCGGACAATCAGTACCAGCCATAATGTCAATTTCTGCATCGTTGACCTTCTTAATCATTTTCATCATCCATTTGGGGTGCTTTAGCCTACTTTCAGGAATAGTCATCTCTGATAATATCGATGCGCCTTCCATCCAGCTTTCTGCTATAGCAGTAGGTAAATATTTAAAACTCTCCGTGAAATCTTCGCGAGCAAAATGTCTATTCAAAGAACCAGTAGATAGTGCGATTGTGGGAATTTGCCACGTCTCATTTTCGGCAAGCACAGCCAACACATTGTTTGCTGTTTCCTCATCATAATTGTCCACAGCTTCTGACCTTTGCGCTGCATGAATACTTGATCTCAAGATTCCGCCGATCTCTTTTTTGCCATCAAACAGCATCTGCTTTCTTTTCTCCAACAGCTCTTCCCAGTTGCTAGCACAGGACATCTCAAGGTTCCGCATGTGCTCCATGCTATTTAGCCCCGCGTTGGACGCGGAACTCACATCCATACTTAGTGGAACGTGTCCTGTCACCTTCAATCCTTTTTCTCTAGCTCTTTGCGTAACCGCTGTAAATTGCTCCGGGGTCAACATTTCATATGCCTTAATCAAATCAACTCCGACACTATCAAACATATCAACCAATGCAATGGCATCGTCAACACCATCTGCACCCAGTGACAACGGCGGTCGGCTTGGGTCGCTTCCGTCATATACGTTTGGCGAGCCGTCCAATAGTGGGCCGGCAATCATCACTCTAGGGGCATCTTTCGGTGCAGCCACCGCTCGATTTTTCCAATCTTTCACAAAATCAAGCTTTCCTCCGGTATCCCTAACGCTCGTAATCCCATATGCCAGGAATAGATCAAACATGGATGGAGCTAGTTCTTCGATGTACGCAAAGTGCACATGAGCATCCCATAAACCAGGAATAAGGTATTTTCCTGTTCCGTCGATGATTTGATTTGAAGGTGCCAGATTAAAGTTTTCGGCCTTTGCCACCTTCACTATTCGATTGTCTTTCACAATGACCGTCATGCCGTCTTGCTGGCCGCTCTGAGCATCGATAGTAGTTACGTTGGTAATGCAAAAGGCATCTTCATACACTTCTTGCTTCGGTGAACAAGAAATAATGAGTACCAGCGACAAGGTTAGGATTGAGGTTTTCATATTTGGTTATGTTAGGTAGGGCAAAATAAAGAAACTAGTCAAAAACTCAATCACCGTCTTTGTAATCGGTTTAGCTAAAAATAACAAAGTAGTGAAATGTAATAGCGAGTCTTTGTAGCAAAACAATCCAACGCCGAGAAATTGATAGGATTGAGGCTGTCGATCAGAGCAAGGGTTACTAACAGAAGTTCAATCCGTCTAAGTAGATTACCCTATTTCCACTTTTACGTGTGCAGACAATGGCTTACCAACACATGTGAGGACGTACCCTTCATCTAATTCATCCTGAGAAAGTCCCTCTGCTTCGTCTGTACTTATTTCACCTTCCAGACATTTCCCTCTACAAGCTGTGCAAAGTCCACTTTGGCAAGAGTACGGCATATCCAAATCTGCTTTTAGAGCAGAATCCAATATAGCAGCTCCTTTTTTCACAGTCACGCTGTGCTCCTCACCGTCAAGTAGGATTGTAACATCACTATCTCCACCTTCCTCCTTGACGATGATTTCTTTCGGCGAGGTTTTGCCTGCTTCAAAACTTTCCATTCGAACTTGATCATCTGGATAGCCAGCTTTTTCAAGACCAGAAAAAGTCACATCCATCATAGGCTGAGGACCGCAGATGTAGAATTCCGTCTGACCACTACATTGAGCATCAGTGCAAATTTTCGAGATAATTTCATCAGTTAATCTTCCTGAGTAGTCTGCTTCACCATTTTCCAACACATGCACTGCTTGAAATCTTTCAGCATGGCTTTCTGCGAGTTGATTGATCAAGTCTTTGAAAATGATATATTCGTCACTTCGGTTGGCGTATACCAACGTGGCCCTAGAATCTGGTTCTTTGAGCAGAAGTGACCGAACAATAGAAATCAGAGGTGTAATTCCACTGCCCCCACCAAAAAAGACGGCATTCCTGCTCTTAGATGCATCGTACTCTGTGGTAAACATGCCCATCGGCTCCATGACCTGTAACACGTCTCCAGCCTTGATCTCCTCATTGAGAAAGTTGGACATGGCCCCATCTGGCACCCGTTTAACAGTCACCGCCGGATGATCATCCTCGAAGGGAGTAGTACATAGCGAGTATGCTCTTCTAATCTTTTTCCCTTTTACCTCAGAAATTATCGTGATGAATTGACCAGGTTGGTATTCGAACTGATCTGGTTTTTCAAAAACAAGATTTACTGCATCTTTAGCAATATGCACAACCTCTTTTACCGTCAGATTGAGATACCTATCGTCTTTATTTTCTTTCTTTTTCTTGAATAATCCGAACGCCATATTTAGATTTTTTGCGGCGCAAAGGTAATTCTCGCCCAATCGCCAACCAAGTAAACTTGACTACAGTAAATTCTAGTTCCGTGCCTGTGTTTCCAACAACAAAATCTTCCTTTCATCAAGTAAACAGGATAAGGTAATTTTGCGTTCTCATTTTCAACAAAAATTGCATGAATTTCAATCCTCTGGAAGGCATTTCCCCGATCGATGGCAGATACAGAGATAAGGTCTCTTCTTTATCTTCCTATTTCTCTGAAAAAGCGCTTATTCAGTACCGTGTCAAAGTTGAAATCCTATATTTCATTGCTCTCTCGGAATCGGGTATTCCGCAACTTTCCAAATACGATTCCTCTCTGAATTCCACCCTGAAGAAAATCTATGAAGATTTTTCATTGGAAGATGCAGAAGCAATTAAAGCCATTGAAAAAACAACAAATCACGATGTGAAAGCTGTTGAGTATTTTATCAAAGAGAAATTTGATGCGCTCGGATTATCTGAATTTAAGGAGTTTATTCACTTCGGTTTGACCTCGCAAGATATCAACAACACTGCAATTCCATTGTCTCTCAAAGATGGAATGCTTGAGGTGTTCAGGCCAATGCTCGATCAGTTAATCAAAAGTCTTGGAAGTCTCTCTGAAAAATGGAGTGAAATTCCAATGTTGGCAAAGACGCATGGCCAGCCAGCCTCCCCCACCCGATTGGGCAAGGAGATTCAGGTTTTCGTTTCCAGGCTAAACGAACAAGCAGAAATGCTGGACAAAGTTCCTTTTGGTGCGAAATTTGGAGGGGCCACGGGGAATTTCAATGCCCATACTGTTGCGTATCCAGCCACTGACTGGCATGCCTTCGGAGATGCATTTGTTAGCGAATACCTAGGCCTTAAGAGAAGTTATCCAACTACTCAAATTGAGCACTACGATCATTTGGCAGCTCTTTTCGATGCTATCAAACGAATCAATACCATCTTAATTGATTTGAGCCGAGATATCTGGCAGTACATTTCCATGAATTACTTTACTCAGACCATTGCCAAAAATGAAGTTGGATCCTCAGCAATGCCTCACAAAGTCAATCCGATTGATTTCGAAAATGCTGAAGGAAATTTTGGTATTGCCAATGCCATTTGTGAGCATCTGAGTGCTAAGCTACCTATCTCGCGATTGCAAAGAGATCTTACAGACTCCACTGTCCTGCGAAACATTGGTGTGCCAATTGCACACTCGCTATTAGCCATGCTCTCCCTTGAAAAGGGCCTGTCGAAGATCAACGTAAACGAGGAAGCTATCAACGCTGATCTTGATGCCAATTGGGCTGTAGTGGCAGAAGCAATCCAAACAGTTCTGCGAAGGGAAGGGTATCCCAAGCCGTACGAGGCACTAAAGTCATTGACAAGAACAAACGAAGAAATCAATGAATCTGCCATCAAGTCGTTCATTCAAAGTCTGAATGTTTCAGACTCCATAAAGGACGAGCTGAATCAGATAACCCCGTTTAACTACGTCGGGAAGTAATTCTCAATCTGGGACCCTGATTCTCAAAAGCATGGTCTCATTCGTAGTTGCTTCAAAATCATCTTCTTCTTCCAAAGTGGCCTCCCAGTGGCCTCCTTTGATTTTCACCCAAACTCTATCGTTTACCGAATCCTGCCACCACGTTTCACCTTCTGAAATGATGACATCATTCAAGGAAGCAATCTCTGAGTAGACAAGGTAATTAATTCCAGTGCTTTTTCATCATTGTTTAAGGCACTATAAATGGCACTTACATTACCGTATAGCCTATATCGATCTTCCTCAAATCCTTCCTTGTAAGCAATGGCCAGACATTCTAGGAAATACTCCAAAGCATTGTTGTAATTACCCTGCAGGCCTTCCATTACTGCCATCCCATTACCACCTGGATTGCGGTGCTGTACGCTTCAGCATCCTCAAGGATTTGCCTTGATTCTTCGTAAAAAGGTTTTGCCTTTTCGAATTGGTTCAATTCATGCCAAATTTTCCCCAGGTACCAATATGAGGTTCCCAGTTCTTTTGGTGAGTTTTGTTTTTCAAAAATTCTTCTGGCTTTATCGAACAGTTGATATGCTGAATCTCTTTTTCCCTGGTATTTCTGACACATTCCCCTCATGAGAAAATTTTTCCCTTCTTCGATAGGGAATTCCCCTGGATGCTTTTCTAAAAGTAAAAATCCTTCGCTAGCGAAATAGCATGCGCTATCCCTGTTTATAGCTAGA
Source organism: Cyclobacteriaceae bacterium (assembly GCA_039986395.1). Lineage (GTDB taxonomy): Bacteria > Bacteroidota > Bacteroidia > Cytophagales > Cyclobacteriaceae > Ekhidna. The sequence goes on from JBDWQX010000205.1 coordinate 13,574, forward strand.
AAATGCTTTGCTTGTTCATTTAGATCTGAAACTGACAGTTGGTCCTGTTTCTGGTCAATGGAGTAGGCTGCACTCAGGACAACTACACATAGTTGGGCAATTAGGTAGTTCATATAGCTTAGATTTTAGTGGCAAGTGCCAAGCTAGAATACGCTGCAAGTTATACTCTAATTTATCAGAACGAACTTGCGGCCGTCTACAAAGTGTCTACCAAGTTCTGAAGAAATGCCTCCTAATTTACTCCCGCCAGAAGATAAAGAACTGCCATACGGATGGCCACACCATTCTCAACTTGATCCAGAATGATGGAATGTTCGGAGTCAGCCACATCACTTGTGATCTCAATTCCCCTGTTGATGGGTCCAGGATGCATAATCGTGATTTCCTTATTCAGCGAATCCAAAAGCTGCTTGTTTACGCCAAAATATTGTGCATATTCTCTCAGGGACGGAAAGTAGCTTGCCTGCTGACGCTCTAATTGAATGCGCAAGATATTTGCCACATCGCACCATTCAAGTGCTTTTCTAATATCGGTCTCTACGGCTACACCAAGCTCCGCAATGTGCTTAGGCAACAACGTAGCAGGACCACACACCATGACCTTAGCACCAAGTGTTTGTAGCGCAAAAATGTTTGAAAGTGCCACTCGAGAATGAAGAATATCTCCAACAATTACCACCTTTTTCCCTTTCACATTGCCTGTCCTTTCCTGGATGGAAAAAGTATCAAGCAATGCCTGCGTTGGATGTTCATGAGTGCCATCACCAGCATTAATGATGTTGGCGTCAATATGCTTAGAGAGAAAATGTGGTGCTCCTGGACTGGAATGGCGCATTACCACCATGTCTACTTTCATTGCCAAAATGTTGTTGACGGTATCCAGCAATGTTTCTCCTTTTTTCACTGAGCTTCCAGACGCAGAAAAATTTATCACGTCAGCCGATAGACGCTTTTCAGCTAGTTCGAATGAGAGTTTTGTTCTGGTAGAGTTTTCAAAGAAGACATTAGCAATGGTTACATCGCGAAGGGAGGGAACCTTCTTTATTGGACGGTTTATGACTTCTTTGAAATTGGCTGCTGTCTGAAAAATGAGCTCGATATCCTCTCTGTCGAGATTCTTGATACCAAGTAGGTGTTTCGTTTTTAATTGACTCATTCGTCCTTATTAATTAGCCAAATATTATCCTTCTTATTCCCTTGTTCCCTTAGTTCTACCAATACTTTTTGAGATTGAATGGTATTCACTTTCCTACCAATGTAATTTGCCTGTATGGGAATATGTCGACTGTAAAGTCGATCAATCAGTACTAGTAACTCCACCTTTGATGGACGTCCGAAGGTATTGATGGCATCCAATGCGGCCCGAACACTTCTGCCAGTGAAAAGTACATCGTCAACCAGAATCACATTTTGGCCTTCGATTGGGAAAGGGATTTTGGTCTGACTTGCCTCAAGCAATTCATCTCTTCGCCTGAAATCGTCACGGTGAAAAGTAGTGTCTAGTAAACCCAGTTGCACATCCGATAAACCAAGGTTCTCCAGTTCTTTTTTTATCCGCTCAGCAAGGAAAATACCGCGTGGCTGCATTCCCATAATAACGGAATGAGAAAAATCTTCATGAACTTCAATGAGTTGCTGGCACAATCGACTGATAGTGACCTTAAGGAGTTGACTGTCGAAAAGCAGGCGCTTTTGCATGATAAAACTTCACGCAAAAATAAGTGTTATGATTCAATTGACTTCTCTATTTAAATCAAATTGGATTTTATTCAAATAGAAGACCTTACGATAAACTTTGCCTGCCACGCCATTTTCATTCTTAATGTTCTGGACGCCGTAAGCATACATGGTATCACCGTACCATTTTTCAATACCTTCCACTTGAGGATCTTTGCTCTTCAGTTCATCTGTCTCAAAAGATAATCTCACAGGATTAAAGGTTCTTCCCTCCACAATTTCATCTCCATCTACGACCTTTGACCTTATTTCATTTTCTTCCAGATATGTGAGAACGATCTTATTTCCTGCACCAGAAACCATCACGTTTTCATCAAGAGAAAAGCTTTGCTTATCCTCAATTTTAAATGTGTGATCCCAAATAATATTGCAATTCACATCGAATCCTATCACTACAGCGTGCGTGTACTTGTATCCCAAAAAATCTGGATTGAACGACTGATTTCCTCTCCCGCTATTGTTGTTTCCAAATCCACCGAAAGAGGTTGGTCTAAAGGAAGTACCCGTACTTCCGTAATTGTATCGAGGATAATAGGCTTCGGCAATCATCACATAGTGATCTCTCCTTTTCAAAATCTTATGGACTAGCAAACGATAATTGAACTTTTTCACTTTGCCTTTTTCACGCTTCCTCTCGATTCGACCTTTTATTCGGTTTTCTCTCTTTGGCTTCATATGATTGAAAAAATTATTTAAGTCTGCAAAGGCATAGTACTGATTTAGTTGCTGCGTACCGTTGATGAATTTGCTTAGATAAAACCCCTGACTGTAGAGTGGTGATTTTTTCGAATGTGTTCCTGCCAAGTATTGGAGGCCATTTGCAAACGTGGTGCTTGCACCATCTAACAAACTTTTCTTTTCTCCCGGATCGAGTAGATTATCCTGAACCAAATCTCCTTTCTCAGTAAAGGTTTTTACTCTCACAGTAGATTTCTTGTTTCTCATTCTCTCCGAAAGGATGACAGTAAAGAATTTTGATCTTTTATCTACAACAATATCCAGCATATCATTTTTACTATCATAAAATCCTGGTACTACGCGGGGTTTTTTATCGTGAATATTATACGTAATCACCACGGGCCTGAAATTCGCGTATCCCCCGATTAGAAGCGTCTCTCCCACTGACTCAAAATGAGAAATATTTACTGGAAATACAGTTGTGATTTCATACACAGCATTCGTCTCGGAATCTGCATTTAACTCCAGCACGACTAATTCCTGACTGCGAAACCTGCTCTTATTAAACAGCAGGTAGAATTTACCACCGAAATAATCGTAGCCTAGGAGATTTCCTTCAGCGGGAGCCTCCTCTTCACGTGACCATACCAGATTGAATGCCGTATCGACCAGGTGCAATTTCCAAGTTCCGGACCCACCTCCCTCAGTCTCTTCCACCACCAGAAGTCCATCTTCGTCCCCTGGAACTACATAAAATTCTGATCTATCCCTGGTAAGCTCAAACTCGATACGGTTTGGCTGGCTAATTATGCTACTTGTATCCTTCTGTTTTCTCTTCTTTTGAGAGAACACAATGACTGGGAGTAGCAACAACAGAAGTAGAAAAATTCTCATAGTATATGATTAACAATGATAAATGCTGTATCCCTAACGCTCACTTAGCTCCAAAATAATCCCATACTCCTCCTCCGTGACAGGCTGCACAGATAACCGTGAATGGGTAACAAGCTTCATCCGATCCAGCCGCCCATCGGCTTTTACCTCTGCAAGCGTGACCGGTCTTTTTAGTTTTCTGACTGGGACTACGTCCATCACGTACCATCGATGATCGTCGGTGGTTGGATCAGGATAGTATTCTTTCACAACTTCTGCCAATCCTACAACGGATTTCTCAGATACAGAGTGGTAGAAAAGGCAAATATCTCCAACCTTCATCGCCTTGATATTGTTTCTGGCTTTGAAATTTCTAACACCATCCCAATGGTCTCTACCAAGCTTTACAAAATCATCCCAAGAGTACGTCCCAGGTTCACTCTTTATCAACCAGTAATTCATGATTTATTGATTTGATATTTAAAACTAACCAAAATGCCAGTTGTTTCTACTTTTACCCTGCCTGAAACAAAACGGGAAAAAGCGGCATTATGAAGATCCTCGTTGTTCAATTTTCTTCCCTCAGTGAGATCATTCTTACTACACCAGTAGTTCGAGTGCTAAAAAGTGACCTTCAACATACGGTTCACTTCGTGACTAAGAAAGATTATTTCAGTAGTCTTGAAGCAAATCCCTATCTAGACAAAATTCACCTCCTCGATGTTTCCATGTCGCAAGTAGTCAACGAACTACGTAACGAGAAGTTTGACTACATCGTTGATCTCCAAAATAATTTCCAGACGCGTGTTCTCAAAATTCGAATAGGTGGGAAAAACCTGTCGTTCAACCGGTTAAAATTTAAGCATTGGCTTTTAGTAAACTTCAAATTGAATTTACTACCAAATACCCACGTGGTAGAACGCTATATCGAGATGATCAAACCTCTAGGTGCAAAAATGGATAGCCTTGGGCTGGATTACTTTATACCAGAAAAAGACGAGGTGGAAGAAAACTGGTTACCAGCTACGCACACAAATGGATATACGGTCTTTGCTATTGGAGGTGAGTATAAAACGAACAGGCTGCCAGTGAAACGAATGATCGAATTATGCGATCGAATAAACAAACCGATAGTTCTCTTGGGAGGAAAAGAAGACATCTCAGTAGCCAAAGAAATTGAGGACTTTTTCAAACCAGGATCAGAAAAAGAAGAAATGGAGATCGAAGATTTAAATAAGAGGACGGTCATCTTCAATGCATGTGCAAAATTTTCAATCAACCAATCAGCCTCGGTGATCTCAAAGGCAAATTGGGTCTTCACTCACGACGATACGATGATGCACATCGCTGCGGCTTTTAAGAAACCGATCTACTCCATATGGGGTAACACGATGCCTACTTTCGGGAAATATCCTTATCGGACACAATTCACGATCTTCGAAAATAACAAAATTCAATGTCGACCATGCAGCACATCTGGATTCAAAAAGTGTCCTAAAGGACATTTCAAATGTATGAATGAACTCGTTTTTGACTTCTATCTTCCAGACTAGCTGGTGGCACCAGACCCATACATTTCTTAAGCGCAAACTCGTCGTGGATAGACAGCATTCGAAATCTGAATTGATCTATTTATTCTTTACTTTTCAAGAAAATACCTGAGTCCATTAACCAAGAAATGAAGACCTTATTCCTTGTGCGCCATGCTAAATCCTCCTGGTCATTCAACTTACCAGATCACGATCGCCCTTTGGGCAAGCGGGGAAGAAAAGACGTCGCAAAGATTGGTAAGTACTTAGCAGAAATTCACGACACTCCAGAAGTCTATATCTCCAGCACGGCTAGTCGAGCGTTTTACACCGCACTATTTATTTGCGATCAACTTGGTGTGGATGAGGGAAACATCGTTTTAAGCAAAGATCTTTTCCATGCTGGGTCAAATGAAATTCTTCACGTGATTCAGTCAGCTCCTAGCTGCGATAGATTGGCCGTTTTTGGTCACAATCCCGGTTTTACAGACTGCGCAAACAAATTAGCAAACACCCATATCGACAATGTTCCCACCTGTGGCGTAGTAGGAATTTCATTTGACGTTTCGAGCTGGAAAGAGGTAGATTTTGGAAACGGAAAGCAAGCGTTTTTCTATACTCCAAAGGGGATTTAATGATAGCTGTGTCTCGAAGTAATGCTCGGGATTGATTGTAGATCTTCAATACTCCTCCTTCAACTTATCCCTTAGTTTTTCCAGCTGTCTTTTTTTGGGAATGTGAAGATTTGTTCGTTCCCATCGAATGAGCAAAAAAGCTAGGAGGTACATGGAGAGGATTAGTAACCATTTCTCAATCGAAGCACCTCTATCTATCATTTTTCCAGCATAGAAGAGAGTAAAAGGAACCAGGTAACCGACGATCATTAGAAAAGAAAATTTTATAATATAGTTCGTGTTGGAAATAGCATGATTCAACTCTCCGAATACAGAACGATCAAAGGTATTTTCTTCCTTTTTTCTCTTCCAACGAAAATATTGTGTGTAGAGCACCGTACACAGCATCATTCCTGAACCTACAAAATCCCAATAGTGCGGATCATCGAGCCCATCGATGAATAAGACAATGGCCATTAGACCGTTGATCAGACTTATGCAAGTCTCTAAGACATCGATCTTTCGGCTAGCAACATTCTTCTTTCGTGTGATAGTTTGATGTACGGCATCTCTATTAATCACATACATAGTTTCTCCTTTTTGCTGGTTCCAAATTTTTTGCAGCTCTTCAATTTCCATTGCTGTAATTTTTTGAATTAGAAATCAATTGTTTTTTGATTCTGTGAATCTTCACTCCTATGTTGCTTTCTGATATACCCATCATTTTTGACATCTCTTGGTAGCTGTATCCCTCTAACAGCAATAGTGAAAGGGAACGATCAATCTCATTAAATTCACGTATCTGTAGATAAAGCCAGCCAACTCGCTCATCTTGCGTCTCTTCCTGCGCACTCAGCAACTGATTCACGTTTCCAATTTCTTGATGTCCGTCCACATGTTTTTTCTCTTTCGTACTCCACTTGATAGCTGTATTCAAAGCGATACGATAGAGCCATGTGGAAACCGCCGACTTGCCCTTGAAATTCGGAATCGACCGGTACACCTGAAGACATACTTCCTGAAACAGATCGCTTTCATCCTCAGAATTGAAAGCATAGGATCGTATTACCTTGAATATCAAAGCACGATAGCCGGCAAGCCATTCATCAAAGATTTTACGCTGTTTACTTTCCACTTATCTAGAATCAGTTGCACCAATAGTCCTGAGCGCAGAAGATTTCTTACAAAAAAAGGAAATTATTTAAAAATTTAGATTTGATGTTACCACTAAGGATTTCTTCGATGCTCGATTTGAGATTCCAGAAATGCAAGACCAAATATTCTTCAGAGAAGGTACAGTTTTCTTGTAATGATTCTAATATTCAAAAGTCATTGATAATTTGCTGATAGAGAAAGGTTAGGGCATAAAAAAGCTCCAGCAAACAGCTATCAAACCTCTATTAGAAGGATTTTGGTATTCGTCAGTACCGTCAATGATCCCTTTGCAGGGCGTGATTTAGTGCACCGAACAAACCCAATTTTGGATACATTCTCAGATTTGTATAGTGTTTCGCTAGAGCAGAGACGAAGGTAAGGATTTGTTCGGATTCGAGCATAGAAAACGGGCCGACAAAAGTTCTCCCATGAAGCTATTCAACAGATAGGCGTCCTTACATTTGTCATGCCTGACCTGATCAGGCATCTTACCCATCAGTTTTGGAAGATACCGTGTCTAGCACGGTACGACAGGTATGACATTGCGAAAACCCCCGCGATGCCTAGTCCGTATCTTAGTCAGTTCAATCAGCAAACACAACCCCAACATTGCCTTGAAAACAATCTTCCTAACCCTCTATCTCTCCATCATTTCATCAGACATCATTATGCGTCATGACGTAGACGACGCGAAGTATTTGGAACTTGGAGCGAAGTACGGTGGTTCAGCGGTGAGACTCAATGCTGGGTGCGGCACGTTTATCCGGCCAAACTGGATTATTACAGCAGCACACGTGGCCTCAAGCAGAAGAATAGGAGATGATGTAACCGTAAACGGTGTCAAATATGTCATCCAGAGGAAGATTATTCACCCTGGTTTTTCTATGACCAGGAGTGTTCTGAATGATATTGCCTTGCTGCAACTGACTGAGAATGTTCCAAATGTTGAGCTAGCGAAACTGTATCAAAAAACAGATGAGGTAGGTAAAGAAATCATTTTCGCAGGAACTGGCTGGGCTGGGACCGGTGACAAAGGAATGACTGATGGTGCCATAAACAAAGATCGCAAACTGCGTGCAGCTCAAAATCTGATCGATGGCTCAAAGACGGGATACATTCGTTTCACCTTTGATGCGCCTGAGACCGAGAACTCGCTCCCTCTTGAAGGCATCAGTGGACCTGGGGATAGCGGTGGGCCAGCCCTTTGGTTTGACGGTGATCAAGCCTACATCATGGGCGTGAGTTCACACCAAGATGGACGCGGAACCGGAAAACCGGAAGGTGTTTATGGTGTGTACGAATACTACACTCGAGTTTCAGAATTCAGCGATTGGGTTCTAGGAGAAATGGAAGAAAAGTACTGAACCGATTTGATGGTTTTGTCAGGAATAATTGCCGAGACGCATTGCTTCCAGTCATGCCTGACTCGATCAGGCATCCCGCACAAAGGCAGGTAGATACCCAGTCAAGCACAGGTATCATACTCCATACTGTCCATAGAAGGATTCTTTACGTCTGTTATTTCAGCATACTTTTCTCATGGTAAATCCCTCTGCAATCTAGACTGGATGGGAAGCGGCACGAAGTAAGCTGGACAGCCGGGATACCAGTAGCTAGAAGGTCAAGTCTTTCTCTCTAGTAAATTAATATATAAATATTTGCCTAAACGATTTTACGATTTTTAAAGAAACTCAAAGTAGCATACATTTGTTAAGAACCTTACCGAAACGTATGGATAAATATTCCTATATCGCCAACGCGCATGGCAATTACATAGACGAGCTTTTCAAGTCGTACAAAGAGGACCCCAACAGTGTAGATGAATCCTGGAAGAAGTTTTTTGAGGGATTTGAGTTTGCACAAACGAACTATGGAGAGGCAGGTGCAGAGATTGCCACTCCGAAGGAGACGGCGGTCAGAAATCTGATTTACAGTTACCGATCATTTGCTCACCTGATATCTGATACGAATCCCGTCAGGGCTAGAAGGAAGCATATTCAAAGGCTTGCACTTTCTGACTTTGATCTGTCTGATGCTGATTTAAATGCAGAATTTGAGGTTGGATCTGAAATTGGACTTGGTAAAGCTACTTTGAGTACCATCCTTGACAAGCTAAAAAAGGTTTACTGTGGTCATATCGGATTCGAATACACGCACATTCGTGATTCGGATGTTCAGGAGTGGCTCCGAAGTAAATGTGAAAATGAAGGAGCAAATATTAACCCACCCAAAGAAGGAAAACATCAGATTCTTTCTAAGCTGAACGAAGCTGTAGTATTTGAAAATTTCCTTCACACGAAATTTCTCGGGCAGAAGCGATTTTCTCTCGAAGGTGGGGAGAACACCATACCCGCTTTGGATACCATTATCCATAAAGCTGCAGAGTTGGGAGCGGAAGAAGTGATGATAGGAATGGCACATAGAGGGCGTTTGAATGTGCTTGCGAATATCATGGGCAAGACATACGAGGAGATTTTTAGTGAGTTCGAAGGAAACGTAGAGGTCGATCTCACTATGGGCGACGGAGATGTCAAGTACCATTTGGGGTATTCCTCACATTTAGATACTTCTGGTGGTAAGAAAATTTACGTGAAACTGGCACCCAACCCATCTCACCTGGAGGCTGTCGATCCAGTAGTTCTCGGTTACACCCGAGCACAAATCGATGACGAGTACAGGGGTGATTCCTCAAAAGCAGTTCCGGTGCTGATACATGGTGATGCTGCCGCTTCAGGACAAGGAATTGTTTATGAGTGTATTCAGATGTCGAAACTAGATGGGTACCAAACAGGCGGTACTATTCACTTAGTGATCAATAATCAGATCGGGTTTACCACAGACTTTGATGACGGCAGGTCAAGCATATACTGTACGGATTTAGCCAAGATTGTAGATGCACCCGTACTTCATGTAAATGGAGATGACGCTGAAGCGGTTAATTTCTGTGCAAATCTTGCTATTGAGTATCGACAAAAATTCAAAAAAGATATTTTTATTGATATGCTTTGCTACCGTCGGCATGGACACAATGAAAGTGATGAACCAAAATTCACACAACCAAAACTTTACAACGTAATTTCAAAGCATCCAAATCCCAGAGAGATTTACGTGAAGCAACTCACTGAAAGAAAGGATTTGGACGGAGCAGCAATCGAGAAATTGGATAAAGACTTCAAGGCTCAACTGCAAACACGATTGGATGAAATAAAACAGCATCCACTCCCATACAAACCTCAGAAAATCGAGGAAGAGTGGGAATACCTACGACGGGCTACCGCAAAAGATTTTGACAAATCTCCAGATACAAGTATCTCTGAGGCACTTCTGAAAAAAGTGGCAAAGGCCATTACCGAAGTGCCTAAGGGCTTTAAGCCACTTCGACAAATTGAAAAATTGTTGAAAGATAGGAATGCGAATTTCTTTGAGAAAAAAGAACTGGGATGGGCCGATGCAGAGTTGCTGGCATACGGCTCAGTATTGGCAGATGGAAAGATTTTTAGAATGTCTGGTCAGGATGTAAAGCGTGGAACGTTTTCTCATCGGCATGCTTACTTTTTTGATTCCAATACCAATGAGCCATTTAGTGGCTTGAACAATGTAACTCCAAAGCAGGAACCATTTAGGATTTACAATTCACTATTGTCAGAGTACGGAGTGCTTGGCTTTGAGTATGGATATGCAATGGCAACTCCGAATGCACTGGTAATTTGGGAGGCACAATTTGGTGATTTTGCAAACGGTGCTCAGATTATGATTGATCAGTTTATCATGAGTGCAGAAAGCAAGTGGCAACGAATGAATGGTCTCGTAATGCTGTTGCCACATGGCTATGAAGGTCAGGGACCAGAGCACTCAAGTGCTAGGATGGAACGATTCCTTCAAATGACAGCAAATGATAATGTGATTATTGCGAATTTGACGACATCCGCGAACATCTTCCATTTATTGAGAAGACAGGTGACTTGGGAGTTCAGAAAGCCAGCAATTGTGTTTTCCCCAAAATCTCTGCTTCGGCACCCAGGAGTTGCTTCTCCATTGAAAGATTTTACCGCAGGTAAGTTTCAGGAAATGATTCCTGATAGTTACGTGACTGCAAAGAGTGTGAAGAAGGTGCTTTTCTGTACAGGGAAGGTCTACTTTGACCTTTTAGAAGAACAGCAAAAACGGAAAGCCAAGAACACTGCAATAGTCAGGATTGAGCAGGTGTATCCTTTCCCGCAGAAGCAGGTAGATGCACTGATCAAGAAGTATGCTAATCCGAAGTTGGTTTGGGTACAAGAAGAACCTAAGAACATGGGAGCCTGGAGTTTCCTCCTTACCAGCGTCGATCTGAAGTTGGAAGTTGTGGCAAGAAAAATAGGTTCCTCTCCAGCAACTGGTTTTGCGAAAGTGCACAAACAGGAGCAGGCTGAATTAGTTAAGAAAGCATTCGATTTAAAGCCAGCGTAACGCTGGAGCCAAATAAAAGAACCTCTGGTTTTTGAGGAATCGGAGAAACTGTATTAAAAAGAGTTTTAAGAAGACATAAAGAGTAACGAAATGAGTCTTGAAATGAAAGTGCCGACCGTCGGCGAATCAATTACCGAAGTAACAGTATCATCATGGTCCAAAGGTGATGGAGATATGGTAGAAATGGATGAGGTGATCTGTGAACTCGAATCTGATAAAGCAACTTTTGAAGTTACAGCCGAAGCAGCAGGGAAACTATCAATCAAAGCACAAGAAGGAGATACCTTGGAGATAGGAGCTGTACTTTGTGAGATTGATGAAAGTGCAAGTGGCGGAACTTCCAAACCTGCCGAGGCGAAGGAAACTGCTGCGTCATCCCCGGCTGCAACGGAATCAAAAGCTACGGGTGAGGTTCTCGAAATGAAAGTACCTGCTGTGGGAGAGTCCATTACAGAGGTGACACTTTCCACCTGGCAGAAAAGCGATGGCGACTTTGTGGAGTTAGACGAAAATATTGCAGAGATTGAGTCAGACAAGGCGACGTTCGATCTTACTGCGGAAGCTCAAGGAACTTTGCAAATAGTAGCTAAAGAAGGAGATACACTAGAGATAGGTGCTTTAATCTGCAAGATTGAGGTGATGGATGGGGCGCCTGCTCCAAAGGCTTCGGCGACTGAGACTACACCTGCCGCTGAATCATCAGAGGCACCAAGTGGTTCAGGTTCCTATGCTACAGGTCATGCATCTCCAGCGGCTGCTAAAATCATTGATGAGAAGGGAATGTCAACTTCCGATGTTAAAGGAACTGGAAGAGATGGTAGGATTACGAAGGAGGATGCTGAGAAAGCACAAAAGTCAGCACCACAAGCTACTGAAGCTAAGCCAGCAACTCCGCAATTTGAAGCACCAACATTTGGTGGTGGAGTGACTCGAGAGCAGCGACGAGAGAAGATGTCCTCGTTGAGAAAAACAGTTGCAAGAAGGCTTGTTTCGGTAAAAAATGAAACGGCCATGCTCACCACCTTCAATGAGGTGAACATGAAGCCAATCATGGATATCAGAAAAAAATATAAAGAGGAGTTCAAAGAGAAAAATGAGGTAGGGCTGGGCTTTATGTCCTTCTTTACGAAGGCATGTTGCGTTGCTCTTCAGGAGTGGCCAGCAGTCAATGGAATGATCGATGAAAACGAATTGGTGTTTAATGACTACTGCGACATTTCAATAGCCGTTTCAGCTCCAAAAGGACTTGTTGTTCCAGTTATTCGAAATGCAGAGTCAATGAACTTTGTTCAGATAGAAAAAGAGGTGATTAGGTTGGCAACTAAAGCGAGAGAAAACAAGCTTAGTATAGATGAAATGCAGGGTGGAACGTTCACTATAACCAATGGCGGAGTTTTCGGCTCAATGATGTCGACACCGATTATCAATGCACCTCAGTCCGCAATTCTAGGAATGCACAACATTGTACAGCGAGCGGTAGTTGAGAATGGAGAGGTTGTCGTGCGACCTATGATGTACGTAGCACTGTCCTACGATCATCGTATTATTGATGGACGAGAATCGGTAAGTTTCCTTGTGAGAGTGAAGCAGTTGCTGGAAGATCCGACCAGACTCCTTTTGGGAGTCTAGTGGTATTAAGTATCAGGTACTTGGTATTAAGATGTAGAAATGCATAGATATAAGGATTTAGAAGTTTGGAAAAAAGCCATGGATCTCTCTTACAAAATATATGAATTGACCAAAGAATTTCCTTCCGAGGAAAAGTTTGGTTTAATTTCTCAAATGAGAAGATGTGCAGTTTCAGTACCATCAAATATTGCAGAAGGAGCTGGACGAAATACAAATGGTGAGTTCAAGCAATTCTTGGGAATCGCTCAAGGTTCAGCATTTGAGTTAGAGACCCAAACGCTCATTGCAAATAGGATGAATTTCTTAAAGAATAATGAATCCGATTCTATCATAGAGGAAGTAACGTCAATTTCTAACATGATTTTTAAACTAAAACAGCATTTAAAGTCTTAGTACATTGTACTCGATACTTAATACTGTCTATTAAATAAAAAATATGGATTATCAGGTTGTAGTAATTGGTTCAGGTCCTGGCGGATACGTTGCGGCCATTCGATGTGCCCAATTGGGATTGAAAACAGCAATCATCGAAAAGTACGATACCTTAGGTGGTACCTGCTTGAATGTTGGTTGCATTCCCTCCAAAGCTCTTTTGGACTCGTCAGAGCATTTCCACAATGCAGAGCACACGTTCAAAACACATGGAATTGATATACCAAAACCTAAGGTCAATCTAAAACAAATGATCGGCCGAAAAGCGGATGTCGTAAAACAGAACGTGGAGGGTATAGACTACCTGATGAACAAGAATAAGATCGATGTTTTTCACGGTATGGGAAGTTTCGTTGATAAAAACACGATTGAGATCGCGGGTAAGAAAAAACAAAAAATCACAGGAGAAAAAATAATAATCGCCACAGGTTCTAAACCGACAAGCCTCCCCTTTATCAAGCTAGATAAGGACAGGGTTATCACAAGTACGGAAGCACTGGAGCTAAAAGAGATACCGAAACACATGATCATCATCGGTGGTGGTGTCATTGGAGTTGAGCTTGGTTCCGTTTATGCCAGACTTGGTTCGAAAGTCTCTGTCGTGGAGTTTCTCGATAGTATCATTCCCACTATGGATGGCACGATGGGAAAAGAGCTGCAAAAATCTTTGAAGGGAATCGGATTTGAATTCTACCTTGGTCATAAAGTCACCGCAGTTGATAAGAAGGCAAAAACCGTGACGGTGAAAGCAGAGAACAAGAAAGGAGAAACTGTTAATTTGAAAGGAGACTACTGCCTTGTTTCAATAGGAAGAAGACCATATACCGATAGCCTTGGACTGGAAAATGCCGGGGTCAAAATGGATGATCGTGGCAAAGTAGAGGTTGATGATCATTTACGTACCAATGTCGACAACATCTATGCAATCGGAGATGTTGTGAAAGGTGCAATGCTTGCCCATAAAGCCGAGGAAGAAGGAGTGTTTGTTGCTGAGTCAATCGTGGGCCAAAAGCCGCATATCAACTATAACCTCATTCCAGGCGTGGTGTATACCTGGCCAGAAGTTGCCTCCGTAGGTCAGACCGAGGAACAGTTAAAAGAACAAGGTCGAGCATTTAAAACGGGCAAGTTCCCATACAAGGCACTTGGAAGGGCCAGAGCAAGTATGGATACGGACGGACTTGTTAAGATATTGGCTGACAAAGCCACAGATGAAATTCTAGGTGTTCACATCATCGGAGCCCGAGCGGCAGACATGATTGCTGCAGGAGTGACAGCCATGGAATTCAGGGCATCTGCAGAAGACATTGCAAGAATGTCTCATGCGCACCCAACGTATATGGAAGCGTTCAAAGAGGCAGCCTTAGCTGCCACGGAGAACCGCCCGATCCATATGTAAGAGTCTTCTTCCTGATATTTCATCTTGTATTTGATTTATGAATGAACGGATCTATTAGTTTCTGCGTCTAGCCTACATGGAAATAATGGAAACAGATAACGTTATCAGTAAATCACTTAAAAAGTCAATATCGTACTCGGCATATAATGACTTGCTTCAAGAATACGCAACAGAAGGAAAGACGACAGGTCCAACCCAAAACGAGGACCTTATTTATTATACAAAGCTGAATACGCAGCGGAGCAAGCGAATTATGAAAACCACGAATCTAAACCCCGAACTGGTTTCTAAAGTTGAGCAATTGAATCAGAAAAGTGAATGGCTCCTAATTACTGAAAGCTGGTGTGGTGATGCAGCTAATAGCGTCCCCGTCATTGCTAAACTCGCTGACCAAAGTAAAAATGCAGACTTGAGAATAGTGATGCGTGATGAAAACACAGATCTAATTGATCAGTTCTTGACACGTGGTGGACGCTCCATTCCAAAATTGATTGTGCTTGATTCAAAGAAAGAAGCACTCTTTACGTGGGGACCCAGACCTGTGGAGGCTCAAAAACTGTACGATAGTTGGAAGAACTCAGAAGAGAAAAAACCATATAAGGAATTTCAAGTTGATCTTCAGAAATGGTACAACCAAGATGGAGGTGCTTCTTTGCAACGAGAACTTTTGGATTTACTTCCTGGGTAGAACTACCCTAAAAGTGGAACCAACACCCAATTCAGTTTCGACTTCCACTTTTCCATCAAGCTTTTCGATTGCTCGATTTACAATATGAAGGCCCAAGCCTGTTCCCTCAATTCTTCTGTCTGCCCTATAGAACATCTTGAAAATCTTCGACTGGGCATCTTCAGACATTCCTATTCCATTGTCAGCTACGGTTATATTTATATTGCTTTGAGAATTGGTGATAGTAACTGCAATCCTTGACTGACCATTGTCTGTTCGTGCATATTTTATCCCATTCTCAATCAAATTCTGGATAATTGTATTAGCTAGTGCCCATTCCGCTTCAAACTCAATATTTTCTTCAATTTCGACCTTGAACTCAACCTTTTCAAAATTCTGAAGGTGTTTGTGAGAGGAAATGCAATCGTACACCAGTTGTTCAAAATCAATTTCGCTTTTAGACTCCGCACCGTAGACCATCTTGGTGAGATTCATCAACTCATCCAGAATGTTGTTCACTCTTTTTGCCTGATCGGAATATTCGTCAAAGTACTTCAGAGCTGTTTCGTCACTAACATCTTCTTTGGCTAGGTAACTTAGACTCATCATAGCAGTAATAGGCCCCTTGAGATCATGTGAAATACGGTAGAAGAAGGAGTCCAATTCCAAATTCTTTTTCTCATTCAAATCCGCTTTCTCTTTTTGAGACAGGGCCTCTCTTTCCAGTTCTTGCACCTTCTTAATCACCTCATAGCTTTCGATCACCTTTGCGGTCTTATCGTTTATCACACTTTCCTTTTCCTCCACATACTGAGTGAGATATTTTAAAGCAAGCTCATGGTTCTTTTCTCTTTTAGCCACCTCATGAAGCAGCAGATTGGCCTTGAATTTTATAAGGATGACTTTGTGCTTATTGCTATACTGCAATGCTTTTATAAGGGTTTCGCGAGCATCGTCCAACCGATCCATTGTTATGTACAAAGCCCCCAATTTATGATAAGACATTGCATGCCCAAGTTTCTCGCCCATCTGTTCATGAATACGAAGCGATTCGAGAAAATCTTTCTCGGCCAGCTCGTACTTCCCTGTTTTCGTGAACACTTTGCCCCTACCGTACAGGGCAAAGGCAAGTCCTCTAGTATCTTTTGTCTCAATCTTTAATTCAATAGATCTTTCAATCAACTCCAAGGCTTCATCTACTTTTCCTTGATTGAGAAATATCCCTGAGAGAGGGTTAAATGCATTGGATTGAAGATTCATGTCCTTAACTGCTTCCCCGGCACTGATTGCTTCCTGGTACGATTGGATAGCACTTTTTTCATCACCAAAGAATTCAAAAATTGTACCCATCGATTTGTGAACTCTAGCCAAATTGTGATGGTCATTAAATTTCTTGTATGTAGTCAAACAATCAATTAAATACGTTAAGCCAAGATTGAAATCATCAGTTTTGTAAAACGCTCCGGCAATATTGTACTTCGCATCAGCAATTCCTCGCTCATCACCTACTTCTGTAAAATGGCCTATTGCTTCCTCAGCTATGTTTATTGAAAGATCATAATCACCTACGATCATGTGATAAAGTGACAATTGACTAAGACATTTGCCAATCGAGTGATTGTTTCGAGCTCCTCTACTAAGATCTAGTGCTTGATTGGCTAGCTTAATGCTTTCAGCCAAATTGTTGATTCGCGCCGCATATGCTTCGTCGAGAAGTGATTGAATTTGTGTATTGACTGATGCCGCTTTCTCCAATTTTTGAGGAGTTCCTAGTTTACAGATGAGAAAGATAATTCTATAAAAAGACTATCAAAAGCGATTGTTCGCAATTGATAAGGAAAACTTGGAAAAACAGAAAATAACAAGTGTGAGGCTTACCCTTGTTTGGTAAAAAGATCGTCCAAAATAAGTGCTTCCTGTATTATCTCGTCAATTTCACTTTCTGGGATCTTTGAGATATCGGATAACTCCACTCCCGCTACATACTTTCTTTTCTTCATGGAAAGAATTCCTTGCTCGTTAGACAATCTATGACCCTTCGCAAAGGCTAGTTCAATCCCACCATTTTTTAGTGGATTTAGATAGCAAACCCAGGTCCTCCTGTAATACATGGGGATTTTGTAACTGAGTTTGCTAACTAAACCGTGATGTTCACTGATTCTCAAATGTAGAAATTGTACGATCGCACGTTGCTGCCCCTCTAGTCCCAGTATGTAATTCTCTATCGGACTCAAGGGAGCTTGAATAGAGGATTGTAGATCAGACCGATCACATTTTGCCACGGGTCAAAAAGAGTGGACACAAGTAGAGGTCCACCAACATTGGTAACCGGAGTGTGCTCAGTCGCTCCCAATTCAATGAATCTCTTGTGCTCTAGTTCAATGTCTTCGACGCCCCAATAGGTTTCTACATTGACGGTCTTATTCTCAATTGGCTCTTTCTCTGGTAAAAGTCCCAATTCGTATCCACCAATTTCAAATCCCACGTAGAATGGTTCATCAAAATACGGAGGCTTGCCAAACACCATGGCGTACCATTCTTTTGCTTTATCAAGATCAGGTACATAGTAGATCACTGTTCTTAGTCCTAAAATATTTTTGTTCATTTTTTCTATCCTCTTAGATGATCTATGGGTTTCTCATTTCACGGCATACCTAAGTATGGTTCTTAATTTATTTTCAGGTGTTTTTCTCGGATCGCTAAGATAGATTTCATGATGATAGTTGGTGACTTGTAAGCCATGCTGTTTTATGAAGTTCAACATTTTCATTATCGTTGGTTCTTCTTTGTTATAGCTCCCCAGATGGAGAATTTGAACACATTTGCCTTCGTTGATCAACTCAAATTTCACCTCATCTTTCTTTATCAGCGTTGGCTTCTTGGCTTTTACTTTTTCAACGGCTCTGTAAAAATGATCACCCTCAACAAAATCTGGCATTCTGATGATGATTCTCCAATTCCATTCATTTTCAGGTGTTTGTGTGAATTTATGTTGTGCTTCCAAGCCGCCATCAATCCACCAAAAACCTTCCATTTTCGGCACCACAAAATCCATATCCTCAGATTTACATAGAAATTTAACGTTGTACGCTACCGCATAAAGCTGTTCCATTGCTTTGAAAAATTGCTGTGAGGACGGGCTGCATTTTCCAGTTACAGAAAGATAGTAGTAAGGATCCAAGTCTCTAATCTCAGGTTTTGGGCCTACTTTGTAATAGTTGGGGTCTGCTTTTTCAATGTTTAATTTTTCGATTACTGCTTCCATTTTTAATTACTTTTTTAAAGATTATAGAAACAAAGAAATGAAGCTGAGTGACAGCCCTATGTCACTGGATTTCAAAAAAATTAAAAGCTTAATTCACGTAAAAAACTGCGCTGTGATGTTCAGCAAGTTCAGTCGATAGTTTAGCAGCTATTCCCTGCAGTTCGGAAGGTTCAAGAATATCGACCTCTTTCCCATACATAAGCAGCCACCTGGCAAAATATTGATAGTGGGGAGTTACAAATTTCAATTCATAGCTACCATCATCCAGGCGTTTCTCTTCAATAAAACCTTGCGAATACTTTGTTTCACCCATGAAACGATAAACCATGGCAGATACCTTGATAGTTGCCTCCTTAGCATCTGTGCCAATCAATGTATCTCCTAAAAAATCCATATAGTCTGGGTGTTTCGATGAATCGATCGCTTCAGCAAGTACCTTCACCTTTTGTATTCGATCCGCTCTGAAATCACGTAGATCCTGCCGTAAGCGACAAAATCCTATGAGATGCCATCTACCTGAGTAAAACACCATTCCCAAGGGTTCCACCTCTCTTTTTGTTGTGACATCATTGTACTGAGAGTAGTAGGTAATATGTATGAGTTTGTTTGTGGCAATTGCTAATTGTATCTCAGCAATATGAGAATCTGGAAATTCTTGTTGCTTCCCGAAACGGGGACGAATGGTAATCTTCTCCTCAAGATTTTCGAGAAACTCTTTATCCGAGTACTTCAAAACAGCCTTGATCTTGTACATGGCTTTTTGAAAAACTTCGATTGTATAGCTGTCTGCAGCTTGCTCAATGAACTTTGCTCCAAGCAAAATAGCGCTGGCTTCTTCCTTATTAAAAACGACAGGTGGCAGGTGGTACCCTTCAACAATAAAATATCCTTCTCCTGCATCACCTCCAATTGGAACTCCAGCTTCCATCAATGATTTGATGTCTCGAAATATCGTTCTGCGACTGACCACGAAGCGATCCTCCAACTCTTCGATCGGGATTCTGGGCTTACCCTGAAGATGTATAAGCAATGCATTTAATCGATCGATACGATTCATGAAAGAAAGGTAATAAAAGATCGAATGTAAGTGAGTGAGATTTCTTTATTCAGGACTATTTCCCACTTCGCTTAGTAAGTGCGCTGAGGCTACATCCAATTTGATGTAGTTATATCCATCCCAGAATGAATCTGAAAAGTCTTCTTGAGCTTCATGAAAGAATGAGTGATGCTCGTCTAGCAAGAAAGTATCCTCTGGAAGATCATTGGATACCCTGGATTCATTGACGACAAGTAGGGCATTGTAAGTATAATCATTGTCGAATTCTTCCCATGAGCCTGTATACGAGACACGGAACAGTTCGAATAAACCATCTTTTTCATAGTATTCCTCAACCCATGATACTGAGGTCCAGAAGCTGTTCTTCTTTATAAGGGGGTGATATTCCAATTTGATAACTGCCAATGTTTCTTCTTCAATGTAAATTTTTCCCTGCGTATCTCCCTTTGCATTCTTTGGCTCGAATTCCACAATCAAAACCTCCTTATCACCGATGTTGCTGGCACCAGCATAAATGAACTCGTAGTTCTTTCTGTTTTTGGGATTGAGAAACGATCCTTTTCTCCAGATCGATGACTGTGCCATGTCACTGGCGTTTCCTTTTAGGTAGATATGATCTGCGTCCATTTCTCTGAAAATCTTTTTTCTAGTCCTAATTGGGTTAACAAGCGCGTGATCAAACTCCACATTGGGCGGCACATAAATATCGACAATGCCCTCCGCTAAGTAGTACATGGAGTCTAAGTCCAGCAGATCTTCCTTGTAGTATCCCAGCATGTGTTTTTGGGACATTTCATAATTCAAATGAAACCTATTGAAAACATTGTTCATGAGCGCATCACCAGAAACTATGGTCACTTCCTCCAGATGCATTGTACTTGATTTGAGGAAAATGGTAAGGAATTTTTCAGGATCTTCAATCTTCGTAGTTGACAGTTCGTACCCCATTACTGAAACCTGCAGCGGGACTCGATCAGCACTTTCATGCGGATCAATGACAAACTCTCCATCAATATTTGTCAAGCTGATGACCTGGCCAATGACAACATGAGCAAAGGGAATGGGTTCCTGGGATTCAGAATCTTTGACAATTCCTCTAATTGAGTTGGGTTCTGACCACGCAAAAGAGGTAGTCACTATCAGGCACAGTACTGCTACAAGACGCATTTTTAGGGTGATTTGCGTTAAACTAAATACTTAAACCAGTAGCGTGGCTGAAAATTTTGAAAGTGGTAAAACTTTCGTTACTCAATTTTAATCAAAAGCGTTGTCAATTGATAATTTTTTCGAAGCTAATTATCCACATCCTTTGAATGATTCGAGATATTGCCCTCGATACGCTCCTTTAGGTTTAGTAACTGATTTAGGTCATTTGAGGACACATCCTCGAAGAGTGTGCTCCTGATTTGCTTGATGATCGGCATGGCTTGGGCTATCTTTTTCTCTCCCTCTTTTGTGAGGACGATTAGAAATTTTCGCCTATCTCCTGATGAAAGTTCTCTTTTCAAGTACGATTTCTTTTCCAGAAGATCAAGAATTCTAGTAAGGGTAGGATTGTCTTTTGACATTATATCTGCCAACTCATTCTGAAATTTTGATCCTCTTTCATCAAGAATACTCAAAACACTGACCTGCTCAAGGGTAAGATCTATTTTACTTTCGCGTAGTTGCTGAGCTGAAAACCTCCGCATGTTCCTGCTTAGTGATTCAATCAGGTACCCAGGACTCTCATCTATTTTATTTATTTCCATGCTCATGAAACCTTAAAGGTAGTAATCAAGTAAAAGATAGTATACTATTAATTAGTATACTAACAATTAATTATATTACATCAAAAACAATTTATGAAAACACGTATTACTACACTTTTGATAGCCCTTGCGCTTTCCTCCTCATTCATTGCATGCACTCAATCTAAGGGTGATGAAAACGAGATACGAGCAGTCATTCAAGGATTCTCATCCGGAGTTGATCAGCAAAAGGGAAGCATGATATCAGATGCTTTCCGAGATGGGGCTGGTTTTTATGCTACGAACAATCGTGACAAAGTTCTTTCAGTTACTCCCACCCAGCTAGCAGACATGCACGAAGCAAAGAAGTTTGGTGGAAGGGAGCGAAAGTTGAGCATAAAGAATGTTGATATCACAGATGATATCGTTGCGTCAGCGAAAGTGATTGCTGAGGATGATGTCGTTTACTACGCTTACTATGTAACTCTATCAAAAATTGATGGAAAATGGCTCATTCAGAGTGTGCTGCAGCATAGCAAAAAGAAGGGATAGAAATAGTAGCCGGGCATCTCCGCAAGGAAGGTGCTCGGCTAACTTAATCTTACTCGTACTTGAGTGAATTTACAGGATTGGAATTAGCAGCCTTGACCACGTGAAAGCTCACGGTGGCGAGAGCAATTGCAAGGGCTAATACGCCGCCTACCAAAAAGATAAGCGGATCGATGTCTATTCTAAATGCAAAATTTTCCAACCATCCCGACAGGAATAGAAAGGTGAGTGGAGATGCCACAATAAATGATATGAAAATCATGGTGGCGAAATTCTTGAAGAGTAACGTAACCAGTTCTCTAACCGAAGCACCCATCACTTTTCGAATACCAACTTCCTTGATCCTGCGCTGAATTGAAATAGAAGCCAGTCCAAAAAGGCCCATGCATCCAATAAAAATTGAAAGAACAGCAATGATGGTGATAACAGAACCCATCTGCTCATCCGATTTGTACAATTCTTCAAAGTGAGTATCAAGAAATTGATAGCTGATCGGATAGTCAGAAACGAAATCGCCATAAACACGTTCCACATCTTTTAACGCTTGCGTGATGTTTCCACCATTCAGCTTCACAGACATTTCGCTGTAGTTCCATTCCGTATGGACTACCAGAGAAAGCGTATTTACTGCATAATGAAGAGAGTTAAAATTGAAATCCTTCGTCACTCCTATGATCGTACCTAGAGAGTCATTTGGATACCAACGATGCCCGGCCTTTTGCCCGACAGCGTTTTCATATCCAAGCTCCTTGGCAAATGATTCATTGATAATGAAAGCCAGACCATCATCAGTAGCATAGTCTTTTGAGAAGGTCCGACCATCTACCAGTTCAATCCCGTAGACATCTAGATAGTCATGATCAACATGCACGTTTGATGGAGCCAGTTCCACCATGCCAGTATCCACCCTTGCCTTAAATCCCCACTGATGGAAATTGTTGCCCAGTCGCTGGCCAGAAGCGGTAACACCCAGAACGTTGGATTCGCGGAGCAGTGCTTGCTTCAACTCATCATATTTTTCATTTGATTGCTGATTCATGTCTACAAGAAGGATGTGGTCCTTTTTGAAGCCGATGTCTTTGTTTTTCATAAATGAAAGTTGCTGGATAACCACAAGTGTGCAGATGATCATTCCAAGTGCCAGACTAAATTGAACGATGACCAGCGAACTTCTAAAAAGAGATTTTTTTTCATGGGATTTAAATCCCTTCAGAACGACTACTGGTTTAAATGACGACAAGTAAAGCGAAGGATAAATTCCTGCGATAACTCCAAGAAGGAGGGTGAGTCCAACAATAATAAGGATTAGCTGCGGGCTTGAAAGTAAGGTCATCAAAAGTAGTTCTCTGTCAATCAACGTATTGAGCAGTGGTAAAGCGACAAAGGTGAGAAGGACAGCAAAAACCAAGGCAAGACTGGACAGTAGGATAGACTCAAGAATGAATTGATTGAAAAGTTGACCCTTGACAGCACCAATCGTTTTTCTAACTCCCACTTCCTTCGCGCGATTGCTTGCCCGTGCCGTAGTAAGGTTCATGAAATTGAGAGATGCAATGATCAGGATGAAAATCCCAACAAGAATAAATACGTCAACGTACGTCCCATTAAATTTCCGATGATTGTTATAGTCATGCTCCATATTGGTTGACGCAAGATGAACATCTTGCAGGGGCTGTAGAAAAAGTATATAACTATCATTTATTTCGTCATCACCAGTTCTTTGGGCCAGATAGTCTGGGTATCTTTTGGCCATGTCGGCTAGATCCGCATTCTCATTTATTACAAAATAGGTGTTAAGGAAATTGCTTCCGAACTGCGAATCGAAACCAGGATTGTCCAGCGTCGCTGACTTGATGTTGAGAATAATATTGAATTGAAGATGAGAGTTGTCAGGCACGTCTTCCATTACCCCTCGAACGACGCACTGATCGCCATCAAGAACAAACGTTTCCCCAACCACATCAATCTTATTGTAAAGTTTCACTGCAACCTCCTCGGAAATGACGGCATCCAATGGCGCATCAATTACCTCACTAGCTTCACCGATCAACAACGGGTAGTCGAAAATTTCAAAGAACGTGGAATCAGCTCCAACTACATTCTCGATGGTTATGCGCTTGTCTCCAAGTTCCAGCAATTGATCACCCCAATTCCAAAAGCGAGTAAATGATTCGATTTCTGGAAAATCGGCAATCATGGTAGGCCCCATACCTGGCATACTCAGCGCCACATTTTGCGTGTTAGTTCCGGGGAAACTTTGGACCTCGCACAGCCGGTAGATTTGGTCCTTTTTCTCATGGAAGGCATCAAACGAGCGTTCATCCTTGACGAAAAGAAAAATAACCATACAAGCGGCCATTCCTATGGTGAGACTGAAAATGTTAATTGCAGAGAAAGTCTTGTATTTCATGAAGTTTCTCCAGGCAGATTTTAGGTAATTTTTTAGCATTCCGTAGTTATTTAAGTTTTTG
The DNA here is from genome assembly GCA_039986395.1 of Cyclobacteriaceae bacterium. Taxonomy (GTDB): domain Bacteria; phylum Bacteroidota; class Bacteroidia; order Cytophagales; family Cyclobacteriaceae; genus Ekhidna. The sequence goes on from JBDWQX010000205.1 coordinate 37,808, forward strand.
TGTCCTTCAAAATTTTTGATAATACCAGGTCGGAAAAGACGAAGCAATTCCCATACAAAATGTGTTTTCGCAAGTAAAGTGCTTCGTTGCGCCTTTTCTTTATATAGTTCCTTCAAATCTCCTTCCAGGTCCTCCACGATCTCTGGGTCGCAGAACCACCGGAAGAAATTCATCAGGTATTTAGGTGGCACTATTTCTTGTTTTCCTTGCATGCTAAGCGTCAAACGCTAAGTCAGGGATCGCGTCCCAAAGTCTTTTTCGTGTTTCCATTGCCTCTTCCAGAACTCGTTTTCCGTATGGCGTCACCTTGAAAAATCGCTTGCGCTTGCCGCCTCGCACTGCGGTAGCTTCGCCAAATTCTGATTTTAGAAATCCCTTTTTTTCGAGTCTTTTTAGTGCAGTTCGCATAGCCCCTAAACTGACGCTACGTTTTGAACGCTGCTCAATGTCTTTCTTGATCGCTACTCCGTAGGCATCGTGAAACAGAACCGCAACGGTCAACATCACGATCTCCTCAAACTCTCCAATTGAATTTTTCCCCATGACTTTCTATTTAAATACTAAATGTGATCTAAATATATAGGTCTAAAATGTAATCTTTATATAGGGATACTTCGATTTTCGAAATAGTTTCAGAAAAGATGAAAAAAGATTTTGCAGGACGACTTTGCTAACTAAGATGATCAGTCAATGACTCAACGATTTTTTTACTGTTTCCCATAAGATTTCATCACTTATAATGAAAACGGGCTTCTTAAAAAAGTGTGTTCTTCTTTCTTAGCATTAAAGAGCCTCCTCCATTTTTGAGGATGCAGAAGAAAAAGAGCCTCCAAAACTGTTTAAGGACCTTCAAGGGTAGAAGTAAAATCGGACTCGAAGAATCTGTAAGAGAAATTTAGTCCTTCCCTTACTTCCATTTGATATTACACCCAATGCTCGGAATCTGCTCTTCGAAAGGAGGTTGTCCCTCCAGCAAGTTATCTATAGCCAAGCTAAGATCCTCTCCGTTTACTGGTTCGTTGTTTCCGGGAGTACTGGCATCAAACCTTCCACGATATACGCATTTAAGGTCAGCGTCAAAAAGAAAAAAGTCTGGTGTACAAGCTGCATCGTACACTTTTGCAACCTCTTGTGTATCATCAAATAAATAAGGGAAATTAAAATCGTGATTTTCAGCTTGCTCCTTGAGACCAGCTGGATTATCCTCCGGATAACTCTTGCTGTCATTTGAAGAAATTGCAACGAACTCCACACCCAAATGCTGATAGTGTCTAGCTACAATACTAAGCTCCTCTTCGATACTTTTCACATATGGACAATGTGCACAAATGAACATCACAACAAGTCCATCAGTGCCTTTGACATCGGTCAATGTTTTGTTAGTTCCGCTGATGACATCCGGAAGGTTAAAATCGGGAGCCTCTGTGCCAAGAGGCATCATAGTGGAGGGGGTAAGAGCCATGGGTTTGAAATTAGTTTGTTTATTTTTAAACACTTAGAACCTAACAATAATACCACTAACCTATGAAAAGACTTTCTAGCTCCCTCCTAATTCTAGTTGCAAGTTTCACACTATTTGCTCAGATCACTCCCGCACCTTCTCGCACCGAAGGACAAGGTCCGTTTGAGCAATTAATCATACGGGGAGCCATGCTAATCAACGGAAATGGTGCTCCGCCCATAGGCCCTGTTGATATTGTAGTTGAGCAAAATGTCATTAAGAAAGTACAGGTGGTGGGATATCCCGGTGTTGAGATTAACGCCGAGAGTCGACCAAAATTCAATGGCAAGGGATTAGAAATCGATGCTGAGGGAATGTATGTGCTACCTGGATTCGTGGATATGCATGGGCATATTGGAGGAACGAGTCAAGGTACCCCAGCAGAATATGTCTTTAAACTGTGGCTTGCCCACGGTATCACTACGATCAGAGAACCTTCCGCAGGAAATGGGCTTGATTGGGTTTTGAGACATAAGCAAAGAAGTGCCCGAAATGAAATTACAGCCCCACGAATATTCGCCTATACTTCCTTTGGACAAAACCTGGAAGATGTCCCTTCGAAAAGGAGTATTCCTGGTGAAAGGACTGCTAGCTCCGAGTTTCTAAAAGGAACAATCACCAATGCCGATGAAGCCATCTCATGGGTTAGAGCGAATTACAGGCGAGGAGCTGATGGAATCAAGTTCTTTGGGGCATCTCCAGAGGTAATGGACGCAGCACTTAGGGAAAATAAAAGACTTGGTCTTAGGTCTGCTTGTCATCATGCACAGCTAAGCGTAGCTCGTTGGAATGTCTTGAATTCTGCAGAGTCAGGCTTGACATCTATGGAGCACTGGTACGGATTGCCTGAGGCGCTGTTCGATGATCGAACTGTGCAGAACTATCCGCTTGACTACAACTATAACAATGAGCAACATCGCTTTGGTGAAGCTGGCAAACTATGGCAGCAGGCAGCAGCACCATATTCTGATAAATGGAATGAGGTTATGAACAAACTACTGGATCTGGATTTCACGCTAGATCCAACGTTCAACATTTACGAAGCTAGTCGTGATCTGATGCGAGCAAGAAACGCAGATTGGCACAGTGCCTACACGCTTCCTTCCCTTTGGAAATTTTACCAGCCAAGCAAAGTATCGCACGGCTCCTACTGGCATTTCTGGGGTACGGAAGAAGAGGTGGCTTGGAAAGAAAACTACCGTCTCTGGATGACCTTTATCAATGAGTACAAAAATCGCGGTGGAAGAGTGACGACTGGGTCTGACTCTGGTTTTATTTTCCAATTGTATGGTTTTGCATACATCCGAGAAATGGAACTCCTGCGTGAAGCTGGATTCCACCCTATGGAAGTCATCAAGTCATCTACATTAAATGGAGCAGAGGCATTAGGTATGGGCAAGCAAATTGGATCTGTAGAGGTGGGAAAATTGGCCGATTTGGTTTTGATTGATCAAAATCCACTGCAAAATCTCAAAGTGCTGTACGGTACCGGAGCTATCAAACTAACAGAGGACAATGAGGTGACGAGAGTCGGTGGTGTAAATTACACCATTAAGGACGGTATCGTTTTCGACGCAAAAGAGTTGCTAAAAGATGTTCGGAAAATGGTTGAGGAAGCTAAAGATGGTACCGACATCGAGCAACCTGGTTATCCAAACTGGAAAGAATAAACAGAAATTTTAGTCGGCCTTCAGCTTACTCAGCTCATCTCGAAGTGTAATGGCTATATCTGGAAAGTCAGTAATGATTCCATCAACGCCAGCATTCAGCATTTTGATCATGTCATCTCTGCTATTGACTGGATATGCATGAACTTCAAACCCCTGCGCATGCATTTGAAATACTCTTCGGGGAGATAGGGTGTGCCATTGAGGATTGATTGCCTTCATTCGATTACCTTCTTTGGCTCGGCCCATGTGCATTCTGGTTTCAATATAAAAAGCGATCAACGGAGCAGAATCTTCTCCAATTATTAGTGCCTTAGTCTGAATAAGCGAATCTAAATCGTGAACCTCATCTAAATACGTTGGCTCGTATGATTGAAGGATAATCCAGTCTTCTCCATTCTCTTCAGCCATGACCACCTCTACTAATTTCTCTGCAAAATCATGGTAGTGAGGATGATCCATGTGCTTAATTTCTATGAGCACTTTACAGCGACCGTTAACAAAGTCCAAAACTTCCTTTAATGTCGGGATTCGTTCGTTGGAAAATCTAGAGTCTTTGTGCGATCCTACGTCAAATTGCTTTATTTCTTCAAGCGTGTAGTCATGGACATCACCTGTGACTCGGTTTCCCAAGGTGTCTTTGGCAAGGCGATCCAACGTCTGATCGTGGAAAACCACAATTTCTTCATCTAGCGTATGTCGAACATCCAACTCTATCTGGTCCACACCAAGTTCTAATGCCATTTTGAAAGCGGCCATTGTATTTTCCGGAGCCTCGCCAGAAGCACCTTTGTGGGCAATGATCTGAAATTCCTTTCCTCCGAGGCGATCGATCGATGTGCTTGAGAATACAGTTCTATAAAGCCATGGTTCAAACAGTGATAACGCAGCAAAAAGGAAGAAAAACGGCGCGGAATAAAGTAAAAACTTCTTGGTCATGGGTGATTATTTAACACAAAAATTACACAAAAAGAACTAAATACTACGATTTGCTTTTCTGATTTAAATCAATGCCTAGTTCAGCTAACTGATCAGCTGAAATTTTAGATGGAGAATCAATCATGATATCTCGTCCAGAATTATTTTTAGGGAACGCAATAAAGTCTCTTATACTTTGGTCTCCCGTCATAATTGCGCACAACCTATCAAAACCAAATGCCACGCCACCATGCGGAGGTGCTCCATATTCAAACGCACCCATAAGAAAACCGAACTGGTCTTCGGCTTCTTCTTTGGAAAAGCCCAGCACTTTAAACATTTCTGCCTGGAGTCCTCGATCATGAATCCTAATTGAGCCTCCACCAGCTTCAACTCCGTTAATCACCAAGTCATAGGCATTTGCTCGCACACCTCCAGGATCGGACTCCAATTTACCAACATCCTCTGGCTTGGGAGAAGTGAACGGATGATGCATGGCATGATATCGATTTGTATCTTCATCCCACTCCAACAAAGGAAAATCCACCACCCAAGCTGCCGCGACCTTCTCTTTGTCACGAAGCCCAAGCTGCTCTCCCATTTCCAGTCTCAACTCATTTAGTGCCTTTCTTGTCGGATCTTTATCACCAGCTAAAATCAAAAGAAGATCTCCTGGCTTGGCATTCATTTTGGCCGCCCAATCCTTCAAAGCTTCCTGATCAAAGAATTTATCAACAGATGACTTAAAGCTTCCGTCTTCATTGTATTTCAAATAAACCAACCCCTTCGCTCCAATTTGTGGTTTTCTAACAAAGTCAGTCAGCGCATCTAGTTGCTTCCTCGAATATTCTGCGCATCCAGGTGCGTTTATTCCCACTACAAGCTCAGCACTATCAAATACCACAAAATCTTTACCTTGAGCAAGTTCAGTAAGCTCGCAAAACTCCATGCCAAATCTAAGGTCAGGCTTATCGGAACCGTATTTTTCAATAGCGTCATCGTATGAAATACGCTGAAAATCTTTCAACTCGATTCCCTTGATTTCTTTGTAGAGAAATTTCGTCATTCCCTCGAACGTGTTGAGGACATCTTCCTGTTCCACAAATGCCATTTCGCAATCAATCTGTGTAAACTCCGGTTGACGATCAGCTCTTAAGTCTTCGTCTCTAAAGCACTTCACTATTTGAAAGTAGCGATCCAGTCCACCCACCATCAAGAGTTGTTTGAAAGTCTGAGGAGATTGTGGCAACGCATAAAATTCACCTTCGTTCATCCTCGAAGGAACAACAAAGTCTCTGGCACCTTCAGGCGTAGACTTTATCAAATAGGGAGTTTCTACTTCGATGAATTTTTCGCCCGTAAGGTATTGCCTTACTTTTTGCATCATCAAATGCCGTAATTCAAGTTTTTCACGTACTACGGTTCTCCTGATGTCAAGATATCTGTATTGCATTCTGAGGTCTTCTCCTCCATCCGTTTCTTCCTCAATCGTAAAGGGTGGGGTTTTGGATTCATTAAGAACCTCGAGACTTGACACTCTTATTTCTATATTTCCTGTAGGGATTTTATCATTCTTCGAGTAGCGTTCTACTACCTGCCCGTGGGCTTTCAGGACAAACTCGCGCCCGATGCTTTTCGCTTGCTCAATAAGTGAAGGGTCTGTAACCTCCTCCTCAAAAATCAGCTGAGTAATTCCATATCGATCTCTTAGATCTATGTAAACAATTCCCCCTTTGTCCCGCTGTTTCTGAACCCAGCCAGTTAGCGTAACTTCATGATCTACATGATCAATTCTCAATTCTCCGCAGGTATGCGTTCTTAGCATCTTTTTTTGTTTTCTCCGAAATGAGCGGCAAAGATAGATTTTAGATTAATTCGATTGACAGATTTCTCGAATATCTAAATGGCAATCGAAATAATCTCGAAATCTCCCAATCCATAAAATTCACAGGTTTAGTTTTGAGCATGCGAATTTTTATCTTAATCCTAGCAATTACTTCTTCTCTGCATGCCTACTCTCAAAAACTGGCCTCCGTCAAAATTGGAGAAGACATTTCAATTAAAGTATCGACAGAATTTATCAACATGTCGAACCAAGATAGAATGGCAAGAGTGGCTTCTTCCAAAGTTCCTCTCGGAATGTTCTCCACTGAATCCCAAGAGGTGACATTGGGTATTAATGACAATATCATGCAGTGGAAGCCACAGGATACAAAAGTGGTTTACGGCTTTTACAAAGCCAGTTTAAACTCTTTGTTTGATGAGATACAATTTATTCAGGACACCATTAAAGTGATAAACGGAAGAGAGTTCGTTGTTTTTGAGTTTGTCTCAACCATCCGAGATGAGAATGTATTTTCCTCAAAGGGAGGAGACAGAAATTACACGTACATTCAATATACTTCATATAAAGATCAGGTGCTTTTATTCAATTTTGGCTGTCCAGCAAGACTCAAGTTTGAATGGGAGAATATTGCAGAAGAGATGATGCAAAGTGTTAAAATCAAATGACAGAGCTGAGCGTATTCAGCGATGAGCACTTCATGAAGCAAGCGCTAAACGAAGCTCAAATAGCATTTGATGAAGGAGAAATTCCTGTTGGAGCAATCGTCGTTTGCGAAAACAAAATCATTGCTAAAGATCACAATCGCGTTGAACGGCTAAACGATGCAACCGCACATGCAGAAATGCTAGCGATTACTGCAGCGCAAAATAATCTGAGTTCGAAGTACCTAAATGAATGCACTTTGTACGTCACGCTTGAGCCCTGCAATATGTGCGCAGGCGCACTTTTTTGGACGCAAATTGGCAAATTGATAATTGGAGCACCGGATGCTGAGAGAGGCTTTATGACTTTCAATAGAAACATTGCACATCCAAAAACAAAGATCAAGGAAGGAGTGATGGCAGCCGATTGCGAGGTGATGATTAAGGATTTTTTTAGAAAATTGAGAAAAAATAACGGTTAAACTGTGAATTGGTAAAGCGTGTCAAACAGAAGTAAATCCCTTAACACGTAACTAGTTAACCAATCAACCATTTAACTTTAATCCACCAAGTATCAACTAAAACCGCAACTAAACATTTATCGTTTTTGTTACCTTCACATTAGAAACTCAACAATTAATAAAAAGAAACAATTTATGGCTTTTGAATTACCTGATTTACCATATGCTCACGATGCATTGAATCCGCACATCGACACACAAACGATGGAGATTCACCATGGAAAGCATCACAATGCGTATGTAACAAACCTTAACAATGCAACAGGAAGCGGACCGATTGGAGATAAGGCAATCGAAGATGTTTGTAAGCATCATTCCGACATTCCTGCGATCAGAAACAATGGTGGTGGACACTACAATCACTCCTTGTTTTGGACTGTTATGAGTCCAGATGGCGGTGGAGAACCTACTGGTGCTGTAGCTGATGCCATCAATTCAGCATTTGGCTCTTTTGAAAAATTTAAAGAAAAGTTTAGTGCTGCAGCTGCCACCAGATTTGGAAGTGGTTGGGCTTGGCTATGCAAAAAAGCAGATGGATCTCTGGATGTCTGCTCTTCAGCAAACCAGGACAATCCCTTGATGCCTGGCGTTGGTTGCGGTGGAACTCCAATTCTTGGACTGGACGTTTGGGAGCATGCCTACTACTTAAATTATCAGAATAGACGTCCTGACTACATTAGCGCATTTTTCAATGTGGTTAATTGGGATGAGGTGAACAGAAGATTTGAAGCATAGAGGAGTATAAAGTAGCGAGTACTAAGTATTAAGATCACGACACTTGTTAATTTTTTAACCGACGTTGTAAATTTTCACTCTATATTCGCAACTCAATTATGAATACGAACAGACTATTTCATCATGCACATCATAACAACTTTTCTCTTGAAGAGGTGATAAGATGATGCTGTAGTTTTAAAAAATAACAAAGGCCCGTCGGAATACCGTCGGGCTTTTTTTTTGTGGCTACGCCACAGGAGATCTTGGAGGTAAATCGAATTCCAATCCAAATCTTTTACCAAATGACATGGAGTTCAATTTTAGAAAATGAAAGAAATTTTAAAAATCGCGGTCCAAAAATCAGGAAGACTCAACGAGAAGAGCATGGGGCTTCTCACCGAGTGTGGTATAAAAATCAACAATGGAGGTAAGTTGATGTCATCTTCATCCAATTTTCCGCTGGAGATCTTTTACTTGAGAGACGACGATATTCCTCAGTATGTTGCTGAGGGTGTAGCGGACATTGGAATTCTCGGAGAGAATGAAGTTCTGGAGAAAGAGCAGGAAGTTAAAGTCATCAATCGACTTGATTTTTCGAAATGTAGGCTTTCATTGGCGATCAGGCGTGAAGAAGAATATCCAGGTCTTCAATGGTTTTCGGGAAAAAGAATTGCTACAAGTTATCCTGTCATTCTCAAAGGATTTCTGAAAGACAACAACATCAAGGCAGATGTTGAAGTAATTGGAGGCAGTGTTGAAATAGCTCCTGGAATTGGTTTGGCCGAAGGAATTTTTGACATTGTCAGTACTGGAAGCACACTTCTTGCAAACGGGCTAAAGGAAGTCGAAACTGTGCTGAAAAGCGAAGCTGTCCTGATTGCCAACTCCAGACTTTCACTTGAGAAGAAGAATTTGTTGGACAAACTTCTATTCAGAATCCAAGCAGCAAAGGCAGCAAAGCAGAACAAGTATATTCTTTTGAATGCGCCAAATGAACAGCTAAAAGCAATCATCAATCTGCTGCCTGGTATGAGAAGCCCTACAGTTCTTCCTCTTGCTGAAGAAGGCTGGAGCAGTATCCATAGCGTAATAAGTGAAGATGACTTCTGGGAGGTGATTGATCAATTGAAGGAAAGAGGAGCTGAGGGAATACTGGTTTGCCCGATCGAAAAGATGATTGTATGAATCAATTAAGAATTGAGAATTAGTAATTGACAATGAAAAAAATAATATACCCAGACCAGAAGAATTGGGAGGAACTTTGTAAAAGGCCTGCATTTGACTCAACGAAACTTGAAGCAAATGTTCGAGATATTCTGAGTACCGTCAAGGAACAGGGAGATCTAGCTCTGATTGATTTCAATAAGAAATTTGACGGAGTTGAAACAGAAAGAATCAAGCTCGACATTTCTGAGATGACTTTCAATATTGATACAGATCTTGCAGATGCAATCAAAATTGCGAGAGACAATATTGCAAAATTCCATTCTGCACGACAGGAAGATTCTGTTAAGATTGAAACGGCTAGAGGTGTGCGCTGCTGGAGAAAGAGCGTACCCATACAAAATGTGGGCTTGTATATTCCTGGTGGTTCAGCTCCCCTATTCTCTACATTATTAATGCTCGTCATCCCAGCACAACTGGCCGGTTGTGAAAACATTGTGGTCTGTACTCCACCGCAGAAAGATCAGCAACTAGACCCAGTTATCGGTTGGACGTGTCAACTATTGGGAATCACCAAAGTGTTTCTTACTGGCGGAGCCCAAGCAATTGGAGCGATGGCCTTTGGCACTGACTCAATCCCAAAAGTTTATAAGATTTTCGGGCCAGGAAATCAATACGTAACAGCTGCCAAGCAGCTCGTGCAAAAAGATGGAGTCGCAATAGATATGCCTGCGGGCCCTAGTGAAGTGTTGGTGATAGCGGACGAGTCCGCCTCTCCTGAATTCGTAGCAGCCGACTTGCTCAGTCAAGCAGAGCATGGAGCAGACAGTCAGGTCGTTCTTGTTTCCAATTCGAAGACTTTGATAAAAGATGTGGAAATGGAGTTGGTTCAACAAATCAAGGAGCTTCCTCGAAAAGACATAGCGCTCAAAGCGTTAGAAAACAGTCAGTCCATTTTGGTTAGAAATTTAGACGAGGCTATTGATTTCAGTAATACTTACGCCCCAGAGCATTTGATCGTTGCTACTGAGGATTGTGATGAACTAGGCGAAAAAATAGTTAACGCAGGAAGCGTCTTTCTCGGCCGTTGGAGTTGTGAAAGTGCCGGAGATTACGCAAGTGGAACTAATCACACGTTGCCTACCAGTGGCTATGCGAGAAGTTATAGCGGCGTTTCACTTGATAGTTTTATCAAGAAGATCACCTTTCAAAAAATTTCAGAAGAAGGAATTCGAGAACTTGGTCCATCCATCGAAAAAATGGCTGAAGCTGAAAAATTGCAAGGACATAAAAATGCTGTGGCGGTACGGTTGGAGAAATTGAAAAATAAAATAAAAAAAGAATGACCGAAGACCCTGAAATAAATTCAGGGTGACAATTAGGCAAGGAAATGAGATTTCATTTCAGAACGTCATGCTGAACTTGTTTCAGCATCTTCAGTGTAAAATTGATTAGCAATGTTTGATATAAAAAAGATAACACGTCCAAACATCCAAGCACTAAAACCCTATCAAAGTGCAAGAGATGAGTTTGAGGGTCTAGCAGAGATCTCTCTGGATGCAAATGAAAATCCTTTCGGATTTGGCTTGAATCGCTACCCTGATGCTTCAATGAATAAACTAAAGTCGGCATTTGGGAACTTCAGGAATATTTCAAACGATCACCTGATTTTCGGAAATGGAAGCGACGAGATCATTGACCTTTTGATTCGATCCATTTGCTCCCCGGGCAAAGACAGCATCCTGATTTTCCCTCCTACATTTGGAATGTACCGTGTTTGTGCAGACGTCAACAATGTTGCAGTAGTTGAAGAGAGCCTTACCAAGGACTTTCAGATTGATTTTGAGGCATTGCAACCCAAACTTGACGATCCAAACCTCAAGATCATATTCATCTGCTCTCCCAACAATCCTACTGGGGGTAAAATGAAAAATGATACAGTGATCAAGATTGCAAAGAGTTTCAGTGGTTTGGTTGTTGTTGACGAAGCGTACATAGATTTCTCAGAAGGAAGTTTAGTAGATCAGGAGGTTCCTAACCTCTTTATTCTGCAAACCTTCAGCAAGGCGATGGGTTTGGCTGGAATGCGGCTGGGCGTAGGCATTGGCAGTCCAGAGGTTATAGGCGTCTTGAATAAGGTAAAAGCTCCTTATAATGTTAATTCCCTCACTCAGCAAAAAGCAATTGATGCACTGAGCAGGCCAGAAGAGATTAAGAAGCAGACACAGCTACTAATTTCTGAGAGAGAGAAAACAAAAGATCTGCTGCAATCCATCGAGGGTGTGAAAACTGTCTATCCCTCTGAGGCCAATTTTCTGTTAGTGGAATTCAAGGATTCAAAGGCAACGTATGAAAAGCTCTTAAAAAGTGGTGTTGTGGTTCGTGATCGCTCTTCTCAGGTTTCCAATACGCTGCGAATAAGTATCGGGACACCAGCAGAAAATAAGAAATTGATTGCAGCTCTGTGTGGCGAGATCTATGCCAGCAACGATCGAATTGGAAGATCCATTCGAACAACCTCTGAAACTCAGATTTTAGCTGAGATTAATTTGGATAATGCATCCAATACGGCCATATCTACAGGTGTTGCATTTTTCGATCATATGTTGGAACAAATTGCCCGACATGGCGGAATAGGCCTAAACATACACGTAAAAGGAGACTTGCAAATCGATGCTCACCACACAATAGAAGATACCGCACTTGCACTGGGGGCAGCATTTGACCAGGCTCTAGGGCAACGAAAAGACATCGAACGATACGGTTTTTTACTTCCGATGGACGATTGTCTTGCTCAGGTAGCCATTGATTTTGGCGGACGACCATGGCTTGAATGGAAGGCAGATTTCAAGGCAACCCACTTCGGCCAAATGCCAAGTGAGATGTCCTCGCACTTTTTTAAGTCCTTTTCAGATACGGCGAGGTGCAACTTGAACATTAAGGCCGAGGGTGATAATGATCATCACAAGATTGAATCCATATTCAAGGCTTTCGCCAGGGCAATAAAAATGGCTATCAGAAAAGATGAAAGTGGGGTTGTACCGAGCACCAAGGGAGTTCTATAAATTTAAAAATTGACCAATAAAGAATTGTGATAGGAGTAGTAAAATACAATGCAGGAAATATCAGATCGCTGATCAATGCACTTGACCGGTTAGACGTTGAGTCTATACTGACAGATGACCCGGAGGCATTGAAATCTGCTGAAAAAGTGATTTTTCCAGGAGTTGGCGAAGCAAATTCTGCCATGCGTTTCCTAAAAGAAAAGGGTCTTGATGAAGTACTTAAATCTCTAACCCAGCCTTTTCTTGGCATTTGTCTGGGCATGCAGCTGATGTGTGAGTACTCAGAGGAGAACGACACGTCATGTCTGGGGATATTCGATGAGGCCGTTCGGCGGTTTCCGTCTGGAAAGGTAGTACCGCATATGGGATGGAATAACTTTGTTTGCCACGGTGGCCCTCTTTTCGAAGGAATTTCTACGGTTGACAATATGTATTTCGTTCACAGTTATTTTGTGGAACTCGGGCAAGATTCAATAGCAACCACGGATTATATTCTTCCATTTTCATCAGGACTTCACAAGGATAATTTCTATGGTGTTCAATTTCACCCGGAAAAATCAGCGGAGATTGGAGGGCAATTATTGAAGAATTTTCTGAAAATATGAGCGATTTCCTTTTGAAGTCTGTGTGTTCACTCCATGGAATACTGTCATGCTGACGCAGGAAGCATCTTCATGGAGATCCTTCACATTCGTTCAGGATGACAGCCAGATCAAATATTTCGTATATATCAAAAAAATGTCCTCATGAGAATTATCCCCGCCATCGACATTATAGAAGGAAAGTGCGTCCGCCTCTCCAAGGGTGACTACAACACCAAAAAAATTTACAATGAGGACCCACTAGAAGTTGCTAAATCTTTTGAAGATTCTGGATTGCGGCACCTGCATTTGGTAGACCTTGATGGAGCGAAAGCCAAAAAGATCGTCCATTGGAAAGTGCTAGAAAAACTAGCTTCGCGAACAAATTTGATCATCGATTTTGGTGGCGGAATTCAGGCAAACGAAGACTTAAAGATTGCATTTGAAAGCGGTGCGGAACAGATCACAGGTGGAAGCATCGCGGTAAAAGATCCAGATGTTTTCGAAAGATGGCTCCTAGCCTACGGACCTGAGAAGATCATTCTTGGTGCAGATGCTCTAGATGATAACATCGCGGTTTCGGGTTGGCAAGAAAGCACGCAGGAACCAATTGGAAATTTCATAAAAGGATACGTTGCAAAGGGAATTGAATACGTGATCTCCACTGATATTTCCAAAGATGGAATGCTTGAAGGCCCATCATTTGATCTGTATGAAAAGATATTGAGTGAATTGCCAAAACTAAAATTGATCGCAAGCGGTGGAGTTTCGACGGTAGATGACTTGGTAAAGCTCAGTGAAATGGGATTGGATGGAGCGATCTTGGGTAAGGCGATTTATGAGAATAGAATTAGTTTGAAGGAATTGGGTGGGTTCTAACTCACCCCTGAATTTCTCCGAAATTCTTTCCCCTCTCTTCAAAGAGAGGGGTTAGGGGAGAGTTAAAAATTATGACACTAAAAAAAAGAATCATTCCTTGTCTCGACATCAAAGATGGAGAGACCGTGAAAGGAGTCAATTTCGTTGACATTCGGTCGGCTGGTGATCCAGTTGAGTTGGCAAAACGCTACGTAAAAGAAGGTGCGGACGAACTTGTATTTCTCGATATCACAGCTACCATTGAAGGCCGTAAAACCTTTATTAAGCTTGTTCAAAGAATCTCGAAGGAGATTAATATTCCATTTACCGTTGGTGGTGGAATAAGCACAATCGAAGATGCCAAATCTTTACTAAATGCTGGTGCAGATAAAATCAGTGTCAACTCTGCAGCCGTTCGAAGACCTTCATTGATTAGCGACATAGCTATGGAATTTGGTAGTCAATTTCTGGTTGTCGCAATTGACGCAGGATTGGTTGATAATAATTGGAAAGTTTTTGTAAAAGGAGGTAGAGAAGCGACAGAGCATGATGTTCTCGAATGGGGACAAACTGTGGAATCTCAAGGTGCTGGCGAGATACTTCTAACCTCCATGCAACATGATGGAACGAAACGGGGCTTTGCCATTGAGCTTACTAACCAGCTAACAGAATTGCTATCTATTCCTGTGATTGCATCAGGTGGTGCCGGTTCAAAGCAGCACTTCACAGAAGTTTTCGAAAAAACCAGAGCAACGGGAGCCCTTGCTGCCAGCGTTTTTCACTTTGGAGAAATTTCCATTCCGGAGCTAAAACAATTTCTAAAAGAAGATAATATAAGTGTAAGATTTTAACAGAGAAGACGGTATTTGCAAATCAATATTCAAAAATGAACTATAAATTCCAATGACAAATTCAACAGCTACTCTCATTCCAACAATTATTCAGCATGCACAAACCAATCAGGTGCTGATGCTTGGATACATGAATGACGAATCGTTGGCCAAGACGAAAGATGAAGGGAAGGTAACCTTTTTCAGCAGGTCAAAGCAGCGACTTTGGACCAAGGGAGAGACATCGGGAAATTTTCTGAATGTAGTCTCTATTCAAGCAGACTGCGATCAAGATACCTATTTGATCAAGGTGCTGCCAGAGGGAGAAACCTGCCACAAAGGAACCTACACCTGTTTTGGTGAGAAAGAGTCCAATGGATTCTTGTATGAGCTGCAAGGAGTAATAAATGAGCGAAAAAACAACCCAAGTAACAAGTCGTACACCACAGAATTATTTGAAAAAGGAACCAAGAAAATAGCACAGAAGGTAGGTGAAGAAGCTACAGAAGTGATTCTTGAAGCAATGGATAACAAGAAAGATTTATTACTCGAAGAATCTTCCGATTTGCTCTACCATTTCTTAGTGCTGCTAGCGGATCAGAATTTGAAATTAGAAGATGTAGAAGACAAGTTGATGGAACGACAACAACGGAAGCGTTGAAACTCTAGTCTACCGGAAAAGGCACAAACACAAAATTGGTAAACTTCTCGTCAATCACGAATAGGCAACAAAATTCATCCGGGTCTTTGTAGTTGCCTTTAAAAATTTCTTCATTCTCTACCACTCCACGCTGCACAAATTCTTCTAGGAAAGAGGCATAGTAATGCCAATCATTCTCAGCCTGATATTTTTCCATCAATACCTGTCCTATGGGCTGATTGACTTGACACATTGGAAAAATCGGGTGATCTGAAAACCCTTGCTTTCTAATAGCATAGGATGCCTCTCTCAGTGGTTCGAAGACTTTCACAAAGTCTGAAGAAATGCTTCCTAAATACTTCGGATCTAATTCCGGATCGTTTTCCATGCTGCAATTTTAGGTTATTTCAATACTGGTTTTTCGATTTCTACCAATTAACTATTCAAGTAGACTTCAATTCCAGCAGCACAACATTCTCCACATGCTGCGTCTGAGGGAACATATCCACAGGTTGAATCTTCGTCACTTTGTATGACTCACCAAGAACCTGAAGATCACGTGCCTGCGTCGCTGAATTACAGCTCACGTAGACAATTTTATCAACTTTTAGTTCAGCAAGAAGCTGTGTCACTTTGGGATGCATCCCAGCTCTTGGAGGATCGGTAATGATGACGTCAGGCTTTCCATGCTCATTAACAAATTCGTTTGCCAGCATATCTTTCATATCACCAGCAAAAAATTCTGTATTGGAAATTTCATTGAGCTCCGAGTTCAGTTTTGCATCCACAATAGCTTCTTCTACAGACTCAATACCAATTACTTTTTTGGCCTTTCGAGCAACGAAATTGGCAATAGTGCCAGTTCCAGTATATAGGTCATAAACCAATTCATCTCCTTTCAAATCAGCAAAATCAGCAGCAATCTTGTAAAGCTCATGAGCTTGCACAGAATTGGTTTGGTAAAAAGACTTAGGGCCAATCCTGAACTTCAGGTCATCCATTTGCTCCAAAATATGATCTTCTCCATCAAAGTGCTTCACTTCTAAATCATAGAATGAATCATTTCCCTTTTCGTTAACAACATACATCAGTGAGGTGATCTCCGGGAATGTTCTCTTTAGAAAACCCAATACCTGCGTAATCATCTCCTGATCATTTTTGAAAACCTGAAGAATGACCATCAAATCTCCGTTTGTAGATGTTCGAATAATCAAATTTCTTAACAGACCAGTTTGCTTCTTCAAATCGAAAAATTCAATTCCATTCTCATCCGCATACTTCTTGAGTGCCACGCGAATTTCATTGGAGGAATCTGATTGAAGAAAACATTTGTTGATGTCTAAGATCTTGTCAAACCTTCCCGGAATATGAAACCCTAGCCCCGTTCGAATATGTTCCTCCTCTGAATCAATTTCTTCTTTTGTCAGCCATCGGAAGTTTGAGAAGGTATACTCCAGCTTGTTTCGGTAGTACGTCGTGTTAGCTGATCTCAGAATCGGTTCCGAGGGTGGCAACTCCAGTCCGCTCAATTTCCTCAGGTTTTCAGAAACATGTTCCTGTTTAAACTTTAGTTGAGCTTCGTAGCTCATATGTTGCCATTTACATCCGCCGCAAAGTCCAAAATGTTCGCAAAAAGGTTCAGCCCTATCTTCTGAGTATGTATCGAAACTTGTTGGGATAGCCTGTAAAAACTTTTTCTTCCTCCCAGTCACCTTGGCCTCCACCACATCTCCAGGAACGGTATCTTTAATAAAAACCACTTGCCCATCTACTTTACCAACTCCTTTGCCTTCGGATGAGATGCCTGTGATTTCCAATTTTTCGAGAATCGTTCCTTTCTTCATGCTGCAAAAATAACGGACTTACCATCTCAAAGCGGAGGGTTTTTTGTAGTTTCATTGTTAATATTCTGATATGAAGAAGATACTCCTGAGCATACTGTTGGGGATTTGCTTATTTCCCTCGAATGCCAACCACATTGTGGGCGGAGAAATTGAATTCCTGTACGTGAGCGACGGAGTTTATAGGATCAACCTTATCCAGTATTTCGATGAGGCTCAAACGTTAAATCCTGGACCGGAACCAGCTATCAATGTCTATATCTTCAGAAACAGCGACGGTGCTCAAATGTCTATTCACACCTTATTTTTAAGTACTCAAGAATTAGTCGAATATACAAATGTCGAGTGCTCCATCGATGAATTGGTAACATCAAGGGTCCTCTGGTCTTCTGAGATTAGTTTGGATCCAAATCTATACTCAGACCCTGAAGGTTATTACATATCGTGGGAAAGGTGTTGCAGGAATGCCAACATAAAAAATATAGTCAACCCGATTACTGCTGGAATGACTTACACCGTGGACATTCCACCTCTGATGATAGATGGGAAAGTGTTTGTTAATTCCTCACCCGTTCTATTTAAGCCATTAAGTGACTATGCCTGCGTTAATCAACTCTACTACATAGAATTTACCGGCATTGATCCTGATGGAGATTCTCTAGTTTACTCCCTTACCACCCCCCTCAATAGTTCTGCTGCAATTGCGCTACCTACTCCTCAGCCCAAACCTCATGGAAAAGTGGCTTTTAATCCAGGGTTTTCAGAATCAAACATGATACCAGGCAGTAGGCCGTTAGGAATCAGTACCAAAGGATTGCTCACGGTCACGCCTGCTGAGACAGGCCTTTACGTTTTTTCTGTTCTTGTAGAAGAATACCGAAACGAACAAAAAATTGGTCAAACACGGCGAGATTTTCAGATGCTTGTGGTCGACGGATGTGAACCTCCAGACCCGCCCGTAGTAGATATTGATGTTCCTGGTGACCCAGGATTTGATCCGCTGACGGACGTTCTTACTTACACAGTGGCCGATGCAAAGTGTTTTGACTTTCTCGTGGCAAATGTTTCCGATGGTGAAACCATAAGTTTCAGAGCTGAAGGTGTAAACTTCGACGAGGAACTCAATGATATTTTCCAATTGAACCAGGTCCTGGTAGGAGCTGGTGTAAGTGAATTAAAAATTGAAGTCTGCGTACCGGACTGTCCTCCAACAAGCGACGGTGCATTTATTCTTGACTTAATAGCAGCGGACAATGCTTGCCCGCTGCCTCAGTTAGACACGCTGAGATTAACCATTGTAGTGGAGCCACCACCTAACATTTTCCCCTCAAGCACAACCGCTCAGTCTACCGTTATTCAGCAGGAGAGTAATGATCCGATCTACTCTCATCTGATCACTGGAATAGATCCGGATGGAGATGATATGCAGATATCTCTCTTAGTGGATGGTGTTGAAGACCCTTCCATTTACGGATTTGGATTGGACACCCTGAGCAGCACTCCAGGCAACATTCAAGGGCTCTTCACTTGGGATACGAATTGCGAGGCATATGACTTTAGTAGCAATCAACAATTTAGAGTCGGAATCCTGATAGACGACTTGGACGAGTGTGACGTATCAAATCCTGATACGTTGTTTGTGGACGCAACGGTGATTCTACCATCCAATACAGATCCTGTTGTTTCTTCCAATGTGGTGATCCCCAGTCAAGTAGAATTGGGCAGTGAAATAAATTTTGATATCTCCGTCTCCGATGCTGACAATGATGATGTGACATTGGCTTTAGTTGGAGGAAATTTCGATCCGGGATTCTATGGTGTAGCTTTTCTAGCTGCTGCAGGAAATACAAGCGCGACTTCTTCTTTTTCCTGGAATCTCAGCTGCAACACCTCGCTATTTACGGATGGACAGCAATTCGAACTGTTATTTGTAGGAGACGATGCTGATAGGTGCAAAGTGAAAAATTTCGATACACTTCGCCACATTCTTGAAGTAAAATATCCAGAAAACGCAAAGCCCGTTTTTGAAGATATATCCCGACATCAGGTAATACGCGTAAACGAAGAAATCCAAATTGAGATCGAGGCCTTTGACAATGACGGAGACCAACTTACGCTTGACTTTGCCTCCGGAATCAGACAGCCCTCTTCCAGCAGTTTATTCTTTCAACCCGTAGTGGGAAATGGAAGAGTAACTGGCGTTTTAGAATGGCAACCTGAATGTTCACTCCTAAGATTTGGTGAAACCAGCACGTTGCAAGATGTTGTTTTTCAGGTTACAGATAATGCCTGTCCCGTCAACAATATTGACACGCTGAAAATCACTTTTGAAATTATCGATGATGGTCAAAGGCAAAAAGAGTTTCTTCCTCCGAACGTCTTTACGCCAAATGGTGACGATGTCAATGACGTGTTTTCCCTAAGTGGACATTCAGATCCTTCTCAGAATCTACCGCCCAATAATTGTGACAACGCGTTCGAATTTATTGTGATCAACAACCGAGCTGGTAACACCGTATTCAAATCAGAAAACAGGGATTTTGTATGGTCAGGAGGTCAATTTCCGACAGGCGTGTATTACTACCTAATCAAGTACAGCAACACAGAGTTCAAGGGGTTCGTGCATCTGCTTAGGTAGTTAGAACCCTACCCCAATCCGGAACCCATTAGCTGCAGAAGATCCGTCTCTGAATGCCCACCAATAGTCGACTCTCATGAATTTGAAAATGTGCTCAATACCAGCCCCAAGCTCAACGTAGTTCCCTAACGCTTTGGTGTTTAGATAATTTACAGAGCCCACTGCCTGCAGATTAAGTTTCTTAACCAATGGGATTTTGTTAAAGATGAATTCATTGAAATGATGTTCGAAGTGCGCTTCCAAATATGAATCTTTTGTACTGAATGCATAGAATGGAAGTAGTTCAAATTTGTATCGCTTGTCCACTTGACTCAGGCTGGTTTGATTACCTGAAAAATGTTTAAAATCCACAAAAGTCAAAGAATTGGCATTCAAGAAACTACCGGCCTCCACCGAGTACGTGCTACTCCCTGACAAGCCAAGACTTATATCATCCTGCACTCGCACGCTTACAAAGTCATAATTGATATCAGCGAGTCCCTTCTTAAGCGTTACAAACAATTCTGGATATTTTGAGGAATAAATAAATTTCCGATCTGGTCTGGTGGCATACCGTTGATTAAATCTGATTCTGAAAGTCGCGCTGGCAGTCACTGCCTTTGAAGTCGGGAAACCTGTTCCAATTGCTCCGTCAGTGCCGCCATTCAGTTCTTCACTGTAGGGTTGATTTGGTGTGAACGTTCTCTTTTCATCACTCACCCATGTATAATCTTTAGTGTTAGACAGGGTATCTCTGGAGGCATATTCCAGCCTTGCGTTCATTCGAATCCCATTTACCAATTCCTGTTGAAACCGTACATATCCAAAAGATTTTTGAAACAACTTCATGTAATTATCACCCCTTACCAGCGTGACATAGGTATTGATAAAAGGGGTAATCGCGTCCTCATTGAACTGCGAGACATAATTTCCTCCACCAAAATAGATTCGTGTAAACTTATCATCCAGAAATCTGTAGCTAGCATCAAGCTTAGCGTACAATTTTTCGCTAGAAAATCCGTACCTCAGTGAAGGACGGAACCAGTACGTTGTTCTTTCATCATTTTGAGACCAAATGGTAGGTTGAAACTCTGTTACCAACCCTTCTACCGTATTGAACTGTAGCATGCTTTGAATTGAAGGTAAAGACCAATATTTCTCTGCAACACTATTGGAGTGATTATATCCTGAAAGCAGAACATTTCCGACAGTTAACTTGTTTCGCTCACGATCGACTGAGTCTTTATAGGGAACACTTTCCTTCACAAATCTCACACTGTCCTTGACTCGGTAATCTTCAACTTCTACCATCGTGAGTGGAATCGGCCTAATATTCTCCCAATAACTAGAGTCACGTTTGTTCGACCCCTCTTCCACGTACAATACTTCCCGGGTGAAATCCTTTTCAGCAAACAAATCTTTCTCTGGTTCAGACTGGAAGGTCTCTTCGAAGAGTTCTTCTTCTTTGTAGAGTTCGTAATTCGGCTCCACCACGTAGTTCGAATACACCCCGAGGTAGTATCCCTTCCCCTTGAAGCCAAAGCCACCAAATTGAAACTCAAATTTTTGTAGGATTGGCATCCATATGTCATTCTGCGTGGGTGCAAAAACCTGGTTGATTCTGAGTGAATCTGTAAACTCTATTCCTCTGGCCTTGGTGGCCAGGAGGTCTATGGTGTGAAATTTCCAAGTGTCTTCAACAATGTACACCACACCTTCAAAAGCTGGATCTGTGGATCGCTTCGGCAAGAGTCTGATCTTATTTATCAGTTTTCCATCTTCTTCGAAAGCTCCCAACCACTCAAAATCATAGAAAATAAATGCCTGATTAGAAATTGGAGACACGAAAACACGTTCGCCCAGAATATCATGTTTGTAGCTCTTTTCGTAGGCATTTATGTTGAAATCAGAGGCTTGGTTAAAACTAAACCCTTGCTCATTTCCACTCACCTTAGACGAAATCATGCGCTCGCTTATTTTGTCAGGTCGTTCGAATGCAAATTCTGAAACAGATTCAGATAGATATAAGATGCCCGTATCAACTGTTATTGTTTGTCCCAGGATTTTATCTGGCCTTTTTAGCAATCTGAACAAGCCCTTGATGTAGGCATCGTTCTTAAAGGCTCGAACTTCATTTTCATAAAACTTTCGTTTCTTGATTGCCTCCCGAATGACACGATTAGCGGGGTTATCGTCATTGGCTGTGATAGTCACGGTTTGGAGTTGGAGTGCCTGCTCATCCAGGATAAAATCAATTTCAATCATTTGTCCTTCTGAAACAGTGATCTGTCGTTCAAGAACGGCGTACCCAACATACTGCACAACAATCGTATGCTTTCCAGGAGGTGTTCTCAGAAAATAAGCGGACCTTTCATTTGAGGTCGTTCCATTCGTGGTCCCTTTGATATAGATGGTAGAAAAGGGAAGTTCTTCACCATCCGAGCTTTTTATGGTACCGCGAATTCCTGTCTGAGCCAGAGTAATTGATGAGAGGAAAACTGAAAGTAAAAGAAACGATAATCTCATGTAGGCGGGCTGTTGGGTTTAATCTCTAACTTGAGTATAATGCTTTTAGTGCATCGAAGGTTGCACGAACACTCAATTTTTAACAAAATGTTTTTAGTTGTGAGCTAACTTGGCAAAAGATATACCAGTTGGTGAATTAGTATGCAAAAAGTAGCAATTATTACAGGTGGCTCTTCAGGGATTGGCAAATCCCTGGTTCTACGATATGCACATGAGGGTTATGCGGTCGTCTTCACTGGTAGGGATGAAACTAGGATGCAAAATACCGAAGAGGAACTCAGAAACGGAGGGCATAACTTTCTTTCTCTGGTTCTAGATGCCGCATCCGAGAAGGACAATCAGAAATTAATTGAAAAGACTATTAGTCAGTTTGGAAGGATAGATGTGGTTGTCTGCAACGCTGGAATTTCAATGCGTGCATTGTTTGAAGATTTGGACATTCAGGTGTTTAAGCAACTAATGGACATTAATTTTTATGGTGCCATTTACGTTGTCAAAGCTGCCTTGCCTCATTTGCTAAAATCGCGAGGATCTATCATCGGTATCTCTTCAATAAATGGGCGAAGGTCCACACCAGCTAGAAGTGCCTACACGTCTTCGAAATTTGCGTTGGAGGGTTTCCTTGAAACACTAAGAACGGAAGTAATGACCAGGGGCCTTCACGTGCTTGTGGTCCGTCCTGGATTTACAAGCTCTAATATCAGAAATGCTGCGCTTACTGCTGATGGAAAATCGCAAGGTGAGTCGCCGCGCGATGAGAAAGAAATGATGTCCTCAGACGAAGTTGCTTTGAAGACTTTTGAGGCCGAGCAAAGAAGGAAAAGAGATTTGGTCTTAACTAGAGATGGAAAACTGGCACTCTTTTTTAATAAAATAGTCCCTGGTTGGGTGGACAAAAAAATTTATGATAGAATGAAGAAAGAGCCTGATTCGCCTCTTAAATAATTTTTATTTTCCCATTTCTGAGAAATACCTCTTCTCCGTCCCAGTCAATTTTGGTCCAGACTTCAGATCGATCAATAACAGTTACTTTATGACCTTTATCTATCATCATCACTGGTTCCGCTCCAGCAGATGGACCATTTCTTAGCAGCGTGCTATTTTGACTGATGATCCCATAAGTACCTTCATAGGCACCGTTAGACAACACCAGAAGTGCCGTAAGAGTCAGTAGCTGAAAAACGGAAGCGGTGATTGGTTTTTCATTGAGCTGCCTCTTTTTGTAAGTATAAACAGTCAGAAACAGTGCTACTGCAAGCAGTGCTAAAATGATCTGTCCACGGTACTTATTAATCATTGCCATGAAAAAGTGGGAGTCGTTATAGCTATACCCCGTTAAATTCATTTCCTGACTTATCTCCTCAATCTTGCCAACTACAGATTTGTCAGCAGAATTTTTGTAATACAAATCCAGATAGTACAGTGCATCAACATAGTTACCTAACCCATCCTTTATAAAGGCCATTTTGAGCAACATCGATTCACTAAACTGTCCTGCTTGAAAAACACTTTCATAGACTTGAAAAGCCTCCGTGTACTTTTGCTGCGCAAACAATGAGTCTGCTTGAGTCTGCAGCTTCTGCGTTGCAGAAGCGTCAAGAATTCCTACCAAAAAAATGAACCCGACTATTAATCTTAAGATCATATGGAATTTTGATTTAAGGTGTCTATTTTTGCAACCGCAATTTAGAGAACGCTCTCATAATTGCATGTTTTTTTATGTTAAAAGGATGATTCGTTAGCTCAGCTGGTAGAGCATCTCCCTTTTAAGGAGAGGGTCCTGGGTTCGAGCCCCAGACGAATCACTTTAATCCCGCTTGAGCGGGATTTTTTATGTCCTTTGTGGACGAGAAGCCTGTCCCGAACTTGCTTCGGGAAGCCCCAGACGAATCACTTGGCTTTGAGGAATCAAAGCCTTTTTTTATCCAACAAGGTTGAAATTATCCTGGTGAATGCTGGGGAGCCACAGACAGTTCACTGTAACGCATCCGAAAGGACGGGGTTTTTTTGTGTCTTTCCTGCAAGATTTTTCCCCACAGCAATTAGGTCCACTCGAAATCTCCAGTTCATTTTAATGATAAAAGCATGAAGTCAGGCAAGAATCTAGCACCGTACGATTGATATTCAAAAATGATATTTGACTCATAATGAGAGATTATATATCATGACAATCAATTTCTCTCCTGTTCTGTGCACGGATATTAATTCTTATTATATTTAACATTAAAACAATATTAGATATGAAAACCAAAATTTCAATCATTGCACTTTTCATCTTTTTATCCTTCGGAGCCTCCGCTTCAAATGATAGCAAAAACCCAACAGAAGCTCCTAGTCAAAGAGTCGTTGAGCTTACTGAAAGGGTCAATGAAATCAAAGAAATCAATTTGAAAGAGTTGGAAAGAAAAGAGAAAAAGGCATTGAAAAGCGAGCTTAAGACAATCGAAAAGGAGTTGAAAGCTAATGGCCTAGATAGTAAAGTGAGTATTTCCATTGGAGCTATAATTATTATCCTTCTCCTATTGATCATTATCTAAGTCAAGGACTACTTCGGCGCTCAATAATTTTAGGAGAGAAGCTAAGTAGGATTTCTTTCGAGTAAATCCTACTTGGCTCATTCTATCACTACGGGATCGTTTATATCAGATTTTGGAATCCAGATTCTGAAAGTCGATCCTTTTCCTATCTCACTTTCCAGCGAAACGATGCAACTGTTCTTTTCCAACAGTCCAAGACTCAGGCTTAAGCCGAGCCCCGTTCCAACCTCTCCGCTTGTTCCAACAGACGACTTCTGTATTTCCTTCTTCAAAATAGCGTCTTGGACCTCCTGAGACATTCCAGCTCCAGAATCCATTATCTCAATCAATACAGAGTCATCATCAGTCGAAGTCTCAACCACTACTTCTCCTCCGGGATCCGTGAATTTCAATGCATTGTGAAACAAGTTTCTAATTGCTGCTTGCAGATGATTTTCATCCATCCATCCATCTACTTCGCAATTCAGCTTCATTCTAAAGAGTATTTCCTTCCTTTCGATCAACGTTTTGAACAAATCAGCATTCTCTTTTACAACTTCGTTTACATCCACTTCGCTCGGATACGCACTAATACCACCCATTTGAATCCGAGCCCAATCCAGTAGCTCATCCAGCCGTCCTCTTAACGTAGTCAGGCGTTCCTTGATTTCCCGCTGATATCGTATAAACTCTTCTTTTGAGATAGTTTCCTCATCACTGATATTTAGAAGACTTTGGAATAGATTTAATGGACTTCTTATGTCGTGCGCAATCAGCGAAAAGAGCTTATCCTTCGTTTCGTTTGCTCTTCTCAATGATTCCTCTGCCTCCACAAGCTCTGACACATCATCCACATAAATACTGATTGCCTCAATCGCTCCTTTGTCATCCCGGACGGGTACGTACATCCCTCTGGAATAGATTCCTTTACCCGACGGTAAAACATCTCTTTCCAAAAACGACACAGAATCCCCTGCTAGTGCTTTCTCATAATGTGGTTGATGTGTTTCAAGGATGTTTTCTGGTAATATTTTCGTTCTCCTCTTTCCAATAATCTCTCCTTTTTCAAAGCCAAACATGTTGGAGTAATGATCATTTGCAATTTTGTAATTGCCGCTTTTATCCACCAGCGCCATGAACACAGGCACATTGTCCAACAAGGAGTACAGTGTCTTCTCATGTTCATTGGTTTTCGCAACAGCTCGCAACAATACCTTCTTGAAGAAATCAAGAAAAAGGAAAAGGAACCATGCAGCGAAAAATAAATTTAAAGAGGCGATTATGAATTGCGTATCATATTCCAAATTCCAATACTCCTTTCGAACCACTTTGACTCCAATTAACAGTATAAAAGTCATCCAATAGCTGAAAATCTTGAGTCTACCCTCTAGCAATAACAACGGCACAGCCATCACCGCAAAGAAAATGTATTCAACCTCTGAGAGGAGATTTGAACGAATGGAGGCAATCGAAAGGCTTAGTACAATAAGGTTGGATAAGGCGATAAACAGGAGCCCTCCAGCTCTGTAAAATCTCCGGTGATTAAGATAGTATACAGACAGATATGAAAAGGAGCCCAAAAAGCAAATCAGGGAAATGTTGTTGAGTCCAAGAAAGACTGAAACCAATCCCATAAATAAGGCTCCACCAACGCAGAAAAAAGCGAGGTAGTTTGTCATCAAAATTTGCCTGTACTCCAAAATCGGAACAGTATTTTGAAGGCCTATTTTTAAGATACGCCGGATAGGGTTTGAAACCATATATCAACTAGTCCATCTGGAGAAACTAAAGCTCGTTAATGCACTCGTAAATCGCATTAACCAATTGATCTGCACTTCTTAAGGGTTTTTGAATAAAAGCAACATACTCAATATCATAATTTTCCATCACCTCTTCGCCGTGACTGGTAATTACGATAGTCTTAGGCTGATGATCAGTGACTTCAAGAATTTCTGGGCCTTCCAGACCGGAGATGTTTACATCCAGCAGTAAGATATCAGGCTTATCGAGCTCCAGCCTTTTAGCTGCATCCACAGTATTGTCGGAAATGCCAATCATTTCCACTTCAGGGACCTTTGCAACGATGCTTTCCAGAATCTCTGAAAAGGCCTTGTCATCTTCAATTATTAGGCAGGAGTGTTTGCTCATTCTCTTTAGTTCAAACCTAAGTTAATAAGAATTTCGTCTAGTGCACATTTCTACCAATCAACTTTATTACCCGATGAATAAATGAGTTTTGCCTACATACGACATGTTAATGGTAAACAGATTTTAGAATCTATGATTTACTGGGAATCAACATGAAGGCATCAGGCCTAACAAGGAGTATTTTTCCACCGCGGAAGTGTAAACACAAGTAGCTTCGCGAGAAGGATATCAATTTTGTGTAATGCATTGTAAAATGTGATCCGCATGCTACAGGAAAACAAAGAGCAAAGTCAAGCTACAGTCTACCCGATCTTATTTGCAATCAGTTTTGCCCACCTCATCAATGATGTTTTGCAATCAGTTATTTTGGCTGTCTACCCACTACTCAAGTTAGAGTACAGCCTGACTTTCACGCAAATTGGTCTCATCACACTCGTCTATCAGTTGACAGCTTCGATATTACAACCGCTGGTGGGTATCTCAACAGACAAAAAGCCGGAACCCTTTTCATTGACAGTCGGTATGGGATTCTCTCTGGCGGGAATCATTGCTTTGTCCATGGCTAGCAGCTATACATGGATTCTGTTGTCCGTTTCACTGATTGGAGTTGGTTCCTCGATCTTTCATCCGGAATCATCTCGTGTAGCCAACCTTGCCTCTGGTGGCAAGCGAGGAAAGGCGCAATCGATCTTTCAAATTGGAGGAAACGTAGGCACAGCCATTGGACCGATGATTGTTGCCTTCCTGGTGATCCCGTACGGTCAGGAAAATGTTCTTTGGTTTGCTGTAGCAGCATTGGCGGGTATGATTGTTCTCTTCAAAGTGGCTAAGTGGTACAAGAGTCATTTGAAAGCAAAGAGAAATACTGGGAAGGTAACGACGTGGAATACTCAAATTTCAAAACGCAATGCCCTGATCTCTATTGGTATTTTGGTTATCCTGATATTCTCTAAGTACTTCTACCTGGTGAGCATGACCAATTACCTTACGTTCTACCTCATCGAGAAATTTCAGGTGTCGGTTCAGGAATCTCAGTTCTATCTATTCGCGTTTCTAGGAGCGATAGCAACAGGCACCTATCTAGGGGGTCCTTTAGGTGACCGATTTGGAAGAAAATTTATCATCTGGATCTCCATACTTGGAGTTGCTCCATTCACACTTCTATTACCATACGCAGGGTTGTTTTGGGTGATGGTTCTCTCCATTTTCATTGGCATAATCATCTCCTCGGCTTTTTCTGCAATCCTTGTGTATGCACAAGAGCTAGTACCTGGAAGAATAGGCATGATCTCAGGTCTTTTCTATGGTCTAGCATTTGGTCTGGGTGGTATAGGCTCAGCAATTCTTGGAAATTTGGCGGACAAAACCAGTATCGAATATGTGTTTCAGCTCTGCTCCTTTCTTCCCTTAATTGGACTGATTACCTGGGCCTTGCCAAATATTAGGGAAGAAAGAGGTTAGGTACCTATCGAACGATTTAGTTAATTGCATAAAGCTTCATAACATGACGAGAGTGAAAGTAACCCTGATACTTACCCTTTTGATATTTGGCCTTGATATTCAAAGCCAACCAAAAATTACGCTAAATCCTGAGGATGAAGCAATGCTCGACTCCCTTTGTCTTTTACATTTAGAAGAGACGAAGTCTCCAGGTTTTGCTGTTGGAATTGTGAGTAATGGAAAAATTCTATACGCCAAAGGCTTTGGCGTTAAGAATCTAAAAACGCAAGAGCCTGTAACCTCGAAGTCTGTTTTTCACATGGCATCTGTTTCTAAGACTTTCGTGGCAACAGGAATTGCTCAATTAATAGCACAAGAGAAGATCCAACTTGACGATCCCTTGATAAAACATTTACCATATTTCAAGCTCAAAGACGAGAGGTACAAGAACATTACTATACGTCATATGTTAACTCATACTTAAGGTATTCCTGATGTAACTAATTATCATTGGAGTAAGC